>JBHHWO010000085.1:0-20054 GCA_046756565.1 Thermoanaerobaculia bacterium | reverse complement strand
CAACGTCGGCGGCCGGCCGCTCAACAGTTGGCCGGCCTTCATTCCGGTCACCTTCGAGATGACCATCCTGGTGGCCACGTTCGCGACCGTGCTCGGCATGTTCGCGCTCAACGGACTGCCACGTCCCTATCACCCGGTGTTCAACGTCGAGCGATTTGCGCTCGCGTCTCGCGACCGTTATTTCATGTGCATCGGGGCCTGGGATCCGGCATTCGACAAGCAGAAAACGATCGAGTTTCTCCAGGCTCAACTACCCGTGGAGGTCTCCGAAGTTGCGACCTAGCAGCGGTCTCGCCCTGATGGCGATCGTGCTCGCCCCGGCCGTCGGCTGCCGGCAGGACATGCACGATCAGCCGGTCCTCGAAGCCTACGAGGTTAGCGATTTCTTCGCCGACGGACGTGCAGACCGCGAGCCCATCGTTGGCACTGTCGCGCGTGGCCAGCTGCGGGAGGACCCGGCCTACTACACGGGAGTCGTGGGTGACTCCTTCGTCGCCGAGATTCCGATTATCGTATCCAAGGCGCTCCTCCAGCGGGGCCGCCAGCGGTACGACATCTTCTGCAGTCCCTGCCACGACCGGGCAGGTAACGGCCAGGGCATGATCGTGCGGCGAGGATTCAAGCAGCCGGCCTCGTTTCACGAAGCACGGCTGCGCGATCAGCCGGTGGGCTATTTCTTCGACGTCATGAGCCGAGGCTTCGGTGAGATGTCGAGCTACGCGCCGCTGGTCTCTCACGAAGACCGCTGGGCGATCGCCGCATATATCCGGGCGCTCCAATACAGCCGCAACGTGCCGCTCAGGGAACTCGACCCCGCCGACCGGGCGCGGATCGAGGCCGCGCTGCCCGCAGACGACGGCTCCTCCGAGCACGCGCCGGAGCCCGAGACCGGGGAGTCGTTCCATGGCTAACGGCGAGCGTTTCGCACCGCCCGTCGCCCTCGGCGGCCTCAACAAGCGAGCGCTCGTCGTGGGCGCGATCGCGGCCGCCGTTTCGGCCGGCGGCCTGTTCCTGGATCGGACACAGTTCTTCCAGTCGTACCTCATCGCCTGGCTGTTCTGGATGGGCATCGCGATGGGCGGCTTCGGCACAATGCTGCTATCGCACATGACTGGTGGCGCCTGGGGCCTGATGATCAGGCGAGTGTTCGAGGCCGGGTTGAGAACCCTTCCGGTAGTGGTGATTCTGTTTCTGCCCGTCCTCTTCGGCCTCGACGATCTGTTCGTCTGGGCGCGGCCCGAGGCCGCGGCCGACGCCTTGATCCAGACCAAGACCTGGTACCTCAACAACAAGTTCTTCATCTTGCGCGCCTTCCTCTACTTCGCAATCTGGGGCGCCTTCGGCTGGGCGCTACTGCGGCTTTCGCGGCGCCAGGACGAGACCAACGACCCGGGCCTGGTGCGCAAGATGCAGAGCATCGCCGGTCCCGGACTCGGGATTTACGGCCTGACCGCGACCTTCGCCTCGGTCGACTGGCTGATGTCGCTCGATCCGCATTGGTACTCGAGCCTCTTCGGCGTCTATTTCATCGGCGGCCAGGCGGTCTCGGCCATAGCCTTCGGGATCTTGATCGTTCGCTATCTGTCGAAGCGCGAACCGATGGCGGGCGCCTATCGGCCGCAGCACTACCACGACTACGGGAATCTCCTCTTCGCGTTCGTGCTGCTCTGGTCCTACTTCGGGCTCTCCCAGTTCCTGATCATCTGGATGGGAAATCTCTCGGAGGAGACGGTCTGGTACCTCCACCGACAGCAGCACGGCTGGGAGTGGGTGTCGCTGTCGCTCGTCATTTTTCACTTCGCGGTTCCCTTCATGCTGTTGCTCTCGCGCAAACGGAAGCGGAACATCGGTGCCCTGTCCAAGGTGGCCGTGTTGCTGCTCGTCATGCACTGGCTCGATCTCGTCTGGCAGGCGGGTCCCGCGTTTTCCGAGCATCTGTCTTTCCACTGGCTCGACCTGACGACCTTGGCGGCCGTCGGCGGCCTCTGGCTCGCGGCATTCGCGGGTGAGCTGCGCAAACGGGCCCTGGTTCCCGTCGGCGAGCCCTATCTCGAGGAGGCCCTCCAAGCATGAATGGCCCGCTGGATCGAGAGCTCAACATTCGCTTCGTCGTCGGTTTCGCGATCGTGCTTACCTTGATCACCGTCGGCATGGCGGCGTTGATGTGGGGCACTTCGTCGTTTCTGCGTGACCGGTTGGAAGCTCAGGATCCGGCGCCGCCGGCCCTTCCTGCGGCACGGCTCCAGCGGCAGCCGCCCGGGCCACACCTGCAATCCGATCCGGAGGCAGATCTGGTCCAGATGCGCGCTGAAGAGGCTCGCGAGCTGTCTGCCTTCGAGTGGGTGGACCGCGAGGCCGCCATCGCTCGAGTACCGATCGAGACGGCAATCGAGCTGATGGCCGAAGACGGCATGGAGGCGACGGAGAATTGAAGCGGTTCGTATTGCTGGTGACCCTGATCTGGGCTGTTCCTTGCTTTGCGATTCCACCGGGCGCCTCACAGGGCCCCGGCCCCAAAGCGATCGGCCAGACCTCCGACCGCGTTCCGAAGCAGTTTGAGGGTGTGAATATCGAGCAGCGGCTCGGCGAGCAGATACCTCTCGACGCCGAGTTCGTGGACTCCACGGGGACCACGGTCCTGGTGGCCGATCTCGTCGGAGAACGCCCGGCCCTACTGGTTCCCGTCTACTACGACTGCCCGATGCTCTGCAGCATGGTCCTCGAGACCCTGACCAAGAGCCTCAAGACGCTCAAGCTCGAGGTCGGCCGCGACTTCGACGTGGTCGTCTTTTCCTTCGATTCATCGGAGACTCCTGAGCAGGCGGCCAAGGCGCGCAAGCGCTGGGCTCACGACTACGACCCGGACAGCAGCGGCACCGGCTGGCACTTTCTGGTCGGTGATGACGCCAACATCGGCCGGATGACCGCCTCGATCGGCTTCGCCGCCAATCGCGACGACGCCTCGGGCGATTTCGCCCACGCCGCGGCGCTCTTCGTACTCACTTCGGACGGCCGCATTGCGCGGCTCTTTTTCGGTTTGAGTTACCCGCCGCGCGATCTTCGCCTTGCCCTGGTCGACGCCGGCGAGGGTTCGGTCGGAAGCGTGGTCGACCAGGTGCTTCTCTACTGCTTCCGCTACGACCCGGCGACCGGCCGCTACAGCGCCGCGATCCTGCGCATTGTCCGCGCGACCGGCATTCTCACCGCTCTCGCGATCGCCGGCTTCGTCTTTCTGACCTGGCGCCGCGAGCGCTCCCGCTCCTACCGTGAGCAGGCCGTATGAACCGGTGGTCCGACACGTTCCCGTTGTTTCCGGACCGGGCAACCGAGCTCGCCCGCGAGATCGACGCCCTCTACTTCTCGGCGCTCGGGATAACGGCGTTCTTCTCGGTCCTGATCGGGGTCCTGGTCTTTTACTTCGCCATCCGGTACCGGAGGCGTCACGACGACGAGGTCGGGACGCCGGAAAAGGCCGGCATGTGGCTCGAGATCACCTGGTCGGTGATTCCGTTTTTGATCCTGATCGGCATGTTCGCTTGGGGTGCGAAGATCTTCTTCCAGGCGCGCCGGCCACCCTCCGACGCTGTCGAGTACTACGTCACCGGCAAGCAGTGGATGTGGAAGATGCAGCACCCTGACGGCCGGCGCGAGATCAACGAGCTTCACGTCCCGGTTGGCCAGCCGATCAAGCTCATCATGACCTCCGAGGACGTCATCCACTCCTTTTTCGTGCCCGCTTTCCGGATCAAGATGGACGTGCTCCCAGGGCGCTACACGACACTCTGGTTCGAGGCCGACAAGGTCGGCACCTACCGGTTGTTCTGCGCCGAGTACTGCGGCGCCGAGCACTCCTTCATGCGGGGCTCGATCGTGGTCATGGAGCCTCGCGACTACGAGGCCTGGCTCGGAGGACGGACTCTGCAACCTCAGCGAGTCGCTACCGGCGAGGAACTTTTCTCGAGGCTCGCGTGCGACACCTGTCACCGCAGTGACAGCGCAGCGCAGGCTCCCATACTCGACGGCGTCTTCGGCCACATGGCAAAACTCGGCGACGGCAGCAAGGTCCTAGTCGACGAGAACTACCTGCGCGAGTCGATCCTGAATCCCGGCGCCAAGCTCGTCGAGGGCTACATGGCCGTCATGCCGACCGCGCAGGGCAGAGTCTCGGAAGCTGAGCTTCTCCAGCTGATTCGGTACCTGAAATCACTCACACCGGATGCCGAGTCGGAAGCGTCCGCCGAGGAACTGGGATCATGAGCGCACCACGGGTCGCCAAGGCTGATCGCCGCAGGAAGCACTATCTGAACGCCGACTATGGCGTCCGTTCCTGGCTGCTTACCCAGGATCACAAGCGGATCGCGATCCTCTATCTCATGTCGGTGAGCGTCTTCTTCCTGCTCGGCGGCCTGATGGCGGTTTTCATCCGTCTCGAGCTGGCGACTCCGGTCGGGGATCTAGTGCAACCCGACACCTACAACCGCCTGTTCACGATGCACGGCATCTTGATGGTCTTCTTCTTCCTGATCCCGTCGGTGCCGGCGGTTCTGGGCAACTTCCTGATTCCGCTGATGATCGGGGCAAGAGACCTCGCCTTCCCCAAGATCAATCTGGCAAGCTGGTACATATACACGATCGGCGGGCTGTTCACGCTTTGGGCGGTGATCCAGGGCGGTGTGGACACCGGTTGGACCTTCTACACGCCGTTCTCGACCACCTACTCGAACACCTATGTCGTGGCTGTGGGTCTGGGGATCTTCATCAACGGCTTCTCGTCGATCCTGACCGGCTTGAACTTCATCGTCACGATTCACCGCATGCGGGCACCGGGGCTGACCTGGTTCCGCTTGCCGCTATTCATCTGGGCACACTACGCGACCAGCCTGGTCATGATTCTCGGTACGCCGGTTCTGGCGATCACTATCCTTCTCCTCGCGGCCGAGCGCATGTTCCACATCGGCATTTTCGATCCCGCTCTCGGCGGTGATCCGGTGCTCTTCCAGCATCTCTTCTGGTTCTACTCCCACCCGGCGGTATACATCATGATCCTGCCGACCATGGGCGTTATCTCGGAGTTGGTGACTGCGTTTGCCCGCAAGCGGATCTTCGGCTACAAGATCATCTCCTTCGCATCGGTGGCGATTGCGGTTCTCGGCTTCCTGGTCTGGGGCCACCACATGTTCGTCTCCAGCCAGTCTCCCTATGCAGGGATGATCTTCTCCGTGTTGTCGATGCTAGTGGCGGTGCCCTCTGCGGTAAAGGTCTTCAACTGGACCGCGACTCTCTACGAAGGGTCGGTGTCCTGGGACACGCCGATGCTCTACGCTCTGGGCTTCATCGGACTTTTCACCATCGGCGGCCTAACTGGCGTCATGCTCGCCACCCTAGGCATCGACATCCACGTTCACGACACCTACTTCGTGGTCGCCCATTTCCACTACATCATGGTGGGCGGCGCGATCATGGGATTCCTGGGCGGCCTGCATTTCTGGTGGCCCAAGATGACCGGCCGGCTCTATCCGGCTTTCTGGTCCAAGTTCTCGGCCATCGTGATCTTCGTCGGCTTCAACCTGACGTTCTTCCCGCAGTTCCTGCTCGGCTATCTGGGAATGCCGCGCCGCTACTACACCTATCCGGAAGACTTCCAGGTGCTCAACGTCATGTCGTCGGCGGGCGCCACGATTCTGGGCGTCGGGTACCTGATTCCGGTCGTCTATTTCATCTGGTCGATGCGCTACGGCAAGCGGGCGAGCGCCAATCCCTTCGGCGCTGTCGGCCTCGAGTGGACCACTCCGTCGCCACCGCCGACCTTCAACTTCGACACTCCACCGACAGTGGACTGGGAGGCCTACGAGTACACCAAAGGCATGCCCGCGTGGTCGGTGCCAGAGAGCACGACCGAACCCAAGGAAACAGGCCATGTCTGACGTGACCCACGCAGCCGGTCTCGCCCACCACTGGGACAGCCACGAGCAGCAGCAGGAAGCGTCGTTCTTTGGAATGTGGGTCTTCCTGATCACCGAGGTCATGTTCTTCGGCGGGCTCTTCACTGCGTACGTGGTGTACCGGACCGCCCACCAGGATGCCTTCGCCCTGGCTTCGAACGAGCTCTCGATCGGCTGGGGAGCCTTCAACACGGCGGTCTTGATCGGCTCGAGCTTGACCATGGCCTTGGCCGTGTGGGCGGCTTCCGGTGCACGGCGCAAGGCGACCGTCGGCTTCGTGATCGGAACGATCGTTCTGGGCGCCGTCTTCCTGGGCGTCAAGGCCATCGAGTACAGCCACAAGTTCCACGAGCACCTGGTGCCGGGACCCGGGTTCGACGCCTCGCACTTCCCGGCCGAGATGGCGAGCTCGGCTCACATGTTCTTCAATCTCTACTTCCTGATGACCGGGCTCCACGCCTTGCACATGATCGTCGGGATCGGACTCCTGATCTGGCTCGCAGTCCTCGCCGGTCGCGGCAGGTTCACACCGGAGAACCACAACCTGGTCGAAGGCGTCGGCCTCTATTGGCACTTCGTCGACATCGTCTGGATCTTCCTGTTTCCGTTGCTCTATCTGCTCGGAAGGAGTGGTGGCGTATGAGGGAATCTCCGAGTGGAGCGGCGACCTCCGTCCGGGCCTACATCCTGGTCTTCCTGGCCCTCATGGTGGGAACCGCGCTCACCGTAGGAGCCGCTTTCGTCGATCTCGGCGCGTACAACGACGTCGTGGCGCTCACAATCGCCGTGATCAAGGCAACGCTGGTGGTGCTGATCTTCATGCATGTGCGCCACAGCTCGCCCATGACCAAGCTCTCGATCGTCGCCGGCTTCCTGTGGCTCGCGATCCTGATCGGGCTGACGCTCTCGGACTACTGGAGCCGCGGGTTCCTCGGGTAGGCGAAGACACGATTCCTTCGTGTCCCCTTCCCGACTAGTTCTCGAAGCCGACGGCTGCACCCGCTGCCCGTAGCAGTTAACGTCCCTGCCGACCGGTGTTTCGCTACGTCATTCTGAGCGCAGCGAAGAATCCCTCTGTCGACCGCATCTCTGCGGTACCACGAACCGATAGTAAGCCGCCGGTGCCGCCTTCTCGCTCGGAGGACCTCGCTCGCAAGGGGCTCGCGGCCGGCCCTTCAGGCACAGTGCCGATCATACTGTTGCTGCGGTTCTTCGTCCCCGACGTCCGGCGGTCGCAAGAAGAACGATAGGCTCGGCAGGTTCTCGCGGCCAAATGAACGTGGCGGAATTCATCGCCAAACGGGAGAAGGTCGAGACTCAAGGAGACCTCGGCATCACAGCAGCACTTCCTCGATCTCTGCGAGGTAGTAGGCCACGCGAAACCGGCAGCGGTCGATCCGACCGGTAGTTTCTTCACCTTCGAGCGCGGCGCTTCGTGGAGCGAAGCTTCTCCGCGCGAGCGGAAGGAGGCACCGGCGGCCCTCAATCGCTATGAGGAAGCACGGAGTTGCGCTCGCCAGCGACAAGGGATCCTTCGCTGCGCTCAGGATGACAGAGCGGGGAAGACGGCCGCCAGGTAGGTCTATCGCTACCACGGCCAAGCGCTTCGAAGACCAGTCGGGAGAGGACACCAAGGAATGGTGTCCCCGAGGCTACAATCGCCTGCGATGACCTTCTTCGAGATCTTCGCCGCCTTGATCACCCTCGCTGCGGCCTTCAGCTATCTCAATCACCGCTTCCTCAAGCTCCCCACCACCATCGGCCTGATGGTCATGGCGCTGGTCACCTCGCTCGTTCTGATCTGGGTGGGAGAGTTCTCGCCGCCGGTCTTCGAGGCCGCACGGGGGCTGCTCGAGTCGATCGACTTCAACCAAACGCTCATGCACGGCATGCTGGGCTTTCTTCTCTTTGCCGGAGCGCTTCACGTCAACCTCGCCGACCTGCGCGAGCAGAAGTGGGTGATCGCGCTTTTGGCGACAGTGGGAATCCTGCTTTCGACCGCCCTTGCGGGCGGCGTGGCCTGGATCATCTTCAACCGGCTCCTCGATCTGAGCGTGCCTTTCCTCTACTGTCTTCTCCTGGGAGCCATTGTCTCGCCAACCGATCCGATAGCCGTGATGGGAATCCTGAAGAGCCTGGGCGCACCGAAGTCTCTCGAGACCAAGATCACCGGCGAGTCCCTGTTCAACGACGGCGTCGGCGTGGTGGTCTTCCTGGCCATCGCTGGGGTGATCGGATTCGGCGGTGCGGGCCATGCTCCGACGGCACGGCACAGCACGGCAGAACCCGCGGCGGTGGTCTCGGCAGTCGAAAGCGCCGGAGAGAGGTCCGAGGAGGACCGCGGCACCTCCGACCAGGCGGCCGCCGGCATGTCGGCCGGCGACATCGCCAAGCTCTTCGCGCTCGAGGCCGTGGGAGGCGCTCTCATCGGCCTCGTCCTGGGTCTTCTGGCCTTCTATCTTCTGTATACGATCGACAACTACCATCTCGAAGTATTGATATCGCTGGCACTCGTGGCGGGGGGCTACGCCCTCGCCAGCCGTCTTCATCTTTCCGGCCCCATCGCGATGGTCATCGCCGCGCTCATTATCGGCAATCACGGCCGCGAGATCGCGATGTCGGATGCCACCCGCAGTCACATCGACACCTTCTGGGAGCTGATCGACGAGATTCTGAACGCCGTTCTCTTCCTGCTGATCGGTCTCGAGGTGCTGGTGCTGCGCTTCAACCGGGAATTCCTCGTCGCCGGGCTGTTGATGATCCCGGGTCTGCTTGCCGTGCGATTCGTTTCGGTGGGCGTCCCGATCGCGATCCGGCGGCGGTTCCGCAGCTTCACACCGCACGCCGCCAAGATTCTGACTTGGGGCGGTCTACGCGGCGGCATCTCGGTGGCGCTGGCCCTTTCCATCCCGAAGTTCCTCGGCGGTGAGCCACTTGCACACCGCGAGATCCTGCTCGCGGTGACCTATTCCATCGTGGTGTTCTCGATCGTGGTTCAGGGCCTTACGGTCGGCCCGTACGTGCGTCGCTGCCTGAAATAAGCCGGCTCCTTCTAGTGTCCTGTCCCAGTGATTCGCTACACAAATCTCGGGCCTTTCTGCACGCTGCCGGCGTTGCCACTCCTCAACATAGGCCCAGCTATGCTTGCGTCGTGGGCGCCTTGGCAGCGCACACCATGACCTCGAGCCTTATGCACCGAACCACTGGGACAGGACACTAGCCACCAGCAGCTCCAGCGGCATGAAATACTCTCTCCGCCGTCGAAAAAGGAGCCGGGAATGTCATACGCCGCCTACAAGCTGATTCATATCGCCAGCATCCTGTTTCTGTTCACGACCATCGGCGGTGTGGCCCTCTATGGCGCTAACGGTGGCACCAAACAGAACAACGTCGGCCGCATCTGGGTGGCGGCCATCCACGGCTTGACGCTGGCTTTCATCTTCATCAGCGGCTTCGGGCTGATTGCCAAGATCGGTACCGGCTTCCAGGCCTGGGTCTGGGCCAAGGTGGCTCTCTGGTTCGTAATCGGCGGCATCGCCATGCTGCCGCTTCGAAAGCAGAGCCTGGGACTACCGTACCTCGTGGTCATGCCGCTTCTGGGCGCCGTCGCCGCATTCCTGGCGCTGTTCAAACCCATCTAGCCGAGTCTTGACGAATCCGGCCGGCGGCGGCAAGCCGCTCACCTACACGAGCTATCTCAAGATCGACGAGCTGCTCGAGCTCCAGCAGCCGCTCTCAGAGGGTCCGGAGCACGACGAGACGCTGTTCATCGTCATACACCAGATCTATGAGCTGTGGTTCAAGCAAATCAACCACGAGATCGACTTCGCCTGCCGGATGCTGGAGGCGGACGAAGCCGAGGACGCGCTGGCGACGCTCAAACGCATTCTGACGATTCTCAAGATCATGGTCGCTCAAGTCGACGTGCTCGAGACGATGAGTCCGGTCTCTTTCAGCTCGTTTCGCTCGCGGCTGGAGTCGGCCAGCGGATTTCAGTCCTCGCAGTTTCGGGAGTTCGAGTTCCGGCTGGGCCACAAGCGGAGCGCGATGGTCGAGCATCACCCGGCCGACAGCCCGGGGGGAAAGAGACTACGCGAGCTGGTCGACAGCCCGACGGTGTTCGATTCCTTCCTGCGCTTTCTCGCCGGCCGCGGCTACCCGGTTCCGTCCGAGCTACTCGAGCGTGATCTGACTCAGCCCCTATGCGAGTCCGCCGAGCTGCAGGATCTGTTGGTGGGCATCTATCGGAATGACCACCTGTCGTCCACCATCTGCGAGCGCCTGGTCGACCTCGACGAGGGACTACAGGAATGGCGGTACCGGCACGTCAAGATGGTCGAGCGTACGATCGGGACCAAACCCGGAACCGGCGGCTCGGCAGGCGCCGCCTATCTGCGCACGACGCTCTTCCAGCCTCTGTTCCCCGACTTGTGGGCGATTCGGGCCCGCCTGTGACGAAGGCGATGCGTCGAGCCCGCGATCGACCGCGACGAGTCGAGGACTTTCGCGTTCATCCCAACCCCCTGGCTGAGGACTACAGCCGTTTTCGTGTCGCCGAGCGATTGTTGCTCTCCGGCCATTCCCACCAGGCCTGGCCGGATTGCGGCTTCGAGGGCCAACAGCGCGCCTGGGAAGACGCCGCTCTCCTGGTCGACGACAAATGGCAGCGAGCCTTCGCAGAGGCGGATCGCGTCCGGGACGGCTACCGCAGGCTGCTCGACGACCCCGGCGGCCTCTATTCGCTGGCGGCTTCGACCCACGACCTGCTGATCAAGCTGTTCTCGGCACTGCAGCTCGCCGAACGGCCCAAGATCGTGACCACCGCGAGCGAGTTCTATTCGATGGCGCGCCAGCTCGCGCGCTGGGAGGAGGAAGGAATCGAGGTCGTTAGGGTCCCGTCGCTGCCGGCGAGCTCGGTCGGCGATCGCCTCGCTCGGGAGGTATGCGACCGAACCGCGGCAGTCTATACATCGACCGTGTTCTTCGATACCGCGGCCATCGCCGGCGATCTGTCTCCGGCCGCCGAGGCCTGTCGCAAGCACGGAGCCGCACTGGTCCTCGACGCCTATCATCAGCTGAATGTGGTCCCGTTCTCACTGGCCGAGCGTGGGCTCGGCGACGCTTTCGTGGTCTCAGCCGGCTACAAGTACTGCCAACTCGGCGAGGGCAACGCTTTCCTGAGATTCCCGAAAGACTGTGAGCTGCGACCGATCGCAACCGGCTGGTTCGCCGAATTCGGCGACCTGACCGAGGAGAGAGTCCCGGGCGGCGTTCGCTATGCCTCGGGTCACGACCGCTTTGCCGGCGCCACCTACGATCCCACGAGCCATTACCGCGCGGCCGAGGTTTTCGCCTACTTCGAGCAGCAACACCTCGAGCCCCCACTTCTGCGAGAGATCAGCCAGCACCAGATCGGGCTCCTGCGCCTGGCCTTCGACGAGCTCGACCTGGATCCCGAGTTGATGCAGCGCGATCGGAACCAGCATCTCGCCGACACCGCCGGCTTCATGGCTCTCACATCGCCGATAGCGGGCCAGGTCCAGCGAGCCCTCAAGGGAGCCGGCGTGTTCACCGACAGCCGAGGGACGACGCTGCGGCTGGGGCCCGCACCCTATCTGTCGGACCAGCAGATTCAACAGGCAGTGGCGGTCCTGGGCGAGACGGTCCGGTCGCTCGCGAGCTCGGCGGTCACCACCGGCTCATGAAGCCCAACCCAAGCCTGCTCGACGAGCGCTTCGGCTCAGGTTGACGCATCGGTGGTGGCACTCACGGTCGCTCGCCAGAGATCTTCGAGTCCTTGCACCCGGCCCCTACGAGCCGTCCAACCCAGAGCTTCGAGATTCGAAGCCGTCCCGCAAACCAGTGGAACATCGACCGGCCGCAACCGGGCCGGGTCGACACGAACGGTCACTGCCATGTCGGCAACCTGAATCAGCTCGTTCAAAGCATCCTCTATGGAAACGGGGTCGCCGCTGGCCAGGTTGTAGATCTCGCCGCGGGCCCCGTCCCGGAGGAGAATCACGAATGCGTCTGCCGCATCGGCCACGTGGACGAAGTCCCGGCGGGCTTCGAGATTGCCGACCGACAGAGTTGCGGAAGCTTCGGAGCACTGCGCGGCAAGCTGCGCGGCGAAGCTAGGTAGCGCGAATTCCGAGCTCTGGCCCGGGCCGACGAGATTGAACATGCGCACGACCAGGCCGCCGGCGCCGAGCACGAACCGCTCGGCGGCGGCCTTGGTCAGGCCGTACGGATTGCGCGGCGCCGGCGGGCGATCTTCAGCAATCGGCTGCTCGTCCTCCGGAACCGCGCCGTAGACCTCGCAGCTCGAAGCCAGGATCACCTGTCGGTCGCCGGCCGCCGCAACCACGTTCTCAGCGCCCATGACGTTGACGGCGAAGTAGCTCGGCATTCGAACCCAGGACTCGCCGACGTGGCTCAAGCCCGCCAGGTGGACGACGCTGGCCGGATCGATTCTGCGAATCGCCGCCTGCAGAGCCGAGCGGTCGAGAACGTCGACGTGCTCCTCAACGACCCCAGCAGTGCCGCCATCCGCGAGCCCGAGGCCGAAGACCTCGTGGCCATCGGTCAGCAGAGTCGATGCGAGATGCCTGCCCAGGAACCCCGAAACGCCGGTGATCAGAATGCGCAAGACTTCGTGCGGGCACCGGTCGAGGGCGGGGTGCTAGAGGCGCTCCGACTCGCCGGAGTTGAGATCGAGGAAGCTGCCGATGTTCTTCAAGGAGATCCCGAGCCTGATGTCGCGGTCCCGACGGCTCGGCGTTTCCAGTTGCCGAAACTCGAAGCGCACACCATAGCACTGGGACGTGTAGTAGAGAATGTGCCGATGCTGCTGGATGACACCGGTTACGAGATTCACGTTGACCTGATTCTGCATCCGAAGGTGATTGCGAACCAGCGTGAGATCGGTGTTGAGCCGGACCTGATGGGACCGGGTGGTCCCGAGCTCGGGATCGAAAGACGTCACCCAGCTCGCCGAGAGTCCGTGGTTGCCGAAGCGCATGCCACCAAGAAGGGACGCCGAGCGCAGCCGGTCGAAGAGAGCGCTATACGAGGCCCTAGCTTCGAGGCTGGCACGGTCGGTGGGGTTGAAACGCAAAAGCGCCGAGATCGGCGACTTCTTTCCGAACGCTCCCTCGGAAGAACGCTCGAAGGGTTGCTCGTCCCGCAAGCTGTACTGCTGAGAGAGCGTGAACGAGAGAATCTCTCGTGCTCCCCCGAGAGCTTCGTCCGCAGGTTTCGCCAGGACGCGATTCACGAGCGCGAGCGAAAAGACCTCCCGATTGACCAGACGATCCACTTCGTCGAACAGCGGCACCCGGTTCTGCTCGTCAAACTCGTCCACCCGCAGGTAGGCCCAGCGCGGCTCGATGATGTGCTTGAACTTGCCGAATCGCCCCATGCGCCTGTCCAGAATCTTCGAGAATGAAGGCCCGATCAGGGACGCCGTAGCGGAGGGGAAGGTGCGGGTCAAGGACTCGCCACTGAACTGGTTTCCGGTCTCGCTGAGACTGTCCTCATACCAGGTGGAGCGCCCCGAAGCCGCCAGCGAAAAAGACAGCCAAGGGACCGTGCTGATCGGCAGCGTCAGCGTCGGCAGGAAGTCGGCTCGGGAGTAGTTGGCTTGGAGAAACGTACCGCGCTCGACTTCGAAGCGATTCACCGATCCCAGAATGCTCAAGTAGAGCGGCAGCCTGCCGAGGCGGGTGGGACGCAGCCGGTACTCGACCTCAGGCAGCTGCCGGAGCGTGACGGTCGTCCTTGCGTTGAGAAAGGTCTCGCGCTGATCGGCCAGCACGTTCAGCGAGTGAGAGCCCCAGTTGCCCGAGAGGAAGCCCGCCGAGTAGAGCGTCCGGATCGTTACGTCGTTGAAGTTGCGCTCGAAGTCGCGAAAGAAGTTGAAATCGGAAAAGTCCAGATAATTGACCACTCCCCGCATGCCCAGGGGCAGGTCGTTGCTGGAGTGCCGCCACGATGCCTTCCAGCGGATATCGTTTTCGATCGGATCGTCGATCGCGAACCCCCGGAAGGTCCCGCTGGTGACCGCGCTCGGCGCGTACCGGAACTCGGCGCCGAGGCCGGTGTAGTTCTCGCCATAGAGATCACCGTAGATCGTGGTGTCGTAGCTATCGCCGAAGGGCTGAAACCAGGCCAGTCCGAGAACCGCGCCCCGGCTGGACGAGTAGCCCAGGTTCGGGAACAGAAAGCCCGGCACACGGCCACCTTGGGTCGGAAAGGCCATGTACGGCAGGTACAGAAACGGCATCTTCTTTACGCGCATCCGCGTGTTCTTGACTCGGGCGAAGCCATCGACTCTGACCTTCGCCTGACCGAGCCTGAAGCTCCAGTCCGGAACCCGATCCTCGCTGCATGACGTCATGGTTCCGTCTGTCACCGTGTACAGATCGTCTCCGACCTTCGCGATCTCGGTTCCTTCGAAGTAGACATCCGGGTCGATGAACGCACGCGCTTCGTAAAGTGTTCCCTGCTTGGTCTCGAGGTCGAATACCAGCCGTTCCCCGGACAACCGCCGAGGGCCCTCGTCCATGATCACTCGACCCTCGGCGGTCAGCTCCTTGGATTCGAGATCCACGGACACGATCTCAGCCTGTAGCTTGAGCGTCTGGTAGTTGAACTCGACCGCGTCGGAGGCAACGACGAAATCCCGGCGCAGGTAGTCGAGGGTTCCGGCGGTTCCGGTCGCCAGACCGCCACCACTCTCGTCCGAGAACGGCAGCGAGAAGGTGATCCGGTCGACCGGGGGTGGCTCTTCGTCCTCTTCGCCGTCGGCGGAGGACCCGGGATCTTCCGCTCCCTGATCGCCAGCGTCGAGCTCCTCGCTCGGAGCTTCGCTCTCGCCGGTTGCCAGCGCCGGCTCCAGGCCTTCGGTCATATCCTGAGCCGCGACCGGCACCGCGCCGATCAGCAGCAGGACGATGGCGCGTCGGAGCAGGCTCATCCAGATCTCTCGACCACGATCGCGGTCGCTTCGCCGCCACCCAGGCAGATCGCAGCGCAGCCGAGTCGGTCGTCGCGCGCGGCCATGGCGTGGAGCAGAGTCACCAGAATCCGGGCGCCGGACGCCCCGATCGGGTGCCCGAGTGCCACCGCACCACCGTGGACGTTGACCTTGTCGACGGGAAGTCCGAGATCGTTCATGAACGCCATCGCGACCACGGCGAAGGCCTCGTTGACTTCCCACCGATCGATGTCTTCGACCTTCAACCCGGCCCGCTCGACCGCTCGCCGTGCTGCGGTCGCCGGTGCGGTCGTGAACCACTCGGGTGCCTGCGCGTGGGACGCGTGAGCCACGATCCTGGCCAGGGGTGTCACTCCCAGTTTCTGGGCGTTCTCGGCAGTGGTCAGCACCAGCGCCGCGGCGCCGTCGTTGATCTTGCTGGCGTTCGCCGCGGTGATCGAGCCTTCCTTGTCGAAGGCGGGTCGGAGCTTGGGCATCTTGGACAGGTCCGCTCGCGTGGGCTCTTCGTCCCGGGTTACGAGCTTCGGATCACCCTTGCGCTGCGGCACCGCCACGGCGACCGTCTCCGCAGCGAAGGACCTGTCCTCCTGCGCCTGAATAGCTCGACGATAGCTTTCGGCCGCGAACTCGTCCTGCTGTTCGCGAGAAAAAGAGTACTTCCGTGCGCAGAGCTCCCCGCAGTTGCCCATGTGCTGGTCGCTGTACGGATCCCAGAGACCGTCGTGAATCATCGAGTCGATCAGCTTGCCATGGCCCAGCCGCAGCCCGGCCCTGGCGTTGGATGACAGATATGGAGCCTGACTCATGCTCTCCATTCCGCCGGCCGCGACCAGATCGAAATCCTCACAGCGGATCTCGTTCGCCGCGAACATAACCGCCCTCATTGCCGAGCCGCACACCTTACCAACGGTCACGGCGCCGGTGCCGTCGGGACAGCCCGCGCCCAGAACTGCCTGCCGGGCCGGCGCTTGGCCAACTCCGGCGGTCAGCACCGACCCCAGATACACCTGCTCGAGGCTCTCTGGGGCCACGCCGCCCGCGGCGATTGCGCCCCTGAGAGCCGCAGCCCCCAGCTGAGGTGCGCTGAGCGAGGACAGGTCGCCCTGGAGGGCGCCGATCGGCGTCCGCACAGCGCTCAGGATCACAACCTCGCGCATCGTCATGTTCAATTTTGCGGTCGGGCTGAAGAAGTGCTGTCCGCCCGAATATCCTCCGCCAAGAAGCCGAAATCCTAGCACAACGACAGGCGCCTCGGTCTGTTGACAGAAGCCGTGACGAGGGAGAGATTAGGCCGGTGAAAGCGCTCGCGATCGACTTCGGAGAAAAGCGCGTGGGTCTCGCAATCTCGGACCTCGATGGCCGCTACGCCATGCCGTTGAGGACCCTCGAGCGCCGCTCCGACGTCCAGGTAATCCAGGATCTCGCGTCACTGATCGAGGAGGAATCGGTCGAGCTCATCGTGATTGGAGAGCCCCGCAATCTGAACGGCTCCGTCGGCGATCAGGCCAAGCGCGTCGAGAGCTTCTCGCGAAAACTCGAGAAAACCGTGGGCGTGCCCATCGAGACCGTCAACGAGAGCTTGACCAGTCGAGAGGCGGACGCTCGGCTGCGTAGGGCAGGCTATGGCCCGGCTCAGCGCCGCGCGCGCGTCGACGCCGTTGCCGCCCAGATCCTCCTCCAAGAGGTGCTCGACAGACGCGCCGAGGCCGGAGCCTAGGCCGCAGAGGCAAACGATGCCCGTCACTCGTCACCTCGCGACCGCGGTAAAGCTCCTCGTGGGCCTCGCGGCCCTTGCCGGTATCGCCCTGGCGGCCGGCTTCTACCTGGGTATTCGACAGCTCGAAGCGCCGTACCAGGGCTTCGCAGGGGAGGAAATCGTCGTGACGATCCCGGCCGGCGCCTCGGTTCGCGAGAGCCTCGACCAACTGGATCGTGCAGGTGTCCTGACTCGGCCGCTGCTGGCCCGCCTGTACTGGAAGTACCGACTCGAGGACCCTGTGCTGATCGCCGGAGAGTACCGCTTCCGGGGTCCGGCTTCGGCAATCGAGGTGCTTCAAAAGATCACCCGAGGCGAGGTGTTGACCCATCAGGTCACGGTCCTCGAGGGCTTGACCTACGAGGAGATCGCCGAGCATCTCGCGGTTTCGGGCTTCGGCGTCTACGACGCCTTTATCTCGGAGATGTCCTCTCCGGACCGGATCTCGGACTTCGACGCCGAAGCTGGGGACCTAGAGGGCTACCTGTTTCCGGACACCTACGCATTCTCACGCGGTACCAGTGAGGCGAGCATCGTCGATACGATGGTTGCGACCTTTCGCGCACGCTTCGCCGACGCTACTGCTCTGGTGGGTTCCGAAACCGAGTACCTGTCTCCGCGAGAGCTCGTGACCCTGGCGTCGATCGTGGAAAAAGAGGCGCTGGCAGACGGCGAACGCCTGATCATCGCCGGCGTCTACGCAAACCGCCTGGCCCGCGGAATGGGTCTCTACTCCGACCCTACGATCATCTACGCGCTCAAGCGCGAAGGCCGTTGGGACGGCAACCTCCGCCGTAGGGACCTGGAGATGGACTCGCCCTATAACACCTATCGCGTGAAGGGCCTGCCTCCGAGCCCGATCTGCTCGCCGGGGCTGGCAAGTCTCGAGGCTGCCGCGGCCCCGGCGGAGGTGCCCTACCTGTATTTCGTCAGCCGAAACGACGGAACGCACGTGTTCGCGACCACTCTCCAAGAGCACAACCGAAACGTGTATCAGTGGCAGAAGCTGTACTGGCAAAGGCGGTGGGCCGAGGAACGCGGGCAGCAGTAGGGTGACGCATTGCATAGACTCCACCGGCCCGATTCGTTACCAAAGGCCCATGGAGTTGGCTCGCGAACAGGCGCCTCCTAGGGCGATGGAGCATTCGGGGGATCAGCCCAGGCAGTTCGGTGGTTTTCTCCTCTTTCGAGAGAGTGAGGCCAACGGCTACCGAACCAGCTATAGAGCGGGTGTCGCCCGAGGCCGTACCATCGATCGGGTAGTCCGTCTCGAGGTCTTCGATGGGCCTGACATCGACGGCAGCCGCATGGCGGCCACGCTCGAGGACGCGGCTCAGCTCCAAGCCAGGGTCAAGGATCCTCACATCGCTCGCGGCGTCGGAATCGGTGACGTGGCAGGCGTGCCCTACGCGGCCTACGATTTCGAGCTCGGCACCACTCTGTCCGCGTTTCTGAGCGTGGCCCGCGACAGGTCCTTTCCCGTGCCGTTCGATCAAGCCCTGTTCATTGCCGAGCGAATCGCTCTGGCGCTGGCCGCCGCCCGTCGCGTCGAGCACAACGGCAGTCCGGTCCTGCACTCATTCGTCACCCCGGATGCGGTTCTGCTGTCCAACGAAGGCGGCGTCAAGGTGCTCGGATTCGAGACCGGCCGAGCGTTGCGCGAACAGCTGGCGACGGAAGCCGCCTACGCGGCCTACCTGGCGCCGGAGTGCCGGGCTGGAGAAGCCGCCGCCAACCAGGACGATGTCTACTCATTGGGCTCGATCCTTTTCGAGCTGGTCAGCGGCGAGCCCTACTCTGCCGGCGAGTCGAACCTCGATGAGCTGATGGTGCAGGCTACGGGTGAGCCGGCCTCCGAGGACCTCGGGATGCTGCTCGAGGGCAGCTTTGCGCCGCGGGCGAGCCGAATCACCAACGTCCTCGAGTGGCAGCAGGACCTCGGGCGACTGATTCTGACCGGCGAGTACAACCCGACCACATTCAATCTCGCCTTCCTGATGCACACGATAATGCGCGACCGGCTCGAGCAGGACGTGCAGAATCTCAAGCAAGAAAAGGGGTTCCTACTCAGCCGAGAGACCGAAAGCGAGCTCGCGGCCGAAACCGGCTCCGAGGTGACCGGACCGGCGAGCGCCGGCGAGGAGCCGACGGCGGTCGAGGAGACCGCCGAAGTGTCGTCCGAGAACTCGTGGGTGGAGGAACTGGCCGAGCCGGAGCAATCGACGGCGGCCGCTGGAGGCGCCGCGCCCCTGGAGGAGTCGCTCGAAACGCCAGTCGATGCAGTACCCGACGTAGCTCCGGACGACGACGACAGCGTCGGCGCACAGCCATTCTGGATCGGTTTCGCAGCGTCGGCGATCGTCGGGGGCATCGCGCTCGCCGCGTTCCTGATCTTGGGCTCGAGTAGCTCACAAGGTGTGGAGCCCAGCCAACCCTTGGCGACGCCCGAACGGCCCGTGGAAGCTCGCCGGAACACCGCAAGCACCGAGGCCGTCGCCGCAGATCCGGATCCGGTAGCGGTTGCCGCCCCGCCGGCCGGGAGCACCGACACGTTGCTACTGACGGAAGTCGTGCACGGAGAGCTCGAGCCCCCGGCATCGACCTCGGACGAGCTCGAGCGTCTGGTCTCGGAGCGGGCGCAAGCAATCGAGCGCGACCTCAAGGCGGAGTACGAAAAGAAGCTCGAGATCCTCCGTGCGGAGGCCGAGGAGAGACAGAGGCAGGCGGCGCCAGACGAGACCACTACGACCGTTCCGAGCCCTTCTGCGGATTCTGAGGCCGATTCCCCGGTCGCAGCCAACAGCGTCCCGGAGCGCTCCCCGGCCGAGGAGGTCCCCGGCCAGGTCACTCCGGCGAGCGCGAGTGACGTCCGGACCGACGCCGATCGGCCGGTCGGTCCTGGCACCACGGACGACCAGCCCCGGGCAACCGAGAGCGCACCGCCTCCAGGGGCCGAGAGACCACCCCCTGCGAAGCCACCCGCCGTGACACGACCGGAGCCCGAGATCGCTCGGACGGAGCCGGTCGAGGCCGCTGCCGCTCATTCGGAGCCAGCGGAGCCAGCGCAGCCCCCCAAGGCCGTCGTCAAGATCGCTCCCAAGCTGCTCCGGCTGGGCAGCCAGACCTATCCGATCCAGGCGCGCAGACTCGGCCTCTCGGCCCGGGTCCGCGTACGGGTGCTCGTGGGCATCAACGGCAAGGTCAAGGAGGCCGAGATCATCGGCGAGAAAGTCGGCAACGGCTTCGATACCGCCGCGCTGACCACGGTCAAGAGGTCTCGCTGGCAGCCAGCGACGCAAGCCGGCGAGGCGGTCGAAGGCTGGACCTCGGTGACCATCGAATTTCAGCCCTGACCCGG
>JBHHWO010000084.1:0-20061 GCA_046756565.1 Thermoanaerobaculia bacterium | reverse complement strand
GCTCTAGCAGCCCGTGGTAGAAGTCGAGAAGGCCGCGTTGCGAGAGCCAAGGGACCGGATGCCAGGCGACGCGACACAGGCGATGCCGGAGCATCGTCGCGGAGCGGCAACGAAGCAGACGGTCTCTTGCCTCCGCAACCCGTAGGGCGACAGGGGGTTACGGTACACCTGCTTCATTACTCGTCGTCCTCGATGTCCCCGCATCGACTCCTCCTCGTGCTTTGCATGTGTACCGAAAGACCCTGTCGCGCGACCATCTGGACTTCTACCACGGGCTGCTAGCGCCTCGATCTCGGTCGCCGCCCGGACAGCGAAGCCGGCGGCGGGGCGATCACGACCTCGACTGCCCGGCCGGCCACTGCCGCTAGCGTGCCACCAGCTGCCGCAGCATCCAGAGTCCCTGCCTGCCGCTGGTTTCCAGATCGACTCGAACCACTCGGCGCCCGGCCGCCTGGAGGGCGGCGGCGTCGCCATCGGCCTGCGCGGCGATGACACCGCCCAACGAGGTCTGCTCGTCGGGCACCAGAAAATCGGTATGGGGCGATGGCACGATCTGCAGGAAGACCCCGGTGTTCGGCCCTCCTTTGTGGAGCTGGCCGGTCGAATGGAGGTAGCGGGGACCGTATGCCGCCGTGGTCGCGACGCCGGTGACATCCCGCACCCTGCGCTGAAGCCCAGCCAGCTCGAGGTCGTTCTCGGGCGAGGGCGGCATGTAGGCGAGGATCGCAAAGTAGTCGCCGGCCCCCGCCCAGCCCGTCCAGATCTTGACGATTTCCGCCAACCGGTCGCGCTGGCTCGCCGAGACGACGCCCGGAACGCGGCCCGGAACGCGCTCGCCCTCGAGCAATTTTCGGGCTTCGGCCTTGGCGCCCTCGACGTCGGGCTGATCGAAGGGATCGACCTCGAGGACCATCGCTGTGGCGGCGACCGCGGTTTCCCAGCGAAAAAACTCCGCTCCGAGATCGTAGCGGTCGCGCAGCACGATCCGGATCGTTGGATGACCGCGTTGCGCGAGCGTCTTTAGAAACTCTCCCAGCGGCCCCTCTTCACCCTCCAGAGCGATGCCCACGAAGGCGCGATCCTCGCCGTAGACGTCCGCGTCGCCCCGCGGTTCGCCACACACCGGGACTATACCCTTGCCGTCCTTGCCGAGGCTTTCGGCGACCAGTTGCTCGATCCATAGCGGCAAGGCCGCCACGCCAGGCGAGGTCAGGAAGGTCAACTTGTCACGGCCAGCCAGAGCCAGCTCGCCGAGGGCGGCGCCCAGCTCGAGCCCGACGCTCACCGGGCCACGCAGGCAGTTGTCCTCCATGGCCGCGGCGCTGCGGAGCAGCCTCTCCGGGTCGATGCCGACCATCGCCGCCGGCACCAGGCCGAACACCGACAGCGCGCTGAATCGACCGCCTACATTCGAGGGGGCGCTGAACACCCTGCGGTAGTCCCGCCTGGCAGCCAGGTCCGCGAGCGGAGTCTCGGAATCGGTGATCGCCAGAAAATGCGAGCCCGGCTGTGCTACCCACCGCTTCGCGGCGTGGTAGAGCACCTCGGTTAGGACGCGCGTCTCGAGCGTCGTGCCGGACTTCGACGAGACGATGAACTGGAACCCCTCCGGAGGCAGCGAGTCGACCACTTCCCGCACGCCGTCGGGATGGGTCGAATCGATGACCCTGAGCCTTCCTCGTTTCGGCTTGAACACTCGTTCCAGCACCAGCGGCGCGAGGCTCGATCCCCCCATGCCGATCAGGATCGTCTCTTCGACGCCCAGCCGCTGCGCCTCTGCCGCGCCCGCCAGCATCGCGTCCAGACCGGCCAGCCAGGCGTTCTGAGGCAGCCTCAGCCAGCCGAGGCGATCGGCGATCGCGGCATGGTCGCCGACCCACAACGTCGGGTCCTGGTCCCGGAACCGCCTGAGTACATCGGCCTGTTGCCACTCGGCCAGTCTCTGCTTGACTTGCCCGCCGATGTCACCGAGCTCGAGCTCCATCCTCGGGAGCTTCTGTCGCGTCATTCGGCCGGTCCGGCCGACTCCAGCGCCAGGCCCGCCAGCGAGGCCTTTTTGGTCTCGAGCGTGGCCATCAACCGATCGAACGGGACCGCGAACTTCTCGAGTCCCTCGCGCTGCAGTTGCTCGGTGGCGCCGTCGAGATCCACGCCCAATGCCGCAAGCGCCGATAGATCCGCCCGCGCGTCGTCAATCCCCGCGCACAGGGTCGCTGCGACCTCACCATGATCGCGAAACGCCTCGAGCGTCTTGGGCGGCAGGGTGTTCACGGTCTCGGGACCGATCAGCTCCTCGGCATAGAGAACGTCGCGATAGTCCGGATTCTTGGTCGAGGTGCTGGCCCAGAGAACGCGCTGCGGCCTCGCTCCGGCGGCCTCGAGATCTGCGAAAGCAGGACCGTGAAAGAGCTCGAGATAGCGAGCGTACGCCATCTTGGAGTTCGCGATCGCGATTCGCCCGGCGAGTTCGCGCGCGCTCGGGTCCGAGCTCTCGGCGAGTCGACTGTCGATCAAGCTGTCCACGCGGCTGACGAAAAACGAGGCGACCGAGGCGGACCGGGCCGGATCGACGGCCCGCGCCACTCCTCGAAGATAGGCCTGTGCCACCACTTCGTAGTGCGCCATGGAGAACATCAGCGTGATGTTGACGTGAATGCCGTCGGCAAGAAGCACCTCGACGGCGGGAATTCCCTCGATAGTCGCCGGCACCTTGATCATCAAGTTGGGCCGGTCGACAGTGCGCCAAAGGTGCTGCGCCTCTGCCAGGGTGCCGTCGGTGTCCCACGCAAGATGTGGAGACACCTCGAGGCTCACGAAACCATCCGCCCCACCGGTCGACTCGTACACACCGGCGAGCGCGTCCGCCGCGAGCTGGATGTCCCGGACCGCGAGGCGCTCGTACAGATCGTTGGTGGAGATCTGTGGATCGTCGTCCAGCGCCGTCGCGATATCCGAGTCGTAGAGATCGCTTTCGCCAATCGCCTTCTCGAAGATCGCCGGATTCGAAGTCACCCCGGTGACCCCGTCTTCCGCGATCAAATCCCGCATCTCGCCGTTCTCGAGAATGTCCCGCCGGATGTAGTCCAGCCAGATGGCCTGGCCCCGTTCGGTCAACGCTCGCAGTCTGCTCATGAAGCCTCCTGATCGTCGGGCATCGTACCACTGGCTCGACAGGCGCTCGGCACCTCATCGGCACACGCGCATCGCCCGGCAGATCCGGGCTCGACGGGTGCGCCGAACCCGCTTCGCTACCCTACGGAGCCGCTGCCAGAGTGCGCTCGACCTGGCCCGAATGCCGCTCGAGATGCAGGATCAGGAAGCGCAGAGCTTGCTCGAGACTCATTCGGCCGGCCACCGGATGTTTGTACACGGCTCGATTCTCGAGCTCCGTCGGGAACGTCTCCAGAAACCCGCTCCAGGCCGCCCTCACCTGCTCCCAATCGGCCCGCAGCTCGTCCAGCTCGGCAGCGTTCGGCACCTCGCCGGCGCCGGGCGGCGCCGGCACCCTGATCGAGCTGCGCAATACCCACCCAAGAGCCGCGCTCCGAAAGCGCCCGAGAACGCCTGCTCGGGGGATCCTCTCGGGAGCCTCCTGGGTCTTCCTCTCGAGATAGGCGAGCGACCGGCCCTCCGCCGAGATCACGTGCGCGACGATCTGGGCCACCGACCAGCCGCCTCCCGATGGGCACCGGTTGAGGAGCGCCGAATCCACCCCGGAGACCCGCTCGATGAGCCGCCCACGCAGCCGCTCGAGCTCCGCCAGCTGATCCTGGTATTTCGTCAACTCGGTTGCCCTTCTGCGCGCCGTGCCCCGGGGTTGTGCATCAGCAGGTCGGCTACGAACGCCTCGGGGTCGCCTGGGCTCAAGACCACCGCGCTTTGAGAGAAGCGGAGGATGACCGTCCGGCCGAAGTCCGTAACGAAGGCACGATAGCTGCCCAGCTTCTTGTTGCGATACCGGCCGGAAAACGAGAACAAGCCGCCGTTGCCAAACGTGCGGAGCGAGCCTTTCATGGCCGCGGGATCGACGGCCACCGACTCCAGTTCACGCAGATCGACACCTGTCTCCCAGAACAGGCGTCGCACGTAGAGATGAGCTCCGTCCAGCCGAAAGCCGCGGATACAAAACAGCAGACCGCCGACTGGAATGACCAGGGGAAGGGCGATCACCGCGCTCCGCAGCAGGCCCGTCTCCGAGATGTTGCGCCACATCAGGTATGACACGCCGACACAGATCGCCGACGCGGCGACAGTCACTCCGATCAGGTGCTTCCCCCAGGGCGCTCTATGGATCATCTCATCCCTGAAGCGCAAGGTACCCCAAGAAGACGCCGAACGACAACAGCACGAGCCCGGCCACCCGGAACTTCACGAGACTGCCACCCTCGGCGAGAGACATACTCTTCAAGCCAACCCTCGGAGCCACCAGGAGAATCAAGCTCTTGACCAGATAGATCCACCCGAGCACCGTCAGGGTCGCCGCGGGCCAGGTCCAGATCGAATGGAACGCCACGATGATCGAGCCCATGAACAGAGTCGGAATGGCGTTGACGAACGAGCCGATCTCGCCCATCTCGCGGAGCTTCGCGAAGAACCGCACCCACTGCCGGGGCTGGAGCAGATGGGACAGTCCCATGAGCACGAAATTCAGCGCCGCGAACACTTCGACGCCGCGGGCGAGCTGAGCTTCGGTCACCGGCGCCGGCTGTCCTACCGCGGAACCGCGGCTCCGGAATCCGCCGGACAGACGACGGTCACTGGAGCCCTCGGGGAACCACGGAATCGCTGCCGATCTCCCGGACCGACGACGGGCGCCCGCTGAGCTTTCCACAGCTTCGCGCCAGCCGCCCGTAGCCGAATCCCCTCGTGCTCTCCGAAGGCGCCTTTCCAGAGATGGTAGGCCCTGCAGTTTTCCGGCTCCAGGCAAGGGCCGGCGGCGGCGATGAGCCGGGCCCTCTGGCACCAGCTGTCCATCGGGTCGATGACGATCGCCCTGTCCGGGCCGCCGGGCTTTCGCTGGGCACCTGGAAGAACCTCGACCTGCGCGCCCTGCTTGGCACCCGGCCTCGTTACAGCGGGAACCGCCTGGGCGGTCAACGACGCGGCCAGCAGCAGTTCGACTGCGAACATAAGGTCCTCCTGATCGTAGAACGCTCGACGGCTCGAGAAGTTTCCAATAGTTTAGCAGTTACTGGAACGCCGCGATGCACTCGATCTCGACTCGCGCTCCGAGCGCCAGCCCACTCGCGCCGAACGCGCTACGGGCCGGAAAGTGATCGGTGAAAAACGTCCGGTATACCTCGTTCATTGCCGCCCACTCTGCGATGTCTGCGAGCATCACGGTGCACTTGACCACGTCGTTCATGGTCAGGCCCTGCCGTTCCAAGGCCGCCCGAATGTTCTCCATCGTCTGCCGGGTCTCGGGGCCGATACCACCTGGGGGAAGACCTCGCGCGCCCTCGGTCAGGACAGCACCGATCTGCCCCGCCAGGAACAACAGGTTGCCCACTCGAACGCTCTCCGAGAACGGCATGCTGCTGGGGCCGGGAGGCGAATGGAACTCGACTTCGAACGCGGCCCCCGAGGCTTCGGTGCCCGCAGCGACATGCGCCGGCAGCCCGAGGATCGCGAACAGGCAAAGGAGCAACGCCAGGCCATCCAGGGAAGGTGTTCTCTTCATCTCTTCTCTCCTTCTCATGTGCCTCGACCCGAAACGACGAGCCGAACTCGCTTCAACTGTCTTCGATGCACGAGATCATGTCCCGCGTACAGCCGCACCATGTGACTCACGCTTTCGACTCCGCGCTCGCTGTGCCTGCCGGAGCGCTCGAACTCGTCGCTGGTGAGCGATCCCAACAGCCGCAGGTTACGCACGCGCAGGAACCGTATCTCCTTTAGCACCTCTTCGAGATCCCGATCGCGGTAGTGCAGGTAGCTGGCCCAGCGGTCCTGATCGTAGCCGGTCAGCACCGGGTCGGCCTCGGCCAGGACCAGGCGCAGCCGCCATGCCCAGACCAGTTCCGAATCGGCAAGATGAGCGAGGATCTCGATCATCGACCATTTGCCGTCCGCCTCAGGGTGCCCGAGCTCGGTTTCGCCGATACCGTCAGTCAGCTCCGCGAGACTCGAGGGAAGCTCGGCCAGAATCTCGAGAGGATCGCGGTCCCCGACCAGCGCCAGCACGGCTTCGATGTAGGCGCCGGCCTCTTCGGCCGCGGCGTCGCTCGGATTCGTGAAGGGTGATGAGTCCATGAGTTCAGCTCGTAACCGCCAGCCGGTTGGCGACCAGATAGCAGACCGCCCCGGCGAAGGCCGCCTGAATCCCGTAGATACTGAGTGGCGTCGGCGCGCGAAGCAGCGAGGTTTCGACCGCGAAGGCGGCGAGGACGAGCGCACACGACGCGATCAGCAGTCCCGCAGCGAGTCTCTGCAGCCAGACAGGCCCGCCGATCGCGCCTTTGAGGCCCACCATCAGGTTCAACAGACCGACGAGCAACAGATAGATGTGCCTAGACCGAAACAGCATGCGCAGCCCGGAGTCCAGTTGGGCAACCGGTGGATCGTGAACATAGCGCATGTACTGCCCGGTCGCGAGAAACACGACCACCATCAACCAGCCGATCCAGTTGTGCAGGCCAGCCACGGATCTACCCTCTCGCTTCCCAGCCACCTTACCCCGACGCCCCGCGCCTCCAGGAAGGCGGAACCCGGACGGCCACCACGCGGGCGCTGGCCCGCGGGATGCCCCCGGAGGACAGCGAACAATCCAGAAGCGCCTTCCTGGGGCTGGCTTCGAGCACTCGGGCGCGGACGTGAACCGGCTCTTCGATCGGCGCCGGCGCCAGATACTGCACTTCCAACGAGCTGGTTACGAACCAGATGCGAGGGTCCGAGCCGACCGCACGCGCCTCGGACCGGTAGGCCCAAGCGATCGCAGTGCACACCGCATGGCAGTCGATCACGGTCGCGGTGATACCTCCGTTCAGGAACTGCCGGGGTCCAGCGGCGTGGGCTGAGCTCGGCTGAAAGGTGCACACCGACTCCTGGCCGTCCCAGTAGCTCTTGATCTGCAGGCCGTCCGGGTTGAGCGGGCCGCAGCCGAAACAGTAGTTGTCGGGAATCAGGTCCTGGAACGCGTGTTCTTCCAATGCTCTGCTGGACCGACAGTGGGCGGTTCCCACCCGTGGACTTCAGAATCGGAGATCGTGACTCGCCGCCGACCTTACAATAGTTGTTCCACTGCCGGTGGGACCGAAGATAAAATGGACCGGGTCATGAGCTCCGCAAACCGCTTGCGCTTCGCACTTGCCGCGGGTCTGTTGACGGCAACCTCGTGGAGCCTGTCCGCAGAAGCCGGGAAGCCGTTTGCCGACGACTTAGAGGCGGAGCAGTTCCTGCGCACCGCCAAGATGGTCGACATCAAGCCTCTGGGCGAGGGAGTCACCCGATCCCATGTCGTCTCGCTCTCCGAAGGAGGCATCTCCGCAAGAGCGGTCTGGAAGGTGATCGACGAGTACATGCCGATCAAGCGCTTCGATGACGGCGGCCCCCCGGAGATCGGCTTCCGAGACAGCTTCAGTAGCGAAATCGCCGCCTACCGTCTCGACCGGCTGATCGGCCTCGGCCAGGTCCCGCCAACGGTTTCCCGCAAGCTCCGCGGCCAGAAAGGATCGCTCCAACTCTGGATCGACGACTGCATCACCGAAGGTGAACGCCGCCGCGAGAAGCTCGAGCCGGAAGACGCGGGCGCGTTCAACCGGCAGATGCGCCGGGCCAAGGTCTTCTTCCAGCTGATCCACGACGTCGACTTCGTCAACCTGAGCAATCTTCTGATCGATCCAGACTTCAAGGTCTACAAGATCGACAGCTCGAGGGCCTTCCGGACGCAGACGTCGCTCCTCGATCCCGATACGCCCAAGAAGTACTCGCGAGCGCTTCTCGAAGGACTGCGCCGACTCGACGAGCCGCTGTTGAAACGTGAGCTGGGCAAGTGGCTGAGCAAGAAACAGCGCACGAGCCTGCTGGAGAGACGTGACAAGATCCTCGAGCGGGCCGAGCATCTGATCGCCACTCGGGGCGAAACCGAAGCTCTGTTCCCTTGAGCGCTCCGCTCGATCCACCCATCCGGCCACCCTCAGGAGAAGACATGCGAGAGATCCTTGCCCGCCGCTATTCGCTTCTCTTCGTAGCTGCGATCGTCACGGTCGCGGGGTTCGGAGCTGGCGTTGCAGCTTCGGCGGGAGCGCCAATGCCCGCCGACGCCGAAGCCGCGCCGGCGACCACGGTGATCATTGTGCGGCATGCGGAGAAACAGCCGGAGTCGGATGATCCCGGGCTCACCATCGAGGGCGAGGAGCGCTCTCACCGGCTTCGGGATCTCGCGATCGACGCCGGGGTCACCGGGCTGTACGCCAGCCAGTACCGGAGGACGCGGGCCACCGTACGACCGCTTGCCGACGCGCTCGGTCTCGAGGTCGATGTCATCGACGCGCGTGACACCCAGGCGCTGGTCGACTCGATCCTCTCCGCTCACGCCGGTCGTGTCGTGGTCGTGGCGGGACACAGCAACACCGTTCCCGGCATCGTCGCTGCGCTGGGAGCGCCCGAGCCGGATGAGATTCCCGAAACCGACTACGACAACCTCTTCGTCGTAACCGTGGCAGTATCCGGAGACGCCTCGGTCCTCAGACTCAAGTTCTGAGGAGCTGGACACTCGAATCAGAAGGCGTCCGACTCGGGGTCCCAGAAGGGCCCTTCGAGGCCGATCTCGGAGAAGATCCGCCGCATCTCGGCCGGAGCCGGCCGGCGAGCCTCCGGGCTCAACCGGTTGCCGTACCAGGCCACGGCCAACTGCCACTGCTGCTCGAGGGTCACGATCGGCCGCCTGGGCAACTCGCGCTCGCGGCACCAGGCGTCCACTTGTTCTTCCGACCGGAAGAAGAGCATGGTACTTCACGTGTAGACGATGTCGTCCCACCAATGCGCTGCGGGCACCGCGTAGTGGGCCACGCACGAGTCGCCTTCTACTCGCCCCCCTCGCACCCTTAGCCGGAGTGGCTCGAGGGTCTGCTCACATCTCGACAGCACCTCGCCGTCGGAACGCAGGGCGGCAGGAATCGCCAGCGCGTCCCACGCGCAGTTGGCGAAGTACTCCTTGCCGCCGGAGCGGACGCGGTGCTGGGTCTCGACCGCCGAGAACGGCGGTGCCATACGGATCGTTTCGCCGTCGTCTTCCAAGACCAGGACCCGCTTCTGATAGAGCCGCTGGTAGGCCTCACGGACCTCGTCGGCTCTCCTGCCCGAGGCCGACGCCATCTCCTGGACGCTCGGCGGGCGCGTAGCCTGCGCGGTGTGGCGGTAGATCTGGAGTTTGAGCTCGGTATCCGGGTCCATGAAGCCTCCTGACGCCGGATTCTAGCCGCCACCAACTTTTGGGGCCCGATCCTGTATTTGGAGCAGATGAAGGACCGATCCCAATCCGCAGACCGCCTCGAGGAGCTGATCTGGGCTGAGCTGGACGGCGAGCTCGGCGACGAGGAGACCCGGGAGCTGGCCGAGGTCCGGGCGTCCGCCGGTCCGGCGCAAGAGCGGGGCGAAGATCTGGAAGCCGAGATCCGCCATCTGGCGGCGCGCCTCGATGAGATCGAGTCCGTTTCTCCGCCGACCGAGCTCCGCCGGGAGATCCTCGACGCGCTGGACCGGAGTGGCACAAAAGCCTCAGACCGGCCGCCCGCGATCCCGGGCGCCCTTGCCTTTCCCGGCGCGGATCCGATCCCGACTTGGGTCAAGTGGGGCGGCATCGCCGCCGCTCTGCTGCTCGCGGTCGTCGCACACCAACTCGCCTTCGGACCCGAGCCCGAAGGTACCGAGAACCTCACTGGAACCATGCGTCCCGTGCCTGCGCCGAGTTCGATCTCGGCCGCGACCGAGATCGCCACGGGTCTCGACTATGTCCGCTTCACGTCGCATGGAGACCGCCTCGAGGCGGTTTTTTTCTTGGGCGACGGCAACGCGACCTTCTCATTCACGGCGCCGGGCCTGACGGTCGAAGCAATCGACTTCAGGGACGGCGCCATGGGCGAGGCGATCGTTACCGATGAGCTCGGTACGCAACAGGTCAGGATAGAAGCTACCGGAACCGGTCAGGCCCACCTGACCCTGGCGTTGGCGGACCCCGACCAACCGTTTCTTTTTTCCGCCTTTGGAGATGCGATATCGACCTTCGAAGGCGAGTTCTCTTTGGGTACCGAAACCAACTTTCGATGAGCCGAACAGTAGTTTGCACATGTCGCCAGCAACCCAGGCGGCGCAAGACCAACTCTTGGGAGGAGGCAATCGATGAGTAGCGACAACAAGAACAGGAAGTTTCTCTGGATCGTGATCGGGGCGCTCGTGGTCGCCGGCGCGATCTACTTCTCCGGCGTCATGCCGCCCAGAGACGACGTCCGCGGGACGATCGGCGTTGCCAAGAAGCACACCGAGGATCAAATCCAGCCCGGGGACGTGAAAACCGGCGACACCAGCGTTTCCGACCTCATGCAGAGCGAGATCTACGAAAAGCTCGTCAACGACGAGGTCGCGATGGCGGCGCTGACCAACGACGCCTTCCGAGATGCGCTGAGAAACGACGCCTTCCGCGACGCGCTCTCGAACGACGCTTTCATGGACGCATTGGTGAGCGACGCGTTTCGCGATGCTTTCGCCAACGACGCCTTCCGCGACGCGCTCCGCGGCGATGCCTTCCGCGACGCCATGCGCAATGACGCCTTCCGGGATGCCATGCGCAATGATGCCTTCCGCGACGCCCTGCGCGACGACGCGTTCCGGGATGCGCTGCGAGGCGACGCCTTCCGCGACGCCTTTGCCAACGACGCGTTTCGGGACGCGCTGCGGGGCGACGCCTTCCGCGACGCCATGCGCAACGACGCCATCCGCGACGCGATGACCGCGGATGCCTTCCGCGACGCGCTGCGTGATGACGCCTTCCGCGACGCCCTGCGCGGCGATGCCTTCCGGGATGCCATGCGCGGTGACGCTTTCCGGGATGCGTTCGCCAATGACGCCTTCCGCGACGCGTTCGCCAACGACGCGTTCCGGGATGCGCTCACGAGCGACGCGTTTCGGGACGCGCTGCGGGGCGACGCCTTCCGCGACGCGCTGCGGGGTGACGCCTTCCGCGACGCCGTGCGCAATGACGCCTTCCGCGACGCGCTCCGCCACGACGGCTTCCGCGACGCGCTGCGCAGCGACGCGTTCCGGGATGCCCTGCGCGGCGACGCATTCCGCGACGCGCTGCGTAGCGAGGCCTTCCGCGATGCGCTGCGCGGCGATGCATTCCGGGAGGCGATCCGCAACGACGCGTTCCGCGACGCCATGCGTAACGACGCCTTCCGCGACGCACTCTCGAACGACGCCTTTCGCGACGCGCTCCGTAGCGACGCCTTTCGCGACGCGCTGCGCAACGATGCCTTCCGCGATGCCCTTCGAGGCGACGCCTTTCGTGACGCCCTGCGCAACGATGCGTTCCGCGACGCCATGCGCAACGACGCCTTCCGCGACGGCCTGCGCGACGCCTTCAGGAGCAACTTCCGCGATCGTTAGGGCTTGAATGGTTGCTGACTACTGTTTGAGGAGCCGAAGTCCCTAGGATGGGATCTTCGCTACCGCACTACAGCCGGAGGGAGCACCGCTTGGGGAGGGGTGCTCCCTCCGGTTTTTCCGACCCCGAGCGACTCCTGGGTGAGCGTCGCCGGCTCGGCGCGGCACTTGCGCTGGCTGCGGCGTTGCTGGCTGCACCGCCGCTGGCGGCGCAGCTGAAGTATCTGGAGACATCCGACCAACGTCTCATCTACCAGGATCCGACGCTCACCTTCCTCGCGCCCCACGCCGCTCGATGCTTCGAGAACTCTCTGGACTTCCACCGCGAGCTCTGGGACTACTCGCCCTCCGAGGAAGTCACAATCCTCCTCAACGACTTCTCGGACAGCGGCAATGCCGGCGCAGGCTCGGTGCCGCGAAACAACATGGCGATTTCAGTCGCGCCGCTCAATTTCGCCTACGAGACGGTTTCGGGAAACGAGCGGCTCAACTGGATGATGAACCACGAGCTGGTTCACATTGCCTCCCAAGACCAGGCTGCGGGCAGCGACCTGAGCTGGCGGCGACTGTTCGGCGGCAAAGTGATGCCAGTGGCCGAGCATCCCGAGACCATCCTCTACTTCTATCTGACCAACCCGCGGATGTCCGCGCCGCGCTGGTACCAGGAGGGGATTGCGACCTTCATCGAGACCTGGATGGCCGGCGGCCGCGGCCGAGCGCAGGGCCCCTACGACGAGATGGTCTTCCGCTCGATGGTGCGCGACGAATCCCGGTTCTACGACCCACTCGGTCTGGTCGCAGAGGGCCGGAAGATCGATTTCCAGGTCGAGTCGAACTCCTATCTCTACGGTACGCGGTTCATGACCTACCTGGCCTTCGAGTACTCGCCGGAGCAGGTCATCGATGGGGTCGCCAGAGGCAAAGGCTCGAAACGCTACTACGCCGACCAGTTCCTCCATGTCTTCGGGATTTCACTCGACCAGGGCTGGCAGGAGTGGATCGACTGGGAGCGCGAGTTCCAGCGGGCCAACCTCGAGACCATCCGCGAGTACCCGGTGACCCAGCACGAGGACGCCTCGGCCCAGGCGCTCGGGTCGGTGTCAAGAGCCCACTACGATCCCGACCGGAACACCATCTACGCGGCGTTCAACTACCCGGGAGTTGTCGGGCACATCGGCGCCATTTCGCTCTCGGACGGCAGCGTCGAGCGGATTCTCGACATCAAAGACCCGATCATCTACACCGTCACCTCCCTGACCTACGATCCCGGGGCGAAGAGGATCTTCTACACCACCGACAATCACGAATACAGGGACCTGCGCTGGGTCGATCCGGAAACCGGTGAGTCGGCCACGTTGCTCAAGGATGCGCGGCTCGGCGATCTCGCCTTCAATCGTGCCGACCGCTCGATCTGGGGAATACGACATCTGAACGGCATCGCCACCCTGGTACGCGTGCCGCACCCCTATGACGAATGGCAGCAGATCCACTCCTGGCCCTACGGCGAGGTGGCCTACGACCCGGCGATCTCTCCGGACGGCCGCCGTCTGTCAGCCTCGGTCGCCGAAATCAACGGACGCCACACCCTGAGAGTCTGGGAGATCGAGTCGCTGCAGGCCAAGAACACCGACGTCATCGCAGAGCTCGACCTCGAGAACACCATCCCCGCCAACTTCCGCTTCTCCCCAGACGGCCGGTTTCTCTACGGTAGCTGCTATCGCACCGGTGTCTCGAACATCTGGCGCTACGAAGTGGACACGCGCGATCTCCAGCTGGTAACCAATACCGACACCGGCTTCTTCCGGCCGATCCCTCTCGGCGACGACCGACTGATCGTATTTCGCTACTCGGGCCAGGGCTTTGTTCCGGCTCGAGTGGTCGCGACTCCCCTCGACGATGCCAACGAAATCATTTTCCTGGGCCAGCAGCTGACCGAGAAGCACCCCATAGTGACCGAATGGAGCGTCGGCTCTCCGGCCGAGATCGATCTCGACTCCCGGCTCACCGAAGAAGGCTCATACCATCTGGGCCCCAACCTTCGCTTCGAGTCGATCTACCCGGTTGTCGAGGGCTACAAGGACTTCGAATCGATCGGTTTTCGAGCCAATTTCTCGGATCCACTCTCGCTCAATCGCCTCCATCTCGCTGCCGCCTACACGCCGGACGAGAAGCTACCGTCCGACGAGCGTATCCATCTGGACTTCGAATACCGGCGCTATGACTGGCGCGCCTTCGCCAAGCTCAACGACGCCGACTTCTACGATCTGTTCGGCCCCACCAAGACCAGCATCAAGGGCTACTCCCTCGGGCTCGGCTACGACAAGAATCTGATCAGCGACCGGCCACGCAAGATGGGCCTGAGCCTGGACGCGGAGTTCTTCGGCGACCTCGAGCGCCTGCCAGGTGCTCAGAACGTCGGCACTCCATTCGAGGAGATCTTGATCGTGCAGGCCGAGCTCGAGTACCAGAATCTGAGATCGTCGCTGGGCCACGTCGACGACGAAAAAGGATTCAGGTGGGAGCTGGTGGCCGCCGGCAGCCACGTGAACAGTGACTGGATCCCGAGCCTGCGCGGCGGCTTCGACGCCGGCTTCGCGCTGCCAGCCGGGCACTCCTCCCTCTGGCTACGCACCGCAGCCGGGGCGGCGTCGGGCGATCGCGCCAACCCTTCGGCCAGCTTCTACTTCGGTGGTTTCGGCAACAACTGGGTGGATCACCGCGAGGTCAAGCGCTACCGTGAGTACTACGCCTTCCCCGGAGCGGATCTGAACCAGATCGCCGGCAAGAGCTTCGCCAAGTCCATGGTCGAGTGGAACCTTCCGCCGCTCCGGTTCCGGAGCGTGGGGACTCCGGGCTTCTACGTCACCTGGGCCAGAACCGCGCTGTTCGCCGGCGTGGTGGTCTCCGACCCCGACGTCAGCCGCTTGCGCCAGACCTACCGCAACCTCGGGATTCAGGTCGATTTCGAGCTCACCATCCTGTCGCGCTTGAACATGATGCTCTCGCTCGGCTACGCCGAAGCCGAGAGCCGCGGCGTGAGCCAGGACGAGTTCATGGCCTCGTTGAAGATCCTCTAGCGCAACGGGCGTCTCGAAACCAGTCCTCGAGGATTGGTACCCTGTGGTGGTGCTCCGCATCCTCGCGGTTTCTGAATCCGGTGAGACGGTCGAGCGCGAGTTCGACGTGGAGAGCCTTACCGTCGGCCGGTCCACGACCGCCGGGCTTTCGCTGGCGGATCGTTTCCTGTCGCGTGAGCATGCCCGTCTCTACCGCGACGGAGACTCCGTGATGATCGAGGACCTGGACTCGCGCAACGGAACCAACGTCAACGGCGAGCGTATCGGAGAGCCGACGGCGATCGGGCCGGGCGACACGATCGGCCTGTCGAGCTTCACCCTGACCATCCATGCCGGGTCCGAGCCCATGCCGGGCGACGCCGAGGTCCCGGATCACCAGCACCCGGCTGGCGCCGACCTGGGCGCCACCGTCCTGATCCCGGCATCGGAGCTCCTGTCGGCCAAGCCGATCTTGGACGAGGCCGCACTCGGATCCCTGGAGAAGCGACGAGAAGAGATCGACCTCTACCTGGAGCGGCTCGAGCTTCTGGACGAGGTGCACCGCTCACTCGCAGCTTCGATCTCTCACGAAGAGCTTCTCGACCTGATCCTGGATCGGGTCTTCGAGCACTTGAAGCCGGAACAGGGAGCGATCCTGCTCGGTCGACCGGACGGGAGCTTCGAGACGGTAGCCCGGCGCAGCGCCGCCGGAGCAGGCGACGAGGTCTTCTACTCCGAAACCCTGGTCGCCGAAGTCGCGGGCAAGTGTCAGGGCGCCCTTGTGCTCGACGCCCAGACGGACGAGCGCTTTGCCGACGCCGCCAGCATTCTGGACTCCGGGGTCCGAAGCATCGTCGCGGCTCCTCTCGCCGTCGACGACGAGGGACTCGGATTGATCGCGATGAGCTCACGACTCAGCGTCCGGCAGTTCGAGGAGCGCGACCTCGAACTGCTGGTGGCCCTGGCGTCGGTCGCGGCCCTCCGGCTCCGCAATCTCGCCCTGGCGGTCGAGGCCGCCGAAAAACGGAAGCTCGAAGCCGAGGTCGCCTTGGCCCGCACCATCCAGGAAGAGCTTCTGCCGACCGAACTGCCAGAGATCCGTGGATACGAGGTCCGAGCGCTCAACCGTCCTTCTCAGGGCGTTTCGGGAGATCTCTACCAGGTGATCGAGACGGAATCCTCGGGCGACTTCTATCTCATCCTCTATGACGTGTCGGGAAAGGGGCTGGCCGCGTCGCTGCTTGCCGCGACCATCGAAGCGCTCACGGCGGGTCCGGCGGTCGCTAACCATCCCCCGGACCGGGTCTGCACTCTGGTGAATCGCCAGCTCGAGGAACGGACGTCGGCGGACCGCTTCGCCACCGCCTTCCTGGCTCAACTCTCGGCCGCGAGCGGAGAGCTCGCCTACACGAGTGCGGGCCACAACCCGGCGCTCTTGATTCGGGGCTCCGGCGAGATCGAGCAACTCAAGCGAACGGGTGTACCCCTCGGCGTCGTCGAGCAGGGCAAGTACGAGCTGGAGCGACGGATCCTCGGCCCGGGCGACCTCCTGGTGGTCTACACCGACGGTCTCACCGAGGCCTGCGACCCGGCGGGCGAGGAGTATGGCCTCGACCGGCTCGCGGACTCCTGCGGCGCTCACCGAAGCCTGCCGATACCGGAACTCGCCGAGGCGATCGAGAGCGACGTGGCCGAGTTCGCCGCCGGAACCCCCTATGGCGACGACCGGACCCTCATGCTTCTCAGACGGACAGATTGAAACAACCGTGGTAATCTCTTCACAAAGGTCAGACGGGGGGTTAGGAGAACCGAGCTGGCAGTCTTGACGGCTGAGTTTGCGCGGGATTGCTCCGCTTTGAGTGGACTCTTCGACTTTCTGGGGAGAGCATTGAAGTCGCACGACGTGGACGAAGCAACGGCATTCTGGGTCAACCTGGCGGCGGAGGAGCTCTTCACCAACATGATCCGCCACAATCGCTCCACCGGGAACCGAATCGAAGCGCATCTCGAGATCACCGCAAGAGACATCTCGATGTCGCTCACCGACTTTGGCGTGCCGCCCTTCGAACCGGATTCGGTCCCGGAGGTCGATCCGACGCTCTCGGCCGCGGAGCGCACTCCCGGCGGGCTCGGAGTGTTCATCGTGCGCTCGAAGACGGATGACCTTTCCTATCGCCATGACGACGGCAACATGACGGTGTCGTTCACCAAGAACAGAGAGGTCCCCGCGTGACGGAAGGCTTCTCGGCCGCTTGGATGTCGGACAACGTGGTCGCGATTCGCGGCCGTTTCGATGCCGCGCAGACGGCCAAGGCCGAAGAGGTGCTGAGCCAGGCCAAGGCCTCCACCGAGGTCGACTTTTCGGATCTCAAATACATCTCGAGCGCGGGCATTGGCACCCTGCTGGCGGCACATAAAGACCTTCAAGAGCGTGGTTGCTCTCTCAAACTCGTGAATATGAACGAGCATATTCGCGAGCTCTTCGAGCTTGCGGGATTCGACATGGTTTTCGAGCTGGAATAGGAGACCGTCGACGACGGCCGCAGCCGAGGAATGAAGGAGCGCAGCGACGAGGATCTGGTGACCGCATGTCTCGAGGGCGATGGCTCATCTTTTGCCGAGCTTGTCGACCGCTATCAGATCAAGATTTTCAACGCCGCCTACCGGATCACCGGCAATCGCGTCGACTCCCAGGACGTGGCCCAAGCGGTGTTCCTCAAGGCGTACGAAAAGCTCGAGCAGTTCGACCGCCGCTATCGCTTCTTCAGCTGGATCTACAAGATCACCGTAAACGAAGCGCTCAACCTGATCGCGAAGCGGCAATCGTCGGGGGACCTCGAGCATGAGATGACGGACTCGGGCGCCGATCCCGAGCGCCAGGCCCAGGGGCGCGAGATCGGGCGAGCGATCCACGAAGCGGTGCTGGGGCTCCGGCCACCGCTGCGAGTCGCAATCGTCCTGCGTCATTTTCACGGAATGTCCTATCTGGAGATGAGCGAGGTCACCGGGGTTCCGGTGAAGACCGTCAAGTCGCGCCTGTTCACTGCCCGGCGCGAGCTGCGCCTGAGCCTGGGCCGATCCGGCCTGCGCTGATGGCGCCGACGCCGATGGACTCGGCAGCGGGCGCTTGGGCGCTTTGCCTCGCGGCCGGTCTGTTGCCCGTCCTGGCGTTTCTCGGTTCTCTGGTGCTCCTCGACAGCTACAAGCTGATTCGTTTCCGAACCGTCGCCCTGACCCTCTCGGCGGGGGGCGCTACCGCACTCGCCTGCCTTTTCGCCAACCGCTGGCTGCTCGAGCTCAGCGGGCTCGAGTTCACGACCTATTCTCGCTACCTGGCGCCGGTGCTCGAGGAGCTGCTCAAGGGCTCCGTAATCGCGGTGGCTGTGTGGAGGCGGCGCATCGGGTTTCTTGTCGACTCCGCAATCTGGGGCTTCGCGACCGGCGCCGGTTTCGCCGCGGTCGAGAACATCCAGTACTTCCGCTTCTTGAGCGAGCCCGACGTAGCGGTCTGGCTTGTGCGCGGATTCGGTACCGCCATCATGCACGGCTCGGTGACCTCGATCCTGGCGATCGTGTTTCTCTATCTCTCGGAGCGCTTCGACTCCGTGCTTCCCCACCTGTTCCTGCCGGGCTGGGTGCTGGCTTCGACACTCCACTCCTTCTTCAACCACTTCTATCTGTCTCCGAGCCTGTCGACTGCCGGCCTGGTGGTGGGAATGCCCTTGATCTTCGCCGTCGTGTTCGAGATCGGCGAGAAGGCCACGCACCGGTGGCTAGGAACCGGCTTCGACACGGATCAGGAGCTGCTGGCCGCCATGCATCAGGGCAGAGTGGCCTCGACACAGGTGGGCGAATACCTGGTGGACCTCAAGAGCCGGTTCTCACCGGAGGACCTGACCGACATGCTCTGCCTGATCCGGCTCCACGCCGAGCTCTCCATTCAAGCCAAGGGGCTCCTGATGATGCGCAAGGCGGGTTTCGATCCGCCCCGGGATCCCGCGACCGACGCCCGCCTGGCAGAGCTTTCACACCTCGAGAACTCGATCGGCCGGACCGGCCGCCTGGCTCTGCGCCCCATCTTCTCGATGAGCCATCGCGAGCTCTGGCAGCTCTACATGCTGCGCAGTGGATGACCGCCGGCGAGGCGGATCTCTCGTCTAGGCGTCGATCTTGCCGCCGGCCCGGAGAAAGTCGTTGAGCGCCACTTCCCAGCCGCTCATGAAGCTCTGGTACCACTCCTCGGTGAACGACTCGAGGAAAGAGTCGCCTCCGGGACCCAGCGACGTGTACTCGTAGCTCACTTCGGCAGCCGTGCGGCCCTTGCCGTCGCCCTCGAGAGCGATGTCCAGCCGACCGACGGTATGCCCGGGAATCACCTTGTACATCGTCAGCTCGTGCGCCGGTGCGTCGTACCGAGTCACGATCCAGACGGCGTCCGCCCGGCCGGCCGTCGCCGCAGGGGTCCCGTTTCCCGCCGCCGAGCCGGTCTTGGGCCCGGCCGGAGCCGGCTGTCCGCCAGGTGCCCATTCGGTCTCTCCGGCCGGGCACAGGAGAGGAAAAACGCCCGCGGGCGGCGCCACCAACCTCTGGGTATAGGTGCGTTTGACTCTCTTGGGCCGGACGACCTTCACGATCACTCCCCCGACGGCAAGGTCCCGTCGGACCGCCCATGGTACCCGCTGACGAACTCAGGCCCAACCGGGGCCGATCCGGCTAGCCGCCGAGCCGGGGTAGAAAGCGTGGCACACGAGCCGCGTACTCCTCGTACTCCTGCCCGAAGCGCCGGCGCAGCTCGCGCTCTTCGAGCAGGATCATCAGCCAGCCGACAGGCACACATACCGCGACCATCAAGTACAGCCAAAGGTAGTTGACCATCACCGCGAAACCGGTGATCCCGACGAGCGCACCGAAATAGCGTGGGTGACGCACCCTCGCGTAGGGACCGTCGGTCAGGAGCACCGAGGGCCGATCGGAAGAGATCTCGGGCAGCCCGGCCAGCCTCGGGAACGTGAGCTTGCGCAGGACTCGCCGATCCCAGAACGCGCCGGCCAGGTAAACCGCCAGTCCGATCACGATGGTCACCGGCCGATAGCCGTAGTGAACCCGCATGAGGGGCTCTCTCAGCGTCCACAGGACGTAGGCCACCGACAGGCACACCGCCGACACGATCGTGTACGAAGGCCAGGGCCCGAGGCGACGCCAGAAGTCGACAAACGGATGGATGAGGAACCAGAACAGGAGAGCGGACGGAAGGCTCACCAGCATCAAGGCCGCGAAGATGTCGGCAACCGTGCGCAGGAGCTCCACCGCAGCATTCTAGCCGCCAGCCCGGCTCTCGAGGCGCTCGCAGGACGCTAGCAGCCCGTGGTAGAAGTCCAGATGGTCGCGCGACAAGGTCTTACGGTAC
>JBHHWO010000083.1:0-20201 GCA_046756565.1 Thermoanaerobaculia bacterium | reverse complement strand
CACTCGCGAAGCGCTTCTTCGAGCGCAAACGGGCGAAGAAGAACCGGGCTCTGGCCAACAAACTGGCTCGCGCCAGTTACTTCGTGATGCGGGATCAGAAACCCTTCGATCCGGCGCTTCTGTTTCGATGAATTGGACCAGGACCGTCAGCCTTGAATGTGGGGATGGCCCAGAGCCCGTGTGCCTGATTGGGCGCCGGTCCTGGTCCTTGCTTTCGTCTCCGGTCTCGGGATGCGCCCACGCCGTGAGCCAAAGAGGGGATGGACTCGCCACCGGCGAGAGCCACACAACCTGTAGCTCACCACGTGGACACGGCGTGGAACCGAAGATTCTCTGGGGCGCCGAGCGCCGCGGGCACCGGGAAAGCTTCCCGGCCTTGCCTTGAACCTGATGGGTGTCTGGTGCGGATCCCAGATCCAGCACTCCAACAACGAGACCACGGGCGCAGCACCGCGAAACCGAAGACCGATACACACACACCGGCCCACAGGCCAACAGCCGAGCGCTCGGCTCAGCTCGGAGGACGACTACCTCTTGACTTGGGGCCTTCTAATGGGTGTCCCCGTCTTCCCCGGGCGGGCTACAATGAGCTGGCGCGACCGAACCTCGAAAGGAGTCCCGAACATGACTTCGACTCAGAGCTCAGCGTTCCTCTCGAACCGATGTCTCTCGTTCACGCTGGGTCTGCTCCTGGTCCTGGTATGGGCCGCGGATCCGCTCCTCGCACAAAGCGGACGCGGCGGCAGCCGGAGCCCGCACTCAGGCTCCCGTTCCGGCGCAGGCATCGGTGGACATCACGGGCATTTTGGCGGCCACTTTGGCGGACACGGCTTCGGAGGCCACCGAGGCTTTGCCGGCTTTGGCGGGCCTCATTCCTCATTCGGCTTTGGCTTCCACTCGGGCGATTTCGCCTTCGGCTTCGGCGGCCGCGAGGGTTTTTTTGGCAGCCCGTTCGGCGATCGCCGCTTCTCGCGGGGTATCGGGTTCTTCCGCGGCATGGGCTTCGGCGGTCCGTACCGCGGCCTCGGGTATGGCCATGTGCCGTACCCCGGGAGCTACGCCTACGACATGTCGGGCTACGAGGCCTACGGGTACGGCTCTCGAAGTAGCTATCCGATTCGGCCGGTTATCGGAGGCGGGAGAGACAGTGACGGAGACGGTGACCGTCCGAGCGCATCGGCTCGACTGGACCTCAGGGCGGAGCCGGCGCGGCTGGTCCTTTTGATCCCGCCGACCCGAGCCGAGGTCTACCTGGATGGCCGGTTGATCGGCATTGCCGCCGAGCTACGGCACCGCGAAGGCTTCCTGATCGACGCCGGAGAACACCGGCTCGAGACGGTCCATCCCACCTTCGAGAACCGGACGTTCGACTTCTCGGTCGGACCCGGCGAAACCGTCGAGCTCGAGTAGGCCTTCGGTCTGCTCGGCTTGCTGCCCATTCTCGGTCGAGGATCGGCTACGGGTTCGCGGCGACCGCGGCCTCAGAGGAAAAGACTGGTGTCCGGGGAGGAGCCATTGCGGTCGCGAGACGATGTAGCTACAATGAACCTCGAGGTGGCTACATGTCCGACCGAAAAAAGATCGGAATCCGGGAGCTCAAGAACCGTGCCTCTCGTATCGTCGACGAAGTCCGAGAGCGTGAAGAGGACTACATCGTCACAAAACGGGGCGAGCCCGTGGCTGTTCTCAGACCGTGGAGCGTGGACGATGAGCGCGCCGATCGTGCGGACCGTGCGCGCGCGGCGTTGGCGACTCTAAGCGACCTCGCCCAACGCGTCGCCCAAGCCGCGGGCAGGCGCAGCGCCCGCGCCGCCGTATCCGACCAGCGGCGATAGGCACAAAGAGCACCGCCATGCCCGTCGTCGACGCCAGTGTCTGGGTCGCTCTTTGCCATGCCGGAGACCGCCATCACGAGAGGAGCAAGCGGTGGCTGGAGGCTCGGCTCCTCGAGGGAGAGCGCCTCACCGCCCCCACTCTGCTACCGGTCGAGGTGGCTGCCGCGGTGCGGAGACTGACCGGCGACGAAGGCCTGGCCGAGGCCGCGGCCTCTTCTCTGGGAAAGCTCGAGGCGATCGAGCTCTTCGATCTCGACGCCGACCGCAGCCGCCGCGCCGCCGCGATCGCCTCCGCCACCGGGGTCCGCGGCGCTGATGCTGTCTACCTGGAGCTCGCGGCCCATCGCCGCGATGTTCTCGTGACCTGGGATCGCCAGCAGCTCGAGCGCGGCGGGACCGTCGCGAGGGTCGAAACACCCAGTCCCTAACGAGAACGATCGCCGGGAACCGGCTTCCCCGGCTGAGCCGTTCTAGAACAGCGGCCGACGCTCATCCGAGCGAGAACCGATGGCGCGCCTCGAAACATCTGAAGGCTCAGACCAGCGCCAGATCCTCGCTGGCGGAGGTCTTGGTCCTTGACTCGGGCCAGAGAGGCGACCGACAGACCCTTTCTGTGAAGGGCGCCAATCAGGGAGGTGCTAGTGGGGATGTAGTCGTTCGGGAATGCCGAAAGGATAAGGAGATCGACTTGGTGGGCGGGCGGAAGGTCTGAGAGATCACCCTGAAGGAGCTCAATCCTCTTGTCTCCGACGCTAATCGTTCCCAACAGCTGCATGACGTTCTCCAGTCAGACTGCGTACCAGGCACACCGTGCCGGATCGCCGACGGATTTGCACGCACAGGAATCCACGCCCGAACCAGCGCTATAGAAACTGTAACAGGTCCGCGCTGAGCCGGGTTTTCAATGCTCGAAACCCACGGCCTCAATCAGACGCGCCGCCCAGCTCGGGTCTCGTCCTCAGTGCCTGAGCGGAAACCGCAGACTGCCTCTATCCGCCCCCCCTACACCGCCACCTTCTCGAACCGCCGCAACAACAACCACACCAAGACCCCCTGGTACACCAAACCCACTAGCAGGTACGGCAACCACCCTGTCCACGCGACTTCCCCTGCCGACCCTGCCTCGAGTACCCAGAACAGCTTCGCCGGCCAGTACGTCGGCACGACCCCCATCACGAGCTGCCAGCCGAGCGGCAAAAAGTAGGCGATCACCGGCGGCCAATTGAAGACCCCTGCCGCCTTCATGAGTGCGAAGCCCTGGACCTTGTTGCTGGCGAAACCCGCGAGAAAAAGCGCGTAGAGCGGCCCCGCCGGAGCCGCGGCGATCGCGCACAGAAACAGAGCCCACGGGCGCATCGAGACCAACCCGGTGAGCGGCACCACCACCATCGTGAGCGCGACGCCCAGAACCATCGGCGCCGCGATTCGGTAGGCCAGGAACCCGTCGAGCGACACCGGCGTCACCCGGAGCGCCGCGAGCGTCCCGTCGTCGCGCTGATCCAGCAGCAGAAACCCGATCACGATTCCCACCAGCATCGGGGCAATCAGGGTCATGAAGCTCGCGATCAGCGGGTAGTAGGGCTCGAGAGCGAATCCTGCCTGCTCGTGCAACCGCGCGGCGACCGCGGGCACACCCCAGCGCATCAGCACCGCGATCAGGAGCGGCAGCACGAACAACCACCGCAGCATCGAGTCCCGCGCGACACTCTTGGCGTCGATCGGAGTTAGCCCCCGAACCGCCTGCGCGGCTCTCACTTCGAGCCCTCGCTGGCAACGATGAAGCGCTGAAACTCGCGCCGGCTCCACAGAAAGACGGGCACCACACACGCCAGCGGAAAGGCCACCGCGTAGACCTGCTCCCAGATCGACGCCAGTGGAGCGGCTGGTCCCTCCACGAACGCCGCCTCGAGCAGCAGCAACGGCCCCATCAGCGGATGGAGGTAGTGCCACCAGCCCTCGAGATACCCGAAGTACGGAAGCAGCGGCACCGAGAAGGCCGCGCTCACCAGAAACGACGGCATCAGAAACTCGTTGATCGAGTCGTACCGGGCCACCAGCGCGAACCCGACCAGGCAGTAGATGACCGCGGCCAGGAGCATGCCGAGAAGGAGCGGCACCACCCGGAACTCGACCCCGTAGGCCAGGACCGTGATCGCCAGGTTCTCGCCCACCGCGAGTGCCGTCAGCGTCGCGAGCTTCGACCCCAGGTACTCCCAGGTCCGCAAGGGGGTGACCACCTGGGCCTCGAGCGTGCCTTCGCGCTTCTCCAGAAGCACCAGCCCGCTGAAGAAGTAGAAGGTGTTGATCATCAGGTTCGTGAAGATCACGACCGGCAGAATCCAGACCAGATCCTCGCGGCTCGGCCAGAGCAGCAGCACCACCATGAAAAGCGCCACGAAGCCCGCCGCGTAATAGAAGCCGTTTCTCACCTGGAGCCGCACGTCCCAGCTCATCGTCGCGACCAGCCGGCTCACTCGAGCTCCCTCCCGGTCACCTTGATGAAGACGTCCTCGAGCGACGCCTCGAGGGTGTGGAGGGTCTGGACGTCCTGGGTCCGGAGCACTTCGAGAAAGCTCGAGTTCTCGCCCAGGCCCTCGAGCGGAAACTCCCGCCGCTCGGTCCGGCCATCCCGCAGGAACTCCAGGCGCACCCGGTGTTGGCCGTGCTCGAGCTTCAGGTTCCTGGGGGCGTCGATGAGCTCGATCCGTCCGTCGACGATGAAGGCGACCCGGTCGCACAGCTCATCGGCCACCGTCATGTCGTGGGTGGTGAGAAAGACCGTCTTGCCCACGGTCTTCTGCGCGATGATGAGCTCCTTCAACTCCCGCGCTCCCACCGGATCGAGCCCGGTCGTCGGCTCGTCGAGAAAGATCAGCTCGGGATCGTTCAGAAGCGACCGCGCGATGCTCAATCGCGTTTTCATCCCCTTCGAGAACTGCGACACCGGAACCTCCCCGTCTCTCCCGAGCCCCACCAGACCGAGCAACTCCTCCGGCCCCCTAGTCTTGCCGGCGTACAGCGCCCGGAAGTAGGTCAGGTTCTCGACAGCGCTCAACTTCAGGTAGTGATTCGGCAGCTCGAACGACACCCCCACCTGCTCGTAGTAGTCGTTCGCCCAGCCCCTCAGATCCCGGCCGAAGACCTCGACCTCACCCTCGAACTCGGACAGCAGCCGGATCAGGATCTTCTGGGTCGTCGATTTGCCCGCGCCGTTCGGCCCGAGAAAGCCGAAGATCTCCCCGCGCTCGACCGAGAAGTCGAGCCCACGGACGGCCGGGGCGGTCGTATTTGGGTAGCTGAAGGTGAGGTTTCGGGCAGAGATCATTCTTGGCTCTACCCGAACCAAATTCGGAGAAGGTCAGTCATGGAGGGCCCGGCGATGATAACTCGGGCCGCGAGCACCGCGGCAGCACGGAGGTTGGGTACGATCACGGGGTGCGCGCGGGCAAGCTCCAGAAGTGGTCCGGAATCGCGGCCGCGGGAGTAGCTTTGGTCCTGCTGAGCAGCTGCGGCGGGGCCGACTCTCCGACGGCGCCTCCCGACTGCAGCGAGTTTCCGGATCAGCAGACCTCTCCCTACGTTCTGCCCTGGTCGGTGGGCGCGTCTTACCAGGCGTTTCTCCACCTTCTCCGTGGCAATTCGGTTCAGCGCTTCGCGATCGACTTCACGATGCCCATCGGAACGACCGTCGTGGCGGCTCGAGCCGGGACGGTCGTGCGGGTGGAGGAGCGTTACGTCGACGGTGACCACACGGCGGGTCACGAGAACCGGATCTTTCTCGAACACAGCGACGGCACCGTCGCCAGGTACGTGCACCTGACGCGGGACGGAGCCTTGGTCGAAGTGGGAGAGCTCGTGGCTCAGGGCGACCCGATCGCTCTCTCGGGTAACACCGGCAACAGCTCCGGCCCCCACACCCACTTCGACGTCACCTCGTGCTGTTGCATCACGCCGCCCAACTACAACGAGCTGCCCTGCGGCCAGACCCTGCCGCTCTCCTTCCGGAACACCCAGCCCCACGCGTGCGGTCTTGAGCACGGGGCCCTCTACACGGCCGAGCCGTTCTAGAACAGCGGGACGCTCGTCCGCGCGAGAAACGGACAAGACCATGCCCCGGTCGCCGATCGTGATCGACGTCGGCGGGACCGCGGGCGGCGTGCCCTCGGGCCGGTGGCGAAACACCCACCCCCTCCCCACCGTACCTTTCCAGGAAAGCCTTGGAAGAGGAGATCTCTATGGTGCACTCCGTGCGGAAGCTTGCCCTCGTCTCGACCCTCGCTCTCGGATTCGCTTTCGGCGCGGTGCCGGCCGGGGCCCAGCACGCTCCTCCGCCAGCCGGAGAGCCCGAACGGCCCGACCCGAGCTCGCTGACCGCCGCCGATTGGCGGGCCGACCTCGAGGCGCTGGCCGCCGCCATCGAGCGCCAGCACCCGCATCCCTTCCACTCGATCTCGAAGGAGGCCTTCGACGAGGAGGTCCGCGCCTTGGGCGAGCGCCTTCCCGACCTCGATCTGAACGGCACCCTCCTCGAGCTCACCCGCCTGGTGGCACGGCTCGGCCCCGGCGACGGCCACAGCCGCGTCCGCCTGGAACGAGGCTTCATCCAAAGCCAGGTGCCGCTTCGCTTCTATCTATTCGAGGACGACCCGTGGGTGATCGCGGCCCATCCCGACCACGCCACCCTCGCCGGCAAGCGCCTGCGCTCGATCGGCGGCACGCCGGCCGAGGAGGCCCTCGCGGCGATCGACGCCGTCGTCTCGGGCGACAACGCCTTTCACCGCAGGCTCAACGCCGTGCTCTACCTCTCCATGCCCGAGATTCTCCAGGCCCTGGGGCTCGCGACGGCCGAGGGCCTCACCCTCGAAGTCGAGGACACCGCCACCGGCGCCACCACGACCCACCAGGTCCCGTTCGTCCCCTGGCCCGAGAACGTCGAAGAGCTCTTCCGGAACGCCGCCTACGACCCGGCCCGCCTCGGCGCGCCCCCGGGCTGGGCGATCATGCGCTCGGCCGGCGACGCGACACCGCTCTATCTTTCCCGCCCGGGCGACTGGTACTGGTCGGAAGAGATCCCGACCGGCGAGCCCGGCTCCTCTCGCGTCCTCTACGCCCAGGTCAACGTCATCGGCAACCAGGAGGGCGAGTCTTCGCTCGCCGACTTCTACGGCCAGCTTCTCGAGCGCGCCGAATCCGACGACGTTGAAAAGCTCGTGATCGACCTGCGTTTGAACGGCGGCGGCAACAACTTCCTGAACCGCGCCCTGATCCACGGCTTGATCCGCAGCGACACGAAGAACGTCCGCGGCCGCACCTATATCCTGGTCGGCCGCAAGACCTTCTCGGCCGCCGGCAACCTCGTCACCAAGCTCTCCCACGAGACCGACGTCGTCTTCGTCGGCGAGCCCACCGGCGCCTCTCCCAACCACTACGGCGACGCCCGGCCGGTCACTCTGCCTCGAAGCGGTCTCCAGGTTTCGATCTCTACCCTCTACTGGCAGGACGGCGGCCCGATGGACGAGCGCCCCTGGGTCCCCCCGGACATCGCCGTCGATCTGACCGCCGCCGACTTCGCAGCCGGCCGTGATCCGGTCCTGGAGACCGTTCTGGCTCTCGACCCGGCATCGGTCGGAAGACCCTTCGAAGCCATGCTCACCGAGGCCTTCGAGGCCGGCGGCATCGAAGGCGTTCTCTCCGCCTACGTCGCCTACCGCAAGGACCCCACCCACCGCTACGTCGAAACCGAGAGGTTCATGAACCGGGCCGGCTACTTCTTCCTCCAGAACGGCCGCGTCGACGACGCCATCCGCGTCTTCGAAGCCAACGTCGAGGCCTACCCCGACAGCTGGAACGTCTACGACAGCCTCGGCGAGGCCCTCCTCGAGGCCGGCCGCTACCACGAAGCCGCCGAAAACTACGCCAAATCCATCGAGCTCAACCCGGCCAACACCAACGGCCAGCGCATGCTCGAGCAGATCCACGCGGCGGCCACGGCGCACGGGCAGGAGGAATGAGAGCGCTCCGACTCCTTTGTCATCCTGAGTGCAGCAGCCTGCCCTCGAGCGAAGCGAAGGGAAGGATCTCCCAGCGAGTTGGACCCGTCGTGGTGGTCGGTACTTCCGCCGGGATCCTTCGCTATCGCTCAGGATGACAGTCGGGCCGTTTGTGGCGAACCGCCGCCGCCAACAGGCAGACGGCCTCGTACATGACGGTCGCCCCTACAAGAGCGGTGTTGCCGCTCGGGTCGAATGGGGGTGAAACCTCTACGACGTCGGCGCCGACGAAGTCGAGTCCGTCGAGCCCCCACAGGAGACGCTGAGCCTCCAGAGTCGTGAAGCCGCCGATCTCGGGAGTGCCGGTGCCTGGCGCAAATGCCGGGTCGATCGAATCAATGTCGAAGGTCAGGTAGACCGGACCATCCCCGACGATCCGCCGGGCCTCATCGACGACTCGATCGATCCCCAGGCGCGCCACCTCGTGCATGAAGAGCAACCGCATGCCGGTCTGCTCCGAGTAATCCCAACCGTCGGAGAAGCCCTGCGCACCCCGAATACCGATCTGGACCGTCCGGCGCGGATCGATCAGCCCGTCCTCCGCCGCCCGACGGAACGAAGCTCCATGGTGGATCCGCGAGCCCATGAACTCGTCCCAGGTGTCGGTATGCGCATCGATCTGGATCAGGCCGACCGGGCCTTGTGCCGCAACCGCCTCGAGGATGGGGTAGCTGATGGAGTGGTCTCCTCCGGCGGCGAGGGGCACGACTCCCGCCTCACAGAGCTTGCGGAAGAAACGCTCGATGTCGTCGTGGGCCCTTCCAAGGTCGAAGATGCTCTCGAAGCGGACGTCACCGACGTCGGCTACCTTGCACGACTCGTAGGGATTGATCCGGGTCACAGGATGGATTTTGCGCATGTTGCTCGACTGGTTGCGGATCTCCCTGGGTCCGTGCCGGGTTCCGGGCCGATTCGTCACACCGCTGTCCAGGGGCACACCGACGAGTGCGATGTCGAGGCCTTCCAGCGTCGTCGCGATGGGCGTCCTCATGAACGTAGGCATCCCCATGAAACGCGGATCGTCCATCGGATTGCTGCTCTCTCCGGTGACCGGGGAGGTGCGATGGTAGTGATCACCCATGACAGGGAGTTTCCTACATTCGCGATCCAAAGACGAATATCGGTGACACCATTCCTTGGTGTCCCCTCCCAACTGGTTTGCCTGTCCACGTTTTCCCCTATGAGGTCTTGCGAAGCAAGGCGAAGCCGTTTCGCCGGAAAGGGTGACACGCCGTCGAGCGCTCAGCACTCCTGAAGGTTCTCCCACCCGTTCGGGTGTTCCAGGAATCACTAGCTCGCTGTAGCTTCTGGCCCAGCGAGCCGCAAAGAATGGCCACTGCATGATCGGCCAGACGTTGTCCCACTTCCGAAAGACCGCAAGTGGCGCGGAGTCGACCACGAGCGTCAGATTAGTTGTGTCCAAGGAGAACAGAGCATGAGGACGAGGATGCAACTCGATTGGCTCCGGAAGGTTGCACGCCGGGTAAGCATGGGAACCTTGTTGGCAATCTCGGTGTCAATACCGGCTTTTGCTGACGACTACTACGGCCTACCCACGGGGGAAGCCGAATCCGTGGGCATGTCTACCGAAAAGCTCGCGGCGATCAAAGCGAAGTTTCAGCCTCTGATCGACGAGCACAAGGTGCCGGGATTCGTCACGGCGGTCGCGCGAAACGGAAAGGTTGTTCATTTTGAGGCTTTTGGCAGCATGGATGTCGAGCGCAAGAAAGCCATGCGGCCCGACACGATCTTCCGCTTGGCCTCGATGACCAAGCCGATCACGGGTGCGGCGGTCATGATTCTTGTGCAGGAAGGCGAGATTGCCGTATCGGATCCCCTCTCGAAGTACATCCCCGAATTCGCCGACATGAAAGTCCTCGTCCAGAACGAGGAAGGCGCATCCTCCACCGTGCCCGCCGACAAACCCATCACTATCGAACATCTCTTGACGCACACGTCGGGCTTGACGCACAGCGTCGTTCCCAACGCAGTCGCAAAACTGTATGTGGCAGCAGAGCTCGGGATCAGCACAGAGCAGTTCGCCGTCCTGAGAGGTGCGGGAGCTATCGGAGACGAAGCGGTGGAGAGCGTCAGCATCAGATCGCCAACCGAGACTAGCCTGACGCTCGCGGAATTCGTGAAGACGGCCGCAGAACAGCCACTCCTAGTTCAGCCGGGAACCCAGTGGAACTACAGCATTGCGATGATTGTTCTGGGCCGCGTGGTCGAAGTCGTCTCCGGCCAACGCTACGGCGACTTTCTGGCGGAGCGCATCTTTGCGCCGCTGGGCATGAAGGACGCGGGCTTTCATGTGCCCAAGGAGAAGGTCGCGCGTTTCGCCGCCAACTATGCGCCACAAGCGGCCAGTATGGTTTTGATCGACGATCCCGCCAAGAGCGACTATCTCGAGCCCCCCAGCCATGATTCCGGTGGCGGCGGTATGGTCGGCACAGCGGCCGATTACCTCCGTTTCGCCCAAATGCTGCTCAATGGCGGCGAACTGGACGGCGTGCGGATTCTCAGCGAAGAAAGCGTCCAGAAAATGACGAGCGACCGCCTCGGTGCGGAATTTGGCGAGGCACCGCTCTCCACCATCTTGCAGATTTTCGGGGCTCCGCCAGCAGAGGCAATTCGAATATTTCAGGGCATTGGCTTCGGGTATTGTGGCTCGGTCGTTCGGGACGGTGCCGGGAATACGTTGTTTGGCGCCCCAGGCGTGTACTCCTGGGGCGGCTCGTGGAGCACGGAGTTCTGGGTCGACAGACGCCAGAAACTCGTTGGGTTGGTTCTTACGCAGATCACGACAGGACCATACCCGATCCGAACGATGATGAACGACGCCACCTATGCGGCGCTTGTGGAGCGTTACGAGTAGGCCCTCACCCGGGGCCGCCGTTTTCCCGCGGTGGCGATCGCGCTGCCCCACCGCCGTCATTCTGAGGCGAAGCCGAAGAATCCCCTTATGTAACCCGTCGAGTTCACGGATCGGAGAGGTTACCTCTTCCGGTGCGCCGCCCCGACTCGTTCAGCCGGGTAATGCCCCAGGCGAAGACCGCTGTACCGGCCGCGAGCGGCGTCAGCCCCAAAAGAACCACCCCCGCCGCCAACGTGCCCACCTGATCCGCCTCGGACCGGCCCAACAGAAGGACGAGCGCGAGGCCGAGCGCCATCAACCCGCCCAGACTGGCTGCCACCGCGCCTCCCGCCGTCAGAATCACACTGCTCAACCGGCCCGGGGCCGCTGACCGGCCCTCTGCGACGATCGACGGATTGCGAACCTGCGCCAGCCGCAGGCTGCGGCTGAGCCGCATCGCCCAGATCCACTCACCGACCACCACCAGGGGGGCAATGGAGACGAGCGCCACGACAAGCGGCCCATCCGACGGATCGAGCTGCCTCACCTTCACACCCGCCAGCAGCGGAAAGTCGTACACACCGTGGAGAAGCACGGGGATGATAAACGCCTTCATCAGCCAGCGGTTCCTCTCCTCGCCTCGCACGAACCGCGCCCGCCCCACGTAGTACCCCATGATGGCACCCAGAAAGGCGTGTGACGGCACCGCCGTCAAGGCGCGCATCACGGCGACCCCGAGCCCCGAGTCCGCCACATACGCCAGATTCTCGAAAGTCGCAAAGCCCAGCGACGCCGCGACCCCATAGACCACTCCGTCCATCGGCTCGTCGAACTCGGGGCGCCTGGCCGCGTAGCGCCACACCACCAGGAACTTGAACGCCTCCTCGGGGATCGCCGCCTGGAGGAAAGCCGCGAGCGCTCCGGACACGAGCGGCGAGGCGACCCCTCCCACCAGCCCCCCGAACGGCCAAGCGACCAACAAGACCGGAATGACGATCAACACCCCCAGGCCAAACACCGCCCACAGCGCCCGCGGCGGCTCCGGGAAGATGTCCCGCGCGTGGAAGTACCACATCAGAAGAAGCGAGGGGACAACCGCGGAGAGGGCCAGAAAGGGGAAGGTCACTTGACCAGTGTAGCGGTCGGCCTCCGATGTCTTGTCATTCCGAGGCGAAGCCGAGGAATCCCTCGCAGGAAAGAGCGGACTGCTCGGGAGGCCGGCGTGGCTGCCCTGCGGCCAGACCCTGCCGGCCGACGCTCTTCGCTGAGAAAGATGTTGATGTGGTACCTACCGTTCCCCAGGCGCCGACTACGAGCCGACGTACAATCGCACCAGCAGCCAGTTCAAGATCGGGTCAACGACGGGAGGAAACGATGAAGATCGTACGGATTGCCTTAGTGACGCTCATCTTCGCGGGCCAGCCCGCGCTCGCGCAATCGCCGAGCAAAGCTCAGGGCACGAAGGTCGACGTCACAGAAGACAGAGCGCAAACCGGGGACACGGTACTCGAGCGCGGAGTCTCCCAGACCAAGCGGGGGGTGGCGCGCCCCGGCGCCCCCTGCCCGAGCGGCGGTCATTTCAGAATTCCCGAGTTCTCCACCCTGCAGATTGCGACGCAGAAGTGTTTCTCGCCCGTGTACGGGTTCTCTCCGAGTGGTTTCCCGCCCACAGGGTGCGGTCGCCTGTGCGTCGATCCCAGGGCGTGCGTCGTGCCCACCCCGAGCGCCCAGCGCCCGTACACTCTTGTCCAACCCACCGGCCCCGTCGACGATATGAACCCTGATGCGACCGAGCCGGTACCGGAGCACCAACTGGGTCGCGGCTACTACAAGACCCTCCTGCCGCTCGTCGACACCGCCTGGGCCTTCTTGCTGGACAACCTCGACGTGGTCGATTGGCTGTCATGCGAGATCACCGAGTACAGCGCCGACCTCCCGCTGGACGAGCAACTGAGCCTGCAAGAAGGCCTGCAGTACTTCGAGGACCACAAGGTCCCCTACCCCGGAGAGAGTATGGGCCGATGCCTGGAAAGGCTGCTCACGGACGGCGAGGCCGTGCTCGCCATTGACCCGGAGCCATGGTTCGATGCGTCTGGCAAGCCAGAAGGCGCGACGGGCATCGCCTTCAACAAGTGGCGCCCGGACCTGGCCGGACCACAAGGCGTCCAGATTCCGGGAGCCCACAGCGCCTGGCTGAAGTGGGCCGAGTTGTTGAACACTCACTTGGATAGCGAGGGTCTCAGCCGTACGGGCCAGACGAGGTTCACGGTGCCGCCGGAAAATGCCATGTGCGCGGTCATGAGCGCCGCGGCGGTGATTGTGCACGAACTGCTACATAGCTGCGGCGGCAAAAACTATCCACTCGTCGGCGAACCGGAACTTCCCCAGTGGACCACGGGCGAGGGGGTCGCGCCGTACTGCAACATCGAGACTGTGATGCTGCACGGCTCCTTGATGATCTTGATGGGCCAGCGCTACCCCTGCATCCAGACCGCTGCGTGTTGCAGCAACCTCGATTCGGCCGACTGGATGGCGGGAATCGACGTCGCCGGCTACAACCGCAGAACCTGCCCTTGAGCGCGAGTGCCCCGCGGCGTCACCCGGCGCTTCCAACACCCTAACCAGGGATCAGAGTATCCGAGGCCGCGCCATCAGCGGTCTTGCTTGTTGTACTCTGATCCAGTCACAAATCTCCCCGTGGGCTGGACATGACAACGCTTCCTCGACGGCGCCTGGTGCTGCCGCTGCTTCTCCTGCTGTTCGGCTTCGGCCTGTTGTGCTTGTTCGGGCAGGCGTGCGCACCGCCGGATGACGAGCCGGCCGCGATCCGCCTTGTCGATCGATTTGCCGATGCCGCCGTCGAGGGATCGCTACCTCGGGGCGAGCCGCCTCCGAAGGCCGAATGGAGCTTTGGAGGTGGCCAGGCCATGGGCGGCACCTGGGCGGCGGGGCCGCGGACGGCTGGTCTGCGGCTGACCGAAGAAGGGCTCAGCGGTCGATCGACCGGCCCGTATCCGGCGCTCGTCCTCGAACGACCCGCCGTTGCCGGGGAGGGCGATCGGTTGCACGAGATCGTTGTTCGCCTGCGCTCGTCCAAGGGCTCGACGCTGTCGCTTACAACGCTCGGTGAGGACGGGCCTCCACCCGAGGCGCTGGCCGGCGAGACGCGCGATCTGACTCTGCATGCACCCCTCGTCGCCGGCCCGGACTTTCAGACCTACAACATTCTGCTCGACCGCTCGTTCGGGCTCGGGCCGCTGTCGCGCGGCGCGGTGAAGGGAGTCGTCTTGAGGCCGAGCGACGAGGAGGGGGCCGAGTTCACCCTCGAGTCCGTGCGCCTGGTCTTCCGCAAGGAGCGCCTGGCGGCGATCCCGACCGGGATCGGCTGGCATGGGCTCGCCGACGTGTGGCGCGATACGGTGGTGAGCCGCGCCGGCGAAAGCGTGACCTGGAGCGTCGACCTCCCGTCCCGGCCGTGGCTCGACCTGGCGCTCGGCACGATCTCGGAGGGCGCCGTCGCCTTCGACGTCCAGGTGGCCACGCCAGGCGAGGCCAGCCGGCTCATCCACCAAGAGACCCTGACGACGCCCGAGCGCTGGCGAGAACGACGCATCGATCTCGCACAGTGGGCCGGCCGCACCGTGGACCTGTCGTTCACGGCGCACGGCTCTGATAGCCCGAATGGCTCTGCTGGCTCCGCCCTGGCCTTCTGGGGCTCTCCGGTGGTGAGGAACCGGCTCCTCGTCGACCGCGAGAATCTCGCGCCCCGGCCCGGTGGCGTCATCGTGGTGCTGGCCGACACCCTGCGCAAGCACCACCTGAGCGCCTACGGCCACCACCGTGCCAACACGCCCCACCTTTCGCGCCTGGCCGAGCAGGGCGTGCTGTTCGATGACGCGATCTCCCAGGCCACCTGGACCAAGGTCTCGGTGCCGTCGATCCTCTCCTCGCTCTACCCGAGCACCCACGGCATCGTCTCCTTCAACGACCGCCTCTCCTCGGCAGCCGTGACCCTGGCCGAGGCGCTGCAGAGCGCCGGCTACGCTACCTGGGCGACCTCGTCGGTAGCGTTCGCGGGTCAGCTCACCAATCTCCAGCAGGGTGTCGAAGTACTCTACGAGCGCGGCGCCATCGACCTTCCGGAAGGTGTTTCGAGCAGCAAGACGGGCCGCTCATTCGTGGACGAGCTCGAGCCTTGGCTCGAGCGACACCGGGACGTGCCCTTCTTTGCCATGGTGCACGCGATGGACCCGCATAGCCCGTTCCGACCCTACGCGCCCTACGACACCCTGTGGACCGACGAGGAAGACGGGCGCCGCTACCTCGAGGATCTCGAGAAGATCCGGCCGCACATCAAGAGCCCACTGCTCCGGCGCTTTGGTATGCCTTCTCGCGAGGAGATGGAGGCGGCCGGCGTCCAAATCGGACCCTATGTCGATCACGAGCGCGCGTGGTACGACGCTTCGATCCTCGCGCTCGACGCCGAGCTGGGGCGGCTCCAGCAAACGCTCGGCCGCCTGGGGCGAGATCGGGACACCATCATCGCCTTCGTGTCCGACCACGGCGAGGAGTTCCTCGAGCACGGCAGCCACTGGCACGGGCTGAGCGTCTACGCCGAGATGATCGAGGTGCCGCTCATCCTCCACTGGCCCGCCGGGCTGCCTGCGGGACGAGTCGTCGAGTCGACCGTTCAGACCATCGATCTGATGCCGACACTGCTAGAGCTCACCGGTCTGCCGATCCCCGACCGGGCGCAGGGCAAGAGCCTCGTGGCGCTCTTCTCGGAGACCGGAGACACTGGCCGGCGGCCGCCCGCCTTCGTCGAGCGCACCGTCGAGATCCGACCCGGCCAAATGGACGATGCTTTGCTGCGGTCCGACTCGGTGGCGCTGGTCGAGGGCGAATGGAAGCTCATCTGGAATACCCGTCAGGCGCCGGGCGTCCCCGAGTACGAGCTGTTCCACCGGCCGTCCGATCCCATGGACCAGGCCAACGTCGCTGGCGAGGAGCCCGAGGTCGTGACACGGCTGGCCGCGACCCTCGAGCGCTGGCGGGAAGGTGCCGTCGCCGCGCGGCTGCCGAGCTCGGAAGAAGCCGCCAAGGGCCTCTCGGCCGATGAGCTCGAGAGGCTTAGAAGCCTCGGCTACCTGTGACGAGTTCCTCATCGCCTACTCCCGCAAGGTCGCTGCCAGCCGCAAATGCGGACGTCCGGTTCGTCGAACTCTGTTAGCTCGTACGGCTTTGCACCGTCCACCGAAAACCCACCACTGCTATGAAACCTGCAAGGTGCTGCTTTCGTAGCATGTAGAGACGAGCACATCTCGAGCACCATCCGAAGGAGCGGCATGACTCAGATCTACGACCAACTCACCAGGCGTGAACGCCAGATCATGGATATCCTGCTCGAGCTGGGCGAGGCGTCGGCCAAGGACGTCCACTCCCGACTAGCCGACCCACCGAGCTACTCGGCCGTTCGGGCCCTGCTCGCCAAACTCGAGGACAAGGGCCATATCCGGCACAGCGAACGAGACCTGCGATACGTCTATCGCCCCGCGGTGTCTCGGCGGCTGGCCGGCAGCTCGGCCATCTCGCGTCTGGTCCGGGTGTTCTTCGGCGGCTCGGTGGCCAGAGCGGTCCACGGCATGGTCGAGCTCTCCGGCGATGACCTTACGGACGAGGAGTTGGACGACATGGAAGCGGCGATTACCGCCGCCAGGAAAAGGAAGCGGCAATGATCGAGATAACGTCACTGTTCGAACTCCTAGTGGGCAAGGGGAGTGTCGCAGCCTTGATCGGCATCCTGGTCTGCGCGGCCATCTCCCGATCGACCCGATCGAACCTATCGACCGCGAGCACTCGCCACCTGGTCTGGACCGCTACGCTCGCCGGCCTCCTGCTGCTTCCGGTGGTCGCCGTTGTCGCGCCGCCTGTGCCTTTGGCAGTCCTGCCCGCTGCGCAAATCCAAGCCGCACCCCCGGTCGCGGCGCTATCTGAAGCCGGGGATGACGGGACGGCCGTGACGACCGTACCAGGGGCCTCCGTCCAGAACGCGCTCAGCAAGGCTTCCCGCAAAGTGCGGCAAGACCCGTTGAGCGTCGCCCTGCTGATCTATCTCGCGGGTGTGATCGGCAGTTTCATCTACTTTCTCGGCGGCTTGGTCGGCGTGTGGCGTTTGACGCGAACGGCGGAGCCCTCCAGCGAGACACGCGAGTGGAAACCGCTTCTCGCCGGCCTGTCGGCACGACGACGGGGCGCGCCGGAACCTGTTCTGCTGACATCGCCCGCACTACCCGCGCCGGCGACGTGGGGGTTCTTCAGGCCGAAGGTACTCCTCCCTGCGCAAGCGAGTAGGTGGACGGCACAAGAGCGCCGGCACGCGCTGGTTCACGAGTTGGCGCATATCGAACGCAGGGACTGGGCCAGCCGGCTCCTCGCTCACCTGGTTTGCACGATCTATTGGTTTCATCCGCTGGTCTGGCTGGTAGCCCGCCAGCACACCCTCGAAGCCGAACGAGCTTGCGACGATCGGGTCCTCGCCGCGGGTGTCGGTTCCAGCGACTACGCAAGCCAACTCGTGGGGATCGCCCGAGGAGTGCAAGTGGGCTCGAGCTGGCGACTCACCGCCCTGTCCATGGCGCGCCGAGGTCACCTGCAGCGTCGCATCCGATCCTTGCTCGATCCAAGAAGAAGGAGAACCCCCATGAGTGCCTCCATGCAGCGTGTCGTCTTCGTTCTTGCCTGCCTGCCGGCCATCACGATGAGTCCGGTGCAACTCGTAACCGCCGCAACGCCCCTGGCTGGAAACCGGGCGGGAATCTCGGAGGATGTCCCGGACACGACGCTGATACGTGCCGCAATCCGAGGCGATGCGCCGGCCGTCGAACGAGCCGTCCGTGCCGGAGCCGACGTCAACGCTCCGGTGAAGGGGTTCGGCACGCCCCTGATCCAGGCGGCGGCCTCGGGCAAGCTCGAGATCGTCGATTTCTTGATCGAGAGTCGCGCCGACGTCAACCAGGTGGCGACCCGAGCCTACCGACCCGACGGGCTGATGCGGACTCCCCTGACCACCGCCGCCCGAGCCGGCCACGTCGAGATCGTACGGGTGCTCCTGGATGCCGGCGCCAATGTCGGTCTCGCGCCCAACGGTGACGCCACGGCTCTCATCGCGGCCAGCGGAGCCGGCCACACCGCCATCGCCGAGCTCCTCCTGGAGCGAGGCGCCGACGTCAACCGAGCCATGAGCGGCGACGGCACGGCCTTGATCGCGGCGGCTCGGAGCGGCAGCCTCGAAACCGTCGCGTTGCTTCTCGCCGCGGGCGCGGATCCCGACACCTACGTCGACGGCGATGAAAACGCGCTCTACCACGCGGCAAAGAGCGGCAACCAGGCGATCATCGAGGCCCTGGTCGCAGCCGGTGCCGACGTCGACGTCGAGCTGCCCGGCGACGGCAACGCGCTCATCGTGGCGGCCGGACGTGGCAACGAGAAGGCCGTCCGCGCGCTGCTCAATGCCGGTGCGGAGGTCGATTCTGCGGTCGAGGGCGATGGCAACGCCATGATCCAGGCCGCATCGTCCGGCAACCTGCCTCTCCTCCGGCTGCTGCTCGAGCGCGGGGCCGACGTCAATGCCGCAGTACGCGGCGACGGCAATCCGCTCATCGCCGCGGCTCGGGCCGGCCATCTCGACGCGGTCCACCTGTTGCTGGAAAACGGCGCCGCCATCGACCGGGTTGTTCGCGGAGACGAGAACCCACTCATCCAAGCGGCCGGGGCGGGACATCTCGAGGTCGTGAGCTATCTGATCGAGCGAGGCGCAGATGTCAACGCGAGCGTTCTCGCAAACGGCCGGGAAATCCGCACACCTCTTCTACAAGCGACTCGGGGTGGACATGAAGAGGTCGTAGAGCTTCTCGTTGCCGCCGGTGCCCGGGACTAGCGGAAGCAACGATGCAAAGAGAAACGGCCGTCATCCTGAGCGCAGCGAAGGATCCCAACCGACCGGCTGGAGCGCGCTAGAGACCGACCTCAGCGGGAAACGGGGACTGGCTCGTACTTACCGCCTCTCCGCCGGCTCCTTCAGCCTCGCGTAGAGAGCATCCGGCGCGAGATCGGCTCCGTTCGGCCAGCAAATCGCTCCGAACTCATCCACCGAGACCTTCTCGAAAAGACTGGGATCCTTGAGCGGCTCGAAGACCGGCCCGAACAACCGTTCCGAAAGATCCACCTCTCCGGCCGTTCCATCGGAGAATTCGACGCGGAGCCGGTAGCCGTCCAGCGCTTCGACCCGACAAATGGCGGCTTCTACTTGTGCGTTAGGCAAGGGGTTCAATCCAACTCAAGACTTCGTGTGCTTCGGCTCTACGCCAGTTCTCGAGCAGTTCGCTTCGGTGCTCGATTGCCCACTCGAGGACCATTCTATAGGCGCGAGGCGTCAGCTCGCCCCTGAGAACTTCCAGCGAGACAATAGAAAGCGCCGCCGTCCGACCGCTGTAGAACGCATGAAAGTGAGGCGGTGCATGATCCTCGTAGTACATCCGAATCTCTATCCCAAAGAACCTGCTGATCGTCGGCATGCGTCCCTCGAAGGAAGGGACGCATTCCGAAGTTCCGATCTGGCGATCGACACCTCGAACGTTCTCCTGAGCGACGCGACGAGTGTCGAGCGAATTGGCTTGCCGCCTCTCCGTTGGCTCCTAGGTGACGACGCCAACCACCATGAGCGTTCCCGCGGGAACGCCTCCGGCCCGAACAAGCGCTACGCCCCGGGTGGTCCTCAGCCGTGGGCGTTACCCACGGAGCGCAGCGCATCCACCGCATAGGCCAGATCCAACCCGCTGCCGTCCCACTCCGGGTAGGTCGACATCCGGTCGAGGTCCACCCCCGCCTCGACCAGCGACTGCGCCAGCGCCGTAATCGCTTCGTCCTGCAAGTCAGGCAGCGGCGGCGCCTCCGGAATCGCCCTCCCGTCCGGTCGGAAGAAGCGAAACTCGCCGTCCGCACTCCGCTTCACCCGGTAGCCCTCCTCGTGCACGCTCCGATGATGCATGCGACACAGCAGAAGGAGGTTCTCGAGGCTGGTTTCGCCGCCATTCGCCCAGTGCCGCACGTGATGGGCGTCGCAGAACTTCAATCCGCAGCCCGGGAACCGGCAACCCCGGTCCCGATGGGTCAGCGCGCGGCGCAGAGCCGGCGAAATGACCCGGGTCTTGCGGCCGACGTCGAGGATCTTGCCGTCTTCGCCGTGGTTCATAACGACTTTGCTCGCCTCACACGCGATCCGCCGGGACGTTCCCGCGGGAACGCGCCCGACCCCCTCGACTTCGCTTGTCATTTCGCCTGTCATCCTGAGCGAAGCGAAGGATCCCGAGACCCCCCCATCCCGACGACTACCCGCCACCAACGTTCCCGCCGGAACCCCTCCGACTCCCTCGCCTGGCATCCGGAGCGAAGCGAAGGAACCCG
>JBHHWO010000082.1:0-20222 GCA_046756565.1 Thermoanaerobaculia bacterium | reverse complement strand
AAGAGAGCATCAATCCGATCGCCGTCAAGGGCAAGGAGATTCTCGATCGCGGGAACCTCGTTTCCCGGGGATACTCGGTTTTTTGTGACCGCGTCGAGGACTGCGCCGCGATTCCCGAATCATCGATCGATCTGGCGACCATGTTTCACGTGATCGAGCATGTCGACGACCCGAGAGCCGTGATCGAGCGGGTTGCGCGGTGGCTGCGGCCCGGGGGGCGTCTTTGCCATGGAGACGCCGAACATCGACAGCCTGGACGCCCGGTTGTTCAGAAGCGGATTATGGGGCGGCTACCACATTCCGCGGCACTGGAATCTGTTCTCTCCGGCCAATCTCGGCCGCCTGTGCCGGCAGTGCGGTCTGGACTGGGTCGATACGAAGTTCCAGACCTCTCACTCATTCTGGATGTGGTCGTTCCACCACAAGTTGAAATACGGGCGACGCGCGAGACCACGTCTCGCGCGCCGGTTCGATCCTTTCAAGAGTCTGCCGCTTCTGGTTCTTTTTGCCGCGTTCGATCGTATTCGATCGCTGCTGGGCTTCAAGACCTCGGCGATGTTGCTCCTGGCCCGCAAGCCGGCCGACCGATCCGCCAGCGTCTCAACTCTTGAGGACGTAGAGATACGTCCGGTCGAACCATTTGCACGGAAATGAGAATCGCTCATGAAAGCGACTCCGCTCGACACCGAAAGCGGCCGCGGCGCGGTACTTCTGCGCGTGCTCCCACTCGAACCAGGCCAACGGGAGGCTGAGCAGCAGCAGCTCGGGCCTCTCCTCGTCGGACCACTGGTCCCGCTCGGCGAATCGGTGCCACTCGATTCCGAGCACCGGGAATGCCACCTGACGATGTGGACGAGGCACGGCTAGGGCCACGGCGCCGCGCCGCCCCTGAAGCTCGTTATCGGCCAGGTAGTCCAAGACCTGAGCTTCCGCGCCATCGTGAATCTCCTCGCGCAGGCCGGCGAACGATTCGGCGGTTGTCAGCAGGGCGGGCAGAAGCAGGGCGCAACAGGCGACAGGAAGCCAGAACCTCGAGCGATTCCCACGAGCCGACCGGGCGATCGCGAAAGACGCAAGATAGACCATGGGGCCGATGAGATAGAGGAGATAGCGAGAGACGCCGCCGAGCATCGGGTCCTTGGTTGCGCCGCCGAAAAAGAAGGTAAAGACCGCGGCGGCCGCGAGGACGGTTACTGCGGCAGCTCGCTCCAGCCGGTCTCCGCCGCGCAGAGCAACAGCCAGGCCGAGGGCCGAGAGGAGCGTGACGGCAAGTCCCATGCCCTGAAGCAGTCCTGACGAGAGATCGCGTAAGTTCTGATAGCCGGCGTTGAACGAGTAGTAGCCGGACTTGACAATGGTCACGTCGACGAACGTTTCGGCGTAGCCACTCGGGTTCGTGGCCACAAAGGGGTTCGTGATCAGAAAGGCGAGTAGAGCCGGAGCGACGACGTACTTGAGGATGGTCCCGAAACGTTCGAGCCATGGCTCGCCGTCACCGAATGCAACGTAGGCTGCGGGCAGAAGCAAAATCGGTCCGGAGGAAAAGTAGCTGCCGACCGCGAGACCGGCCAGGGCTGCACTTGTCGTCAGCCACGGACGGCGCCCCGTCCGCTGCGCCAGCCAGAGTCCTGCGAGAGCGCCGGTGGCATAGGCCGCAGCCACCGCCGGCGGCTTCATGCTGTGGGTGTAGTTGACTACTAGCGGAGAGCAGGCGACCAGAAAGCCGCCATAGAGAGCGGTCCAGTGACCGAATTGCCGGGCGACGACCCACATCAGGGCCGCCAAGGCCAGAGACATCGCGACGGCACTTGGCAAGCGGGCGAAGCCGTACAGCGCTCGAATGCCGGACTGGTCGCGTTTCAGCGTCTCGAAGTCGACGCGATTCGGAACCAGACCGAGAACCGTCCCGCCGGCCAGGGAGGCCGCAACCAGATAGAGATGAGACCCCCCGTAGCGATAGTCCTTCGGATCGAAGTACTTGCCCTCGCTCACCATCCTCTTGATGGCGGAGATGGTTGCCGACTCGTCGTAGCCCTTCGAGCCCAGCAAGTACTTCTCGACGGTCTCCGCCTGCTCGGCCCTGGTAAGGCGCGAGGCTCGGCCGGCGCCGGGATCGGCTCGCAAGGAGTTCGCGAGACCGAGCACGGAGCGCGTGTGGCTCGCCCGCCAGTCTCGAGTGTCGTTGCTCTGGGCGTCGGCCCGGCTCGACTCGAGCTCAGCGGCCGCAATCGGCTCGTACCACTCGACCAGCCGCGCCCAGCTTGGCCTGGGTGTGCCCCAGTCGATCATCCAGACGAAGCTCGACGAGGCGACCGCCCAGGCCAACGCGAGAAGCCAAGCTCGGCCGGTCGGCCTTCGCAGAAGCGCCATGCCGGCTCGTCAGGCGGCAGGAATGGTCGATGCGCCCGAGCGCGAAGCAGAGCGCCCGTACAGGATCAAAACAGCGTGTAGATGAACGGCGCCACTCCGCTGCCGCCGACGATCAGGAGAACGCCTACCAGGAGCAGGACCGTCAGGATGGGGATCATCCACCACTTCTTGTTCTCCATCAGGAAGTGGCCGAACTCCTTGAAGAAGCTCTGGCGATCGGCAGCGGCCTCGCGGTGGAAGTCGGACGTAGAGTGCTTGCTGGACATGTCTGGTGTCTCCGTGAGCGGATTCTAGCTCAGAAAGCGATCGGCTAGAACTGCTGAAAGTAGCGAACCACTCCGCGACTCTGCTCACGTTTGATCCAGTAGCTTGGGGTTTCCCGGTCGAATTTGCGGTGGAGCGGATCGCGCCCGATGAGTCGGAAGACGAGCCCGATCGGCGTGATCATGAGGTAGTAGACGATCGCCAGGGCCACCGTGCCGAGCACGATTCCGATCGGGAACGCAATCACCGAAAGGCCGATGAACAGCGGCTTGATCGCGATCGGTATCGCCAGGCCCAGGAGACCGACGATGGGTCCTCCGACCCAGAGGTACTGGGACCACGGGTTCGGGCCGAACTTCCACCATAGGAGGCCGCCTACGATTCCGGTCGCCGCGATCAGGGCGATCGAGAACTGGCGCAGCTCTTTGTGGTTGGGATTGAGGTTGAGATCGATCATTAAAGCCTGGTCTTTTTGGCTAGTCGAGGTCGAAGCTCTCGATGTAGTTCTGCTGCTCTCGTTGACTCAGAAGCTCGGGCTGGTCCTGCTTGAGCAGGAGGAAGTTCTCGAGGACCAGGACGTCCATGTTGGTCGCCATGAAGCAGCGGTACGCGTCTTCCGGCGTGCAGACGATCGGCTCGCCACGGATGTTGAAGCTGGTGTTGATGGCCACCGGGCATCCGGTGAGCTGGTGGAAGCGCTCCAAAATCGGCCGGAACGGGCCGTTGCGCTCGGCGTCCACGGTCTGAACGCGGGCCGAGTTGTCGACATGGGTGATCGCGGGCACCGAAGAGCGCGCGACCTTGAGCTTGTCGAGGCCCTTGGCCGCTGCCCCTTCCGCGTCCAACGGGAGCCTCTTGTCTTGGCGCACGTCGGCCACCAGGAGCATGTACGGGCTTTCCTGCCCGGGCTCGAACTCGAAATACTCGTGGTTGTGCTCCGCCAGGACAATCGGAGCAAAGGGCCGGAACGACTCCCGGAACTTGATCTTGACGTTCATGGTGAGCTGCATCTTTCGGCTGCGGGCGTCGCCGATGATCGAGCGAGCACCGAGCGCCCGTGGCCCGAACTCCATGCGGCCGGCGAACCATCCCACGACATTCTCGTTGGCCATGAGTTGGGCCGCCTCGCCGACCAGATCGTCGTGATTGTCGAATTCCCGGTAGATCGCGCCGACCTCGTCGAGGTGGCTGCGAATACGATCGGCGTCGAAGGACGGTCCGAGGAGACTCGCGCCCTGCCCGTCCGGATCGCCCGCCCGCCGCGAGTTGCCCAGCAGCTGGTACCAGACGAAGAGCGCGGCACCGAGGGCGCCGCCGGCGTCGCCGGCGGCGGGCTGGATCCAGATGTCCTCGAAGGGTCCCTCGCGCAAGAGCCTGCCGTTGGCGACGCAGTTGAGGGCGACGCCGCCCGCCAGGACGAGGTTCTCCTCGCCGGTCTCGCGGTGGACGTGTTTTGCCATGCGGATCACGATCTCTTCGGTAACCACCTGGACCGAGGCGGCCAGGTCCATCTCGCGCTGGGTGAGCTCGGCCTCGGGCCTTCGCGGCGGACCGCCGAAGAGCTCGTGGAACTTGCTCGAGGTCATGGTCAGACCCTGGCAGTAGTTGAAGTAGGACATGTCCATCCGAAAGGAGCCGTCCTCCTTCACATCGAGCAGATTGTCCCGAATCTCGTCTACGTATTCTGGCTCGCCATAGGGCGCCAGCCCCATCAGCTTGTACTCGCCGCTATTGACTCGAAAGCCGGTGTAGTAGGTGAACGCGGAGTACAGAAGGCCCAGAGAGTGGGGAAAGTGAAGCTCGTGCGTGAGCTCGATCTCGCTGCCACGACCCAATCCGAAGCTGGCGGTGGCCCATTCGCCGACGCCGTCCATGGTGAGAATCGCCGCTTCGTCGAAGGGGGACGGGAAAAACGCGCTGGCGGCATGTGACTCGTGATGCTCGGTGAAGACGTATCGCCCGTTGAACCTCTTGTGCAGTCCTTTGTCCATCTGCCGGGGGAGCCAGAGCTTCTCCTTGAGCCAGAGCGGCATCGCCATGCGGAACGACCGGAAGCCCGCCGGAGCGTAGGTGACGTAGGTCTCGAGGAGGCGCTCGAACTTCGTCAACGGCTTGTCGTAGAAAGCGACGTGATCGAGCTCCGACGCGTCCAGGCCGGCCTCCCGGAGGCAGTAGTCGATGGCGTGCTGAGGGAAGCGGAAGTCGTGTTTCTTGCGGCTGAAACGCTCCTCTTGCGCGGCAGCGACGATCTTGCCGTCGACTACCAGCGCCGCGGCGCTGTCGTGGTAGAAGGCGGAGATTCCCAGGATAGAGGTCATTTTCGGATATGAGGATCGGTGTCTGTGAGCAGAATCCGGACGTGCGTCCGGAGGCGCTGCCGAGGCGGTGTGGAAAACAAGAGGATGCCGAATCCGGGGCCGCTACATTCGGCCTGCGTAGTATTTCAGACTATAGGTCGGTTTGCGACGCCCGCCCGCCCCGGGTCGCCCGGTCCAGGCGTCCCTCAGGGAGCTCGCCAGTCGACGCCCGGAGCGCTGGCATAGCCCTGCGGAAACCGGGAGTGCCACTGCCAGGCATCGGCAATGATCGTCTGCAGGTCGGGCGAGCGCGCCTCCCATCCGAGCAGCCGGTTGGCCTTCGCCGGGTCCGCGATCAGGATGGCTGGATCGCCCATCCGGCGTGGCTTGATCTCGGTGGATATCCGAGTCTGGGAGACCGCGACCGCGGTCTCGACCACCTCGCGGACCGAATGGCCGCGCCCGGTCCCTAGGTTGAACGCGCCCAGGCGCTCGGACGACAGAGCCATGACATGTGCCCGGGCGAGGTCGTCGACGTGAACGTAGTCCCGCACGCAGGTGCCGTCGGGCGTGTCGTAATCGTCGCCGAAGAGCTGGAGGCTCTCTCTCTGACCGAGAGCGACGCTCAATGCAAGCGGAATCAGATGCGTCTCGGGGTCGTGGTCTTCTCCGAGGTCGCCGCTCGCGCCCGCTGCGTTGAAGTAGCGCAGGAGAACCGGCTCCAGCCCTTGAGTCTGCCGGAGCCAGCCCAGAAGCCGCTCCACGGCCAGCTTGGTCTCGCCGTAGGGATTCGTAGGGCGCTTTGCCGTGTCTTCGACGATCGGTGAGCGCTCGGGGTCTCCGTAGGTCGCGCAGGACGACGAAAAGACGATCCTCCGGACGTCGGCCTTGGTCATCGCCTCGAGCAGGGCGATCGCGCCTCCGACGTTGTTGCCGTAGTAGCCGACCGGATCCGCCATCGACTCGCCGACGTAGGCATAGGCGGCGAAATGAACAACCGCCTCCGGCCGGGCTTCTCTAATCGCCCGCTCGATGTCTCCGGATGCCCTCAGATCACCCCGGACGAAATCGGCGCGGCGGTCGACCGCCTCCAGATGCCCGTTCTCGAGGTTGTCGAACACGGTGACCTCGTGTCCGGCGTCGAGCAGCTGGCGCGTCGTGATACTGCCGATGTAGCCGGCGCCGCCCGTGACCAGGACCCTCATCTGGCGATTCCTCCAGTTACGAGCTTTTCGTGAGGCCGCAGCAATGGCGGGCGCGCGCCATGCAATCTTGTGTGGGTCCTCACTGGCACCTCGTACGTCCCGTCAACTACCGAGCCGCCGGCACTGCCAGTTGCTGATAGAAGGGCAGGCAGCGCTCGAGGCCCTGTTCTATCGAGCTTTGAGGCTCGAAGTCCAGATACTCGCGGCTCTGGCCGAGGTCGGCGTATGAGTGCTCGATGTCGCCCGGTCTTTTTTCGGTATAGACGAGCTCGCTCGAGCTGCCGATCAGATTGCAGACCATCCGGGCCAGCTCGTTGACGCTCGTCCTGCGCCCGCCGGCGATGTTGAATGCGCGCCCCGCCGCCAGGGCGGGGGCCTCGGCGGCGAGAAGTGTTCCGCGAAGGGCTTCTGCCACCGGCGTGAAGTCCCGTGTCTGTTCCCCGTCTCCGTGAATGGTCAGTGGCGCGCCGGTGAGCCCGGCCTCGAAGAAGCGCGGAATCACCGCGGCATAGGGCCCGGTGGGGCTCTGGCGGGGCCCGAAGACGTTGAAGTAGCGCAGGCCCACGACCTCCTGGCCGAAGGAGCGGTGGAAGATCGCGGCGGCTTTCTCCACCATTTGCTTGGAGGCGGCGTACGGCGACATGGGCTCGCCTTCGCGGCCTTCGGTCTTCGGCAGGTTCGGATCGTTGCCATAGACATTGGAGGACGACGCGTAGACCGTGCGCTCTACCCTGGCCTCGCGTGCGGCCGTGAAGACATGAACCGAGCCCATGAGGTTGGTGGAGATGCTCGTGCAGGGATCGTTCATCGAGCGGGTGATCGAGCCCAGCGCCGCCAGATGAAACACGAAGCGACATCCGCGGCAGGTATCCCGGCACAATTGCAGATCCCGGATGTCTCCCTCGACGAACTCGATCGAGTCCATACTCTGCGCGAGATTCTCGATGCGGCTATTGGCGAAGTTGTCGATGACTCGGACCTCGGCGCCTTTCTTCACAAGCGCGTCGACCAGGTGCGAACCGATGAAGCCCGCGCCGCCGGTCACTAGCACGGTCTGGCCCGACAGATCGATTGCCATGGTCAGTGAACTGTCCGATCGTGCGTCGGGAGCGCCACGGGTTCAGGAGGTGCGTGCCGGCGCAAGACGGCTTCGGGCAGAAAGTCCGCGAGAAACACGCGGCATTCGTCGTCTTCTCCGCGTTGCACGAGCTCGCGCAGCGTGGTCAGGGCCCGGTCGAGCTGGCCGCGCGGATGAGCTTCCAACCTGCCGATGAAGACTTTCGGGTGGCTGGTACGGTCGATCGCTTCGCCCGAGAGTTCCAGTTCTTCGTGGAGCTTCTCTCCGGGTCGCAGGCCGGTAAAGACGATGGGGATGTCCTGCTCGGGCTTGAAGCCACTCAGCCGGATCATGTCCCGAGCCAGATCCAGGATCCGGACCGGCTCGCCCATGTCGAGGATCAGGATAGCTCCGCCGTCGCCGATGGCTCCGGCTTCGAGCACGAGCTGCGCTGCTTCGGTCGGCGTCATGAAGTAGCGCTGGGCGTCCGGGTGGGTCACGGTCACCGGACCACCACGCTCGATCTGGCGTCGGAAAACCGGCACCACCGAGCCGGCGGAGCCGAGCACGTTGCCGAACCGGACCGCAAGAAATCTCGTATCCGGGTACTCCCGATCCAGGTCCTGCACGATCAGCTCCGCGAAGCGCTTGGTGGCTCCCATGATCGAGGAGGGCCGCACCGCCTTGTCGGTCGAGATCAGCACGAATACCTCGGCGCCCGCCGCAGCGGCCGCTTCTGCCAGTACCTGGGTGGCAAAGACGTTGTTCTTGACCGCTTCGGACGCCTGCGATTCCATCAGCGGCACGTGCTTGTGGGCGGCGGCATGAAACACCGCGTGGGGCCGCGTGCGGTTCATGACCGCGCGGATGCGATCCGAGTCGCCGGTGTCGGCGGCCACGGCGTGGACCTCGAGCTGAGGCCACAAATCGCGCACCTCGCGGTCGATCTCGAACAGGGCACCTTCCGCTCGCTCGACCAGGATGAGACGACGCGGTCTGAAACGGGCGATCTGAAGAGCCAGCTCGCTGCCGATAGAGCCGCCGGCTCCAGAGAGCAGGACCGACTTGTCGGTCAGAAGCGTCCCGATTCTGGCCTCGTCCAGACGAACGGGATCGCGACCCAGAAGATCCTCGATCTGCACCTGGCGAAAGCGAGCGATCGAGACGCGACCGTCGAGGATCTCGTAGTAGCTCGGAATGATCCGCACCGGTACTCCGGCGCGGTCGCAGCTCTCGACGATTCGGCGGACGGTGGCCGCCGGGACGTCGGCCATGGTGATGACCACCTGCTCGATTCCGTGGCGGCTGGTCAGCTCGGCGATCTCGTGGGTGGTTCCGAGCACCTTCAGCCCGCCGATCAGCGACCCTTGCTTTTCCACCGCGTCGTCGGCGAAGCCGGCCAGATCGATCTCGGCGTCTCCACGGCTGCGAATTTCGCGCACGGCCATCAGGCCGGCGCGGCCTGCACCGACCAGAAGCACCGATTTTCGGCGCCGCCCTTCGGAGTCGATGTCGCGCCGGCTGCGCTCCTGCTGCTCGAAGAGAGCGCGGCGCAGCACCCGTAACCCGAGGAGCCCGCCGTAGGCGAGTACGGCATCGGTCAAGATGATTGACCTCGGTATCTTGAAGTTCTCGAGGGAATCCGGGAGGCCGAGGCGTAGAAGCAGGAGCGGCAGCGACGAATAGACGGCGGCGCGAACGAAGGTCTTGACTTCGGTCATCCCCACATAACGCCAGACGAAGCTGTAGACGCCCAGTGTCAAGATGACCGCGAATTGGATGCCGACCGTCAGTGGAAGCTGAACCAGCGCCGGCCGTACGTACTCCCCCGGCACCTCGAAATCGAATCTCAGGAGGTAGGCGAGCGCGAACGCGAGCGCCAGCACGGACAGGTCGAGCGCATACTGAACCTCGCGGCGCAGGTAGCGGCTCGGCCGGTGAGCGTTCGATTCGGCGTCCATCGGCATGATTCTAGTCAGACTCGCCACCTCGGCTCTGTGACCTGCGCGACCCTCGGCGGACTCCGAACAAGGGGCGCATCTTACGGGAAAGGTACTCGCCCAGCGAGCCCCGTGCGTGGGCCTCGCCGAGACGTTGCCTGAGATAGGCGCGTCGAAGGGAGCGCGAGTAGGCGCGGTCGCTGGCTCCGACCACGAGATGGTCGAACAGAAGCCGTACTCTCGGCTGCTCGGAAGCTTCCGGTGGGTGGCCGGCTCGAAGAGCAGCGCAGAGCCGAGCTGCCGCCTCGAAACTGTTCCGGGAGACCGCGTGCTCGATCGTCGGGTGCCAGAGTCGCTCGACCTCGGTCCAGTGCCGTTCCTCGGGTGCGAGATCGATCAGATCTGCGACCATCCTGAACAGCGGGTAGCTCGAGGGCCGAAGCAGGTGCTGCTGGAAGCCGTGGACGAGTGCGTGGGCGGTCATGAGCGAGCGAATCGGGAGATAGCCCGTCCCGGGGAAGCCGGCGAAGCCCTCGAGCGCGCCGGTGTCGAGGAGAGTCTCGAATCGGGCCGGCTCGCCGGGCTCGATCTCGATGCCGCGAAGAGCGAAGTGGATCTCGAGGGAGCCTCCGCCCGGCGGGCGCAGCTCCGGCAGGTGCTGTTCGGTGGCCTCCGCGGGGGACGCCGCGAATTCGTGCCGCTCGAGCTCGGCGAATAGCTCATCGGCCCGGTTCTGCGGAACCAGGACGTCGATGTCACTGAACGAACGGGCGCCCGCCGGCACGACTCCCGAGAGAATAAGAGCCAGGCCCTTGAGAAACGCGATCGGCGCGTCGACCCGTGCCGCGATCTCGGCGACCTCCCCAGCGGTCTTTTCGTAGAGCAGGACAACGGCCGCGGCGCGCGCGTGCGCCCGCCGGAACAGCGCATCGAGCTCGTCGGGCAGCTCGTCCGCCCGTCTTCGGGCCCCGATGCGCTCGCACAGGGCATGGGTCTCGGCGATCTTCCAGGCTGTGGCAGCGTCGAGCTCGCCTGAGCGCCGGAGCCGACTCGCTGAGAACGCCGCTCGAAGAACCCAGTCGAGCTCCACCGTCAGGTGGGCCTCCGGAGGGTGCAGGTCTTCGAGTTGGAGCAAGGAGGTCAGAGGTCAGGTGCGGTGACAGCGCTCGACGATGCCCGCGACCCGGGCCAGATCGGTCGCCGTCAGGGCGGTTCCACTGGGTAGGCACAGGCCGCTGGCGAAGAGTTGCTGCGCCACTTGACCGCCGCGAGTCCGGCAACCGCGGTAGAGAGGCTGCAGGTGCATGGGCTTCCATAGGGGACGGCACTCGATGTTCCCGGCCTCGAGCGCCTCGCGGATCTCCGCCGGCGTGGAGCCGAAGGTCTCCGAGTCGATCGTGAGGCAAGTGAGCCAGCGAGTGGACCGACCGTACGACGCTTCCGGCATGAAGCTGAGTCCCGGCAAGGCCCCCAGCGCATCGCGATACGCCGCGAAGTTCGCCCGTCGTCTCCGGACCCTCTCCTCCAGGGTCTCGAGCTGGACCCGGCCGACCGCCGCGAGCAGATTTGAGAGCCGATAGTTATAGCCGAGCTCGGAGTGCTCGTAATGCGGCTCGGGATCCCGCGCCTGGGAAGCCAGAAACCGCGTCTTCTCGACGATCTCGCTGTCGTCGGAAACCAGCATCCCCCCTCCGGAGGTCGTGATGATCTTGTTGCCGTTGAAGGAGAAGATGGCGAGTCGCCCGAAGCGACCGACTGGCACGCCGTGGTAGGTCGCGCCCAGAGCTTCCGCCGCGTCCTCCAGGATCGGAACCTCGAATCTCCCGCAGATCTCCTGGATGGGATTCCAGTCGGCGCTCTGCCCGTAGATGTCGACGGCGATCAGGGCCTTCGGCAATGCGCCCTGACTCGCCGCCTCGGACAGCTCCTCCTCGAGGAGATTCGGATCGAGATTCCAGGATTTCCTGTCCGAGTCCAGGAAGACCGGCTCGGCACCGAGGTAGCGGACCGCGTTCGCGGAGGCGACGAAAGTCAGATCGGAGCACAGCACCTGGTCGCCGGGCTCGACGCCAAGCAGGCGGAGCCCGAGATGAAGCGCCGCGGTGCCCGACGCCAGGGCCGCGGCATGGCCGATCCCGACCACCTCGGCGAATTCGCGCTCGAAGGCGTCGACCTGTGGGCCCAGCGGTGCGATCCAGTTGGACTCGAGGGTCTCCTTCAGAAGGTCCAGTTCGCCGCCGGCCTGGAAGGGAGGCGACAGAACGATCCTCGACCCGGAGCTCAACCGGCGACCTCGAGCAGTCGAGCGGGGACTCCCAAGGCGACGCAATTCGCGGGCAGGTCGCCGGTCACCGCTGCTCCGGCGCCGAGCTTCGACCACTCGCCGATCATCACACCGGGAACGACGACCGCCCCGATTCCGACCAGGGTGCCGGCTCCGACGGTCACATTGCCGGCCAGCCGAGCGCCCGGCGCGACGTGCACGAACTCGCCAAGCTCGCAATCGTGATCGACGCTGGCGCCGGTGTTGACGATCACGTGCGCGCCGACCTTGGCCTCGGGCTGGACGACGGCTCCCGCGCAGATGACGGTTCCTGGCCCGATCTCGGCGGATGGATGCACATAGGCCGCCGGGTGAATAGCCGAGGTCCACGCCAGGTCCGCCGCGCCGGCCACCATCTCCGCCCGTAGCCGATTGCCGCCGAACGCGGCGACGGCGAGGTCGGGGCGCTCATCGGAGAACGTGCCGACGGGTCCGCCTATGGGGACCCCGAGAATTCGTCCGCCCCATTTTGCTTGATCGTCGTCGAGCACCTTGTACGGCGGGCGACCCGCGTCCTGGAGCGCGCCGATGACGACCTTGGCATGCCCGCCGGCGCCGAGCACCAGAATCCGCTCACTCATTCGGGTTTCCTTCGAACTTGGGCATCGTGGCGTGTTCGGGAGCGCTGATTCCCCGGCCGCGGATCACCTGAACGAGAGTCACCGCCATGATTCTGATATCCAGGGTGAACGAGACGTGGTCAACATACCAGAGGTCGTGAGCGAATTTCTCCGGCCAGGTGAGCGCGTTTCGGCCGCGAACCTGCGCCCAGCCGGTGACGCCCGGTCGAACCTCGTGCCTACGTCGCTGGTCCCGGTTGTAGAGCGGGAGATACTCCTTCAGCAGTGGCCTCGGACCGACCAGGCTCATGTCTCCCCGGACCACGTTCCAGAGGCTGGGAAGCTCGTCCAGGCTGGTTCGGCGCAACAATTTGCCGAGCGGCGTGAGTCGTTCGGCGTCGCTGGCGTTTCCGCGCGCGAGCCTCATGGTGCGGAACTTGAGCAACCGAAACAGTCGGCCGTCGAGTCCCGGACGGGCCTGGCGAAACAGGACGGGACGCCCCTGCAGGAAGAGAACGAGACCCGCCAGAAGCGCCATCAGCGGTGACGAGAGGAGGAGGGCGAGCCCTGCGAGGACCAGATCGAAGAGGCGTTTGCCGGAGCGCGCGTAAAGACCACCGGCTCGCGATGGCTCGCTCATACGCGAGCCTCGGGGCCGGTCGAGGCCGTAGACGGCAAGCTCGAATAGAAAGCGCGCCACCTCTCCCAGACCTGGTCGCACGAGTAGAGTCTGCCCGCCCGGTCGAGTGCCGCCGCGCCATGGCTGTCTCTCAGGCTCGCATCCTCGAGGTATCTGCACAGCGCCTCGCCCAGGGCCCGCCAGTCCCCAGGGGTCACGAGCTCGCCCGTCTTTCCCGAAGACACCGCGTCGACGGTGCCGGTCACCGCGTAGCCGACCGTGGGTACCGAGGAAGCCGCGGCTTCCAGCGGGGCGTTCGGCAGCCCTTCCCGGTACGACGGGAACGCCAGCACGTCCATCACCCGGTACCAGGGGGCCGTGTCGTCGACGAATCCGGGCGACAGGATCCGCGAGTCCTCGCGCAGGAAGGAGAGAGTGTCACTGGACGGCGAATCGAGTAGCTCGACCTCTCCGAGCACCAGGAGGCGGGCGGACGGCAGGCGCCTGACGACTACGCTCTCGAAGGCCCGCACGAGATCGTCGATCCCCTTGTCACCGACCAGGCGTCCGACGAATCCGACGACGAGGCTCTCGCGAGTCAGTTCGAGAGACCGCCGCAACGAGCTGGGATCGGAATCGTCCTGAGCCCGAAAGCGGCCAAGATCGACTCCGTTGGAAGAGCCTGAGCCGAGTACCAGGGTCTTGCCGGGCGCCGCCAGGTGCCGTCTCGAGACCTCGACGCGGAGACTCGGGCTGACACAGACGACTCGATGGGCACAGAGCGAGGCGGTCCTCTCCGCCAGCGAGAGCAGCAGCCGTTTCACGCCCGTGGTGGTTTCGAGCCGCAGGCCTCGAATCGTTCGCACTCGGGTTGGCACCCGAGCCAGCGTGGCTGCGAGCATGCCTAGAAGTCCCGCCTTTGGTGTGCTTGCGCTGACGATGTCCGGTCGCAAGCGGCGCAGGATGCGCCACAGACCGAGAAGGCTTCGGAGATCGCGAAACGGGCGAATGTCGCGGTCCATCGGCAACTCGTAGCATGCGACGTCCTCTCGTTTTCGTACTTCCTCGAGGTGCCGACCCGGGGAGCAGATCAGGCTCACCTCGAATCCGTTCCGGGCCAGAAAGGTGAGTTGGCCTGCCAAAAGATAGCGGGCGGTGATCGAATCGGTCACCACGAAGGCCAGGCTGGCGTCCGACTTCCGACCCGGCTCAGGCTCTGTCATGGCCGGCTGCTGCTTCGAGTTGGCCGGAGCCCGGCCGCCGGATTCCGCTGGTTCTGGTCCCTTCGGGCGCCGCCTCGAGGCGGGACCTCTCGTAGCCGAACGAGAAAGCCTCCAGGATCAGGAATACCAAGAGCAGCAGCCAGAAGGTGCGCTCGGTCAGATGGCGGTTGTATAGGTAGCTGATCGAGAGGCTCGAGATCGCGACCGCAAGCACCAGGTAGCTGCCGGCGTAGGGAGAGCCTCGCATTCGGATCGCCAGGCGGCCGGCGCCGAACACGATGCGATACAGAAGCGCCAGATAGATCGCGAGGCCGACGACGCCGGTCTCGGCCAGGAATTTGAGAGGCGTGCTGTGGACCTCGTGCCGGCTCGGGTTGAAGGACCACTCGTGAAACGTCCCCCAGCCGATGCCGAGGATCGGATGACTGCTCAACGCGGCGGTGATGCCCTGCATCTGAAGCGCCATGAATCCCTCCTGCGAAGCGCCGGTGACTGCGTCGGTAGCCGAGCGCAGCCGGCTGCCGATCATTCCGACGCGGTTCTGGAAGAACTCGCTGCGCGGCAAGAAATCCTGTCCCTTGGTGTAGAGCAGTCCGAGAAAGCCGATCGCGAACGCCAGCACCACCGCAACGGTCGCTCGACGCCGTTGAAGGACGAGCGTGAAGACGAGCACCAGTCCCACCAGGCCGATGAACAGGGACAGGTAGACCGACCTGCGTCCGGAGATGGCGACCGCGTAGAGGCAGAGTGACAGCGCGACCAGACAAACCGGTATCTTGGTCCATTTGTCTCGTGCGCGGCTCGGCCAGAAGGTGTACACCAGCACGAGCCAGAACGTCGTGAGCATGTAGATGCCCATGTGGGAACGGTTTCGAAACGGGCCCACCGCCTCCAGGTTGGAAGTGAAGAGGAAGCCCTGGCGCAGGATCCAGGGGCCGACGATGGCGGCCGAGATCGTGATCCAGCGCAGGATGTAGCCCGGAGAGATCTGGCGCGAGAGAAACAGGTTGTACGATACGAACAGAAAGAAGAACAGAAAGACCAGAATGCTGACCTGAATGGCCCCGGTGACCAGCATGCCGGTCTGGACGTTGATCAGCGACGCCGACGCGACCACCACGCACAGCCCGATGATCCAGATCACGGAATTCCCCGCCAGCGCTTCGCGGTCCGGCGACAGGAAGAACAGGCCGATGATCAAGGCGCCGAGGACCTCGAAGAGACCGACGTTGTTCGCCAGCGACGGAATGAACCTGACTTCGGTGAGAAACGCCGAGAAGACCAGAATCGGCAGCGTGATGACGAAGAAAGATCTCGGCTTACGCTCGGTCATGGCTCAGCAAGGAAGGATGGTCCGATTGGAGGAGGTCGACGACGACGCGAGCGATGGCCTCGGTCGAAGACCCAGACATTGAGCGGTGTAGATGCTTGTCGAGAAACCTGCTCGCTCCAGGCGAATCATAATTCAGCAGGTCGAGCACCTGCTCGGCCATCGGACGGGACCAGGTGAGACCCAGCGCGGCTTGCTCGGAAACGTAGTCGAACACGTACCCTGTTCCGGGGATCTCGAGCACTCCGACGGGCTTTTGGAAGAGTAGCGCCTCGAGGCCGACCGTCGACGCCATGATCACGACGGCACGGGCGTCCGCGAGAAGGCGAAAGAGGGGCTGGTCCTCCACGATCCGGAGCCGGCCCGCAGCCGGCGAGCTGCGGATCGCTCGCTCATAGGCTTCACGTGACTCGCTGGCGTGGAGCTTGAGAGTCAGCCGTAGGTTCTGTTCCGAGACGACGGAAGCACTTCCGTCGACGAATCGGCGCACCAGGGTGAGTTTCTCGGCCGCAGAGCAGAAGCCCTGTTCCTCAATCGGGTTGGTCACCAGCAGAAGCTCGGGTTCGGGCTTCGCCGAGCAGCTTTCATTCTCTGTCGGAATTCGGTCGAAGCGAGGGTTTCCAACGATCCGGACGCGCTCTCCGGATACGCCGAGGTCACGGAAGTACTCCGAGCTGGACGCGCCCCAGGCGGCGATCGCCGCGGCTCCGCCACGACCATAGGCAAGCCTCCGAGGGACTCCGGGCAGTTCGAAGCGGATTCCCTCCTGCATCAGAAGGAAAGGAACGTCTTCGCTCCGGAGCCACCCGGCAATGCGGTCATAGGGGTACGCCGCGTCGTTGGGCGTGACGACCAGATCCGGCCTGGGAGACAGGAGTCGCGCCAAGCGTGGCCGCAACAGGAGATGCCAAAAGAGCGCCCGGAGCTTGCTATGGCGATTCGAAGTCTCCTTGGATGCGGATACGCCACGCGCGATCGCGCCGCGCCGGATATGAAACGGCACGATTCGGCGGCACCGTATTCCCTCGGCTTCGAGTTTCTCCACCGGGGTCACCTGCCCACGGAGCTCGCACAGAGACAGAAGTCGACAGTCGACGTTGTCGTCTTGCGCCAGTCGGCGAATCACGGGAGCCGACATCTCGAGATGATGCCGGGTGTTCGAGATCAGGAATGCGACGCTGCGCATCGTACTCGCCTAGCTCGCGGTCTCGCCGACCAGGACCCGAAGGTACTCGCGGACCACCGGTTCGGTCCGAAAGGCTTGGGAGCGTTCGCGGCCTGCGGACGCCAACCGGCTGCGCCGCTCCGGATCCCGCAATAGCGTCAAGAGCTCCCCGGCGATGGCCTCGGCGGAATTCACCGGGACGAGCACTCCGTCCCGACCGTCGGTGAGAATTTCGTCGGGACCTGCCGGGCAGTCGGTGGAGATCACCGGCACGCCGCAGGCCATTGCCTGCAGCAGGACGCCCGGCAGCCCTTCGAATCGTGACGACAGGACGAAGACCGTCGAGCGGGCCATGTAGCGAAACGGGTTCTTGACGAAACCGGGCATGTGCACCCGTCCGGCGATGCCGTGCCCTCGAGCCTGAGCTTCGAGCTCGCTTCGGAGCGGACCATCCCCCAGAATCACCAGGTGGGCCTCGGTCTGGGCGGCCACGCTCGCGAAGGCGGCCAGGAGGACGTCGAAGCCCTTGGCCGGGACCAGGCGGCCGGCGGCGAGAACGACTGGGACATGCAGATCGAAGGGAGGGTCCTTGAGAGCTTCCGATGCCATCGCTTCGACGTCGGGGCCGACGATCGGGTTGTAGACGACCTCCAGCTTGTCCGAATCCAGAAACAGCTTGTCGAGCAGGTCGTTGGCCACCCCCCGGGAAACGACCGTGATGCGGTCGGCGACCGGGTAGAGGAGGTTCTTGGCGAAGAGCATCAACCACTTTTTGACCAGCGGCTGGTCGCGCATCAGGACGTTGCGCTCGGATAGGACCAGCCGCGCGCGTCTCCCGGAGAGGATGCTTGCGAGGCAAGCGGTCACATTGGTGCCGCTGCAGGTCGAGAACAGCACGTCCGGCTGCTGGCGAGCAAGGTACCTAGCGAGTGGCCACCACGCCGTCCACAGGCTGGAAGCCCCGAGGGTCTCCAGCGGCACGTCCTCCGGAAGGTCATCGAGGTAGGGTCCCTCGCGCCGGAACAACACCAGGGATGGGCTGACGCGGTCGCGGTCCAATGATTCGAGCAGCGTGACCGTAACCCGGTCGGCCCCGCCGGGTCCGAGGGTCGGGCGAACCACGACGAGGGAGCGCGGCCGTGTCTCGGACGGGGCCATCACCGATCAGCGTAGCAGTTTCACCGGTAGCCGAGCTTGCGATTGAGCCAGCCAAAGAGCAGTCCAAAGACGAGCCGGCGGCCCGGAGAGAGCTCGGTCTTCCATCGCTCGTCCAGCCGTATCGCCTCGTCGGAGGCCGCTGCCATGCGGTTGCCGCCCAGTCCGAGATTCGGCTGCTCACGGTATCGAAGCATCGCGGGCTCGTAGTCGAGTCCGAGGAAATCGCAAACCCGCTGGAGGGTGGCATGCGGGTCTTTCGCCAGATCCTCGTAGCGCAGGTCGAGCCAGACCGATGACGGGAGGCGTCGTTTGAGCCGAAGCGCGCCGATCGTGAACTTCGGCCACTTGGTCAGGGCGAAGACCGGACGCTGGTACTTGCGAGCGTAAGAGTTGTAGACGGCGCGTCCGTCGCGTTGGAGGTGTATCACACGCAGGTCGAGTCCTAGCCCTTTCGAAAGCAACGCGAGGCGCTGCCAGGACTTGGAGGCGTCGACCAGCACCTCGGCACCTGATTCCTGTGCGATGCACTCGAAGAGCGCCCGGTTCGGACGGTTCCAGGCTTCGATCTGGGCCGCGTCGAGCCGGCCGATCCGGGCCGCTGACACGGCCGGAAGACTCAGACTCGAAAAGCTCTCTCCGGTGAGCCTTTCGTAGCGATCCGCGACCGCTCGCCAGAACGGATCGTCAAGAACCGAGTCGCCGGCGTTGCTTCGGAGATGCTCGCCGATGGTCTCGACCTCGCTCAGACCGAGGATTCTCGAGTGTCCGTTGAGCAGCAGATTCAAGAGAGTCGAGCCGCAGTGACCCGGTCCGGTGATGTAGACCAGGGCCAGGCGGGCAGGAGCGGTGACGCTCATCTCGAGGCGCCTTCGCTCTGGTCGCGGGAGTCCATCAATTCCTGAATCGAGGCGACGGTCCGATTCGCGTCGACAACGGTCTCGTAGCGCTTGCGCGCTTTCTGGCCGAAGCTCTCGATCGCCTCCGGATGCCGGCAGAAATGGGTGAGCGCCGCCTCGAGGTCGACTTCCAGTCGCCGGGAGCGGAGCAGAAAACCGCTCATGCCGTCGTCGACGATGTCGAATGCCGATCCGACGCGGTCACTGGCGATCACGGGCATAGACAGACTCGCGGCCTCGGTCAGAACGTTGCCCCAGCCGTCGGCCTTCTCCCTGCCGCCGACGCCGAACACATGAGGGTGCACGAACACGTCCGCGGCCCGATAGTAGTCGTGCACGCTCTCGGCGGCGACCGCGCCCCGGAACTCGATTCTCGGCTCCTTTTCCGCAAGCCGGCGGCAGCGGTCGTAGAAGCTCGAGGATTGCCCTCCGCGGCCGGTTCGCTGATAGATCGGCTCCCCCACTACCACGAGTTTCACATCTTCTCCAGCCGCGATCATCTTTCGAACGATGCGGATCAGACAATCGAGCCCCTTCTGCGGCATGATCCGCCCGAGGTACAGCAAGAGAAGCGAGCGTCCCTTGAAGCGCTCGAGTTCCGCCGCGATCTCCGCATCCGGCGGCTCCTCGGCCAGATCCTCGTGCAGGTAGCTGAACTGGAGGATTCTCTCCACCGCGTGCCCTCGCTCGAGCAGGTACTCGCGGGCCTTGCGGCCACCCACCAGAACGCCCCGGGCGCGCTTCTCGATCCAATCGGTCAGGAACTGATCCAGGAGCCAGTAGGGCCGGGTCAGAACGGGCGTCGAGAGATCCAGCCAGCGCTCCTTGCGGAAGGCGACCGGCGCGCGCCCGGCGGCGGCCGCAAAGGCGACCTTGGATTTCCAGGAGTCCGAGGTCGAGCTCACGACGAGGTCCGCGTTGCGGGACAGGAACCGCAGGCGCCGGAACAGGCGAAGCGATCGGATCAGGTGCCAAGGCTGCAGCTTGGAGCGCTTTTTCGGATCCAGGATCTCGTTTCGAAACCGCTCGACCAGCTCGGTCGGAGGTGCTTCTCCCTCCGGCGGCGGTCCAATCCACACGACCCGCAGATCGAAGCTGGCCGCGAGCGTTCGGTACTTGACCCGGTCGTAGTGCCGGTAGCGATTGTTGACGTAGACGAGCCGTCTCATCGGCCGGGCGTTCCAAGTCCGGCGAGAACGGCGCTCGCTCGCTGGTCCCAGCTGTAGTGGGCGAGAAGGGCTTCGCGCGCCGCCGCCCCGAGCCGCTTTCTCAAATCGGGATCCCGGTCGAGGCGTTGGAGCGCCTCGCTCCAGGAGTCCAGATCCTCGGGCGGCACCAGGATCGCGTTTTCCTCGTCTTCGAGAACCTCACGTAGAACCGGCAGGTCAGACGACACGATGGCCTTCCCGGCTGCCATGTATTCGAACATCTTGAGGGGGGACATCCAGCGGCTGGCGTCGGATCGACCTCCCGCGACCTCGACTCGACGCTGGTAGGGCATCAACACTACGTCGAAGCGCTCGAACCACTCGGAGAGGACCCCGGGGGGTACGAATCCGTGAAGCGAGAGATTCGAGGGTAGCTTGTCCGTGGCGAGCCGCTCGAGTGCATCTCGAGTGCCGCCGACCACCTCGAACTCGAATTCGGGATGCCGTCTGGAGAGCGGTATGAGGACCTCGAGCCCCTTACCTCGATAGAGCTGCCCGACATAGCCGACCCGGAGCCCTCGCGAGGAGTCCGCGCTGTCTTGGCCGCCTGATTTCGGATCGGCCGGATCGGCGCCGTCCGGTGCACCTAGGAGATCGGCGCGTTCGA
>JBHHWO010000081.1:0-20463 GCA_046756565.1 Thermoanaerobaculia bacterium | reverse complement strand
AGGTCGTTGCTCCAGTAGCTCGCGCCCCAGTTGAGATGAGTGTCGATGGTCGAGGCCAGGGCCGCAAGCAGCCCCGTCAGCATCAGCCCTCTGACACCCACAGGCAGCAGATCCCTGATGCCGGTGGCGAACAGGATCTCGCGGCTGGAAGTGAAGGCCTCGCTCCCCAGCCGGCTCGCCTCGTACGGATAGATCACCAGGAGAGCGACGCCGATCGGCAGCCAGAGCAGGGACCGCGCGAGGACCTGGGCCCAGGTGAAGACCACACCGGCCGCCTCGGCGTCGCGATCACTCCGGCAGGCCATGGTGCGTTGGGCCAGATAGCCGGTGCCGTCGCTATTGACCTGGAAGAACCACTGCAGGCCGATGATCACCACGAACGGCAGGAGCGCTTCGCCTGCCCCGGGTGAGAGGCTCAAGATCTCGGTCGTGCGTTCGCGGCCGTAGAGCTCGGTCAGCGAATCGAGCATCCCGCCCAGGCCACCGGCTCGGTTCACCGCGACCACGGCGTAGATCAGCGTCGCGATCATGGCGATGCCGAACTGGACCAGATCCGTGGCCACGACGCTGCGCAGCCCGCCGGTGGTGGAGTAGAGCGCCGTGAACGCGAGGATGCAGAGGATCGAGATCACGTTGTTGGTGGTCGCGGTCCAGGTCTCGATGCCGGTCGCGCCCGAGGCCAGCGGCACGCCGATCGCTTCGACCAGCCCCTGAACCGGCGCGTAGAGCCCGGCCGGCAGCCATTCGTGCCACGGCAGGAAAGTCTCCGAGATTCGCGTGGCCGCCACCAGCACCATGGCCATGACCGTGCAGTTGATGATGGTGCCGTAGTAGATGGCCTTCAAGCCCCGCAGCGCGGCCACACCCTTGCCGCTGTAGCGGATCTCGGTCAGCTCGGCGTCGGTCAAAACCCCCGAGCGCCGCCACGCCCGCCCGAGGATGAACCCCATCATCAGAAACGCCAGGCCGTAGATCCACAGCCGCCAGAGCGTGAACAGGCCACCGGTCGCGATCAGCCCGGCCGCCAGTAGCGGCGTATCGGCCGCGTACTGGGTCGCGGCCATGCTCAGCCCCGCCTTCCAACCCTTGATCGAGCGCCCGGCGAGGAAGTACTCCTCCGGGCTCCTCGAGGCGCGCGAGCGGGCGAGAAAACCCACGGTCACGCTGTAGGCCACGAAGGCCAGGACAATCAGGAGATCGAGCATCTATCCGCGGTCGCGAGGTGTCGAGGATACACGAAGGGCGGCGCACTCCCCCGTTGCGCCGCCCCTCCGTTAGCGATTGGCCTGAGCCCCGATCAGAAACTGTACCCGACACCCACTCTAATGGACTGCGGCATGATGAAGCGTCCGTTCGGCGCCACGAGATCGCGCGGGTCGCTCTCGGTCAGAGCGTCCTCGTCCGTGAGGTTGTCTCCCGATATGTGAACCGAGAATCCTCCACTCAAGTCCACGATCGCTCCCAGGTCGAGCTTTTCATAGCCATCCAACCTGTTGACATTCTGCGGTTCGCCCCAGCGGTCGTCGACTGCGCTGAGCGTGCCGAACAGCGTAATCACCGAATCGCCCTTCACGAAGGTGTAGCTGGGGGTCAGACGCAGTTGCCAGCCCGGTTGACGCTGCGTTTCGTTGCCGGCATTCGGACCGCGCTTGATCTCGGTATCCTGAATCGTCGCGTTCAACGTCACGTAGAACCCTGTCCCCGAGTTCCAGAGGGCGTCCAACTCGATTCCCGTTGCCTCCTGGGTAACGATGTCTGCCGGTCCCGCCCCGGTCAACGCAATGAAGAAGGTGGGATCCACCTCCGTGCGGAATGCGGTCCCATACAGGCTGAGATTACTCGTGACCCACTTCAGGCCGAACTCGAGCTGGTCCACTTCCTGGATGAGGAGATTGCCGCCTTGAAAGGCACCTCGATTGTCCCGGAAGTCATCGAAGTAGGGCATCTTGCTGCCACTGTTGATACGGCCGAAGGCGCCGAGGCTGTCATTGATCAGATAGTTTGCCGCCGCAGTCCAGGACGTCTCTGTTTCGTCGAAAGACAGCCCCAGAGTGACCAGGCCGTCAAGGCCCTCATCGACGGAGTACTCGACCTTATGGTTCTCGGAGCGGACGCCGAAATCGAGGGTCCAGCGGTCCGTGGCCTCAAAAGTCGTCGCGGCGTAGAGGGCACTGGTGGTCGCATCACCTCTCGCGTCAATGTCGTAGTTCCAGGCGCAGCTGTCGACAGTCTGGTCATCATTGCACTCGATTCCGGTAACCACCTCTCCGCCAACCTGCACGACTTCGTACTTGTGATTCCCCAGAGACCAGAACTCATCGGTCGATGAGTTGGCGGAGTACAGGCCGAAGGTCACATTGCCCCTGTCGAAATTCTTGGTGAGGCTGAGGTCGTTGGTGAATGCTTCGATGTCTTTGAGCACCTCCCAGGCGCCGAACTGCTGGATGAATTCGGAGTCGGCAATCGCGCGACCACTCACCGAACCCGTGATCGGACCGGTGATCACCGCAGCTGGATCAAGAGTCGGATCAGCGCGAAGCGCGCCAATCTGAAGCGCTCCACCATTGGGCACAAGCCCCAGGGTATTCGCATCACCGGACATGTAGCTGAATCGATTGACCAGCTCCCAGTCATCTGCAATGTCAAAGGCTATGGAGCCTCCCGTAAGCCCTCCGTCCCAGCCACGACCTTCACCGAGGTCGACGGTCTTTGCCCCCGGATTGTCAAAAGACGGATCACCGAAGTTGTTGGCAAACAGGATTCTGCGCTGCCGGTTCAATGCACCGATCTGGTTGTATTGATTGTCCACGCCCGGCACATTGAGAGCCACCGGGAGGTACCAGGTACCGCTATCATCGGTCTCCCGGTGAAATATGTTGATCTTCCCGCGTTCCAGGTTTCTGGTCAGATTGGCCGTAAACTGAAAGCCCTCGTCCGAATTGAAACCGGAGTCTCGAAGGCCGGGCGAGCTGGACACGTAGCCGCCGAGCATGTAGTAGAAGTCGTCTGAGACCTTTCCGCTCACGTACCCGTCGAACCGCCGGAGGTCGTAGTCCGAGGTGCTGTACTTCACGAAACCTTCGGTCTCTTCACCGCCTTCCCGAAGAATGAAGTTGGTGGTCAAACCCGGCTGACCGTTGCTGAACACCGGGTTCGGGCCGCCACGGAGCGCCTCCATGCGCAACACCGTCTCGTCAAGGCGGAACAAGGTCGTATTCTCCAGGAATGACAGTGTCGGCGGTGGAAAGAACGACGAGCCATTGACCTGGACCGTGAGAAACGGGGCATCACCGCCACCCGGGAAACCGCGAACGAATACGTTGGCCCCGGAAACACCACCGGAGCTTTCCGACCAGACGCCAGGCACGAGCTTGAGCAGGTCGGCGGAGCTCTTCGGAGCGAACTTTGCGATTTCGTCGTCTGGAAGCGTGGTGATCGCGAAGCTCGCGTCGAACTTCAGAATTTCGCTACCGGAGGCGGTGCCGGTGACAATGATCTCGTCCATCAGCTCGTCCGCCGGTTCCTCGTCGGCAACCTCCTCGCTTTCTTCGACCGCTTGCTCAGCGTCATCGGTCGCTTGCTGGGCCTGCAGGGCATTGAGCGGCGCGAGAGCGAATGCTAGTAGTGTGATGAACGCAAAGAGTTTCTTTGTTTGGCTGGAGAGATTTCGCATAATGGCATCAGTTCCTTTCCCTGAGATTTCGCCTCACACGAGACGGTGGAACGTGATCAAAGGATTCTTCCACTTCGCCCGCAATGACCTCCACAATGGGCGAGCGATGGGACTCTGCATAACGCGCAAAGTCCCGGATTTGCTTCACCGTTAGGGATCTCGATTGGTACGAAGCAAGGATAGCACCGGAACTTGGTGAGGCACAAGGACCGGGGGCTGGTGTTTTCTCGAGAGCAGCAATAATAAGAGCACCGGCGCGATGAGAATTCAGAAGTCTGTACCCGCGTCTCCTCGAAGCAATGCCAGCCTGTTCACATTGCCGGTTTTGCTGGCTGCGTTCCTGGGTGGGTTTTCCGCAGCCCGCAGTACTGAAGGTACGAAGGTTCGTCCCGAGGCGTCTGATGAGATAGGCATCGACGCCGAGGTCTTGAGTTTTTCGATTCGCGAGGGACAGATTTACAACCAGTTCTTCCGCCAGGGGCCAGTTTCTGCCCACACGTTGCTGACCTCCGGTCACCGGCCTCGTCTGGTGGTGGCGTTCCCCGCCGGAAACAGTGGCGTCAGCCTCTGGTTCAGTCCTGTGGAAGCGGAAGTTTCCTGGTCAGGCGTGGACGGAATTCGGGCGGTACGCGAGGAGAATCGCGACGGCGAGCCACTCTTTGGAATCGAGTATGAAGTGTCGGTCGAAGCCGAACAATTGACCGTCCACGAAGCCGTACTCAGTAATGTGCGGGTCATCCGCGACTATTTGCACAAGCGCAAATTATCCGACTCGATCAAGAGCGAGCTTTCAGTCGAGGGTCGCACGGCGACCTGGTACCGAGATCGCCTGGACGGACGGGGCGGTTATGAGCTGGTAGTGGAAGTGCTGCAGGGAAGCCTTGCCGGCGGCCGGAACACACCGGTGATTTTCAAAGCTCCGGCCGAGGGAGCATTGCGACTACGGGTCGTGGCCCTCTCAGGCGACAAACCGTTGACCCCGATTGAGATGGACGACCTGCTGACCCCGGATGCGGTCAAGGATCCGCTGGCAAAGAAGGTTCTCGCGTTCCTGAGCTACAAGGAAAAGCTGCTGGCTGGTTCGTGGCGGTTCTGCACCTACTTCGGTCGTGACACCTTGTTGTCGTTACGGCTGATGATGCCGGTGCTGACGCCAACGACGATTGAAGCGGGCATAGGTTCCGTATTGGCGCGCCTGAGCCCCGATGGTGAAGTTGCGCACGAAGAGGACATTGGCGAATTCGCAGTGTTGCGGCGTGGCGGAGTGGGTGCCGGGGCCAGCGATGAGCCCCTGTTCGATTACCACATGGTTGACGACGACTTCATGCTGGCGCCGATTGTCGCTCACTATCTACTCCAGCGATCTGCGGACCGAAAGCGGGCCGCCGCCTTTCTGGAAGGGGAAACCGCACACGGTCGAACGTATGGGCAGGCACTCGTCAGTAATCTGCACTTTGTTCTCGCTTCCGCTCAGCCCTTTGCTCGAGAGCCGACAGCAGACAATCTCATTAAACTCAAAGACGGCCTTCCAGCGGGCAACTGGCGTGACAGCAGGGAGGGTTTGGGAAACGGCAGGATAGCGTACGACATCAATGCCGTGTTCGTGCCGGCTGCCCTGATGGCTATTGCTCGTTTGCATGACAGCGGCTTACTGGATGGTTATGCCTCCACCGAGGCTGGTTTTTCGCAGGCTGCTGCCCTGGCCGAACTCTGGGCAAACAAGGCTCCGTCGCTGTTCAAGGTGACAATGCCCTACGACCAGGCCCGGCAACATCTCGCCGACTACGCGGCGCAGATCGGCGTGCCTGATCGAGAGGCGCTAGCGTCGCTGGAGAACGAGGCGGCGCCGGGCGAAGCGGCCCTGACCTTCAACGCCGTGGCTCTCGATGCACAGGGCCAGGCGATTCCCATTCTGCATTCAGACGACGGTTTTGCACTGTTGTTCAACACTCCCTCATCAGCGGAGCTCGAGCGTGTGGCAGCGACACTGTTGCGGCCATTTCCAGCCGGTTTGTTGACGCCGGTGGGTCTGGTAGTTGCCAATCCGGCATATGCTTCCAACGACCTGCGCCAGCTATTTACGAACAACCACTACCACGGCGCAACCGTGTGGTCCTGGCAACAGGCATTGCTGGCGGCCGGCTTGAAACGGCAGCTACAGCGCTCCGACCTGCCCGCCGTCACGCGCCGGCAATTGATCAGTGCACAGACCCGGCTTTGGCAAGTGATCTCGTCCACGAGTGCGCTCAAGAACTCCGAGTTGTGGTCATGGTCTTTCATGGACGGTGGCTATCGCCTAGAACCATTCGGTCAACGCTCGAGCGATGAAACCGAGTCCAATGCGGCGCAACTTTGGAGTACGGTGTACCTTGCGATACGGCCTCCATGAGCGTGATGCGGCCGGCTGGTTTCGCGCTGCCTGGCGCGGCTCTCAGTGGTGGGCGCGGAGGGTTGAAGAATTTGTCGCTTACCCAGATGAAGGCGCTCGTTCGAGGGTTCCGGATTCGGGATAGGAGGCTCGGCATGATCGGGCCAAAGGTCACGGCATCGACGGCCCTGGGGGCGGCAACTTTCGGCGGACTCACGCCGTAAGATCTGGCAGCCACTCCCCGTTGGTCCTGAAGAGACGATGGCAGCCACCGACACCCCAAGCCCGGCACAACTGATGGAGATATTGCGGCTGCTCCGGGTCAGAGGCGAGAACCGCTTCTTTTACCATCTGTGCCTGTGGGCGACGACCTCCTTCTTCGCAATGGCGGTGGGAGCGCTCGGGGGGGAGGGCCCGCTCGAAGCCGCGCCCTTGATCTACGTCTGGTTGATCGCGCTCGTCATCCACGGTTTTGTCACCTGGGGAGCCGGCCGGGGTCGATACAAACGACGGCTGGGCTATCTGGAGGCGGAGATCCAACGTCAAGCGGAGCCCTCCGCCTCAATGCCGGGCTCCACTGGAGGCTCGGGCACGGTCGGTTCACCGGCCGACGCCGAGTTGGCCGAACTGCGGACCCGACTCACTCGCGCGGCCGAGGACGCGCGAGAGGCGGTCCGCGCCGGCGGCGGCCAGGCGGTGGCCGACGTGGCTCGCGGCGAGTCGCTGGGGCTGTCGATCGTTGCCTGGCTCGAGGAAGCTCGCCACCTGTTGCGGCGTGGCCGGGAGATCGGCGAGCTGCGCCAGAAGGTGGTCGATTCGCTTTCGCGGCCTGGAAGCGAGGCGCAGCGCAGCGACCTGCGGCGGCTTCTGGGACAGCTCGACGCGCGGGACGTCAAGCTCGCGGCGCTCGAGCGCGAGGCGGCGCGCCGGCAGTCGGCCCTGGAGTCTTTCGTCCTCGTCCTGGACAGCGCCGGCCTCGCGCGGGCCAAGGGCGACCTGCTGGCAGCGGTCACCAAGCCGATCAGCGAACGCTTGAACCTGCTCGAATCCGTCGTGGCGCCTCCCGCCGCGGAGGACGCTGGCGGCGTTGAAGCTGGCGACCCTGCCGACCGTCGAATCGAGAAGGAGGTGCTCCTGGCGCGGGACCTCCAGCGATCGATTCTGCCTTCGGAGGCGCCGGCCGTGCCCGGGCTTTCGGTGGCCCACCTCTACCGCCCTTCGAGTGAAGTGGGAGGCGACTTTTTCGACTTCTACGCCACCGGTGGGGATCGACTGCTGGTGGCGGTCGGTGACGCCAGCGGCCATGGGCTCGACAGCTCGATGGTCAGCAGCATGGCCAAGAGCGCTCTCTACACGCAGGTGTCCGCCGGGCACTCCCTCGAAGAGTCGATGTCCGAGTTGAACCGGATGATGTTCGACACCCTGGGCCACCGGCGGCTCATGACTCTGGCGCTGGTCGAGTTCGACCCGACGGCTCGCCGGCTGTCGTGGGTGAACGCCGGTCAGGTGTTTCCGCTGCTGCGGCGCGGCGGTCGCGTCCGGGAGCTCGAGCAGCCGAGCTACCCTCTGGGCGTGCGCGCCCAGGTCCGCTATCAGGCGTCCGGGCTCGAGCTCGAGCCCGGCGACCTCCTTCTGCTCCTGTCCGACGGCCTTGTCGAGGCCACCGACGCGGGCGGCGGCACCTACGGTTGGGAGCGACTCGGCGAGCGGCTGGGCGACCTGGCAGGCGCCGAGCCGGCCGGTCTGATCGAGACCTTGGAGGCCGATCTGCAGGACTATCTCGGCGGCCGGCCGCTGGAGGACGACGTCACCCTGGTGGCGATCGGTTTCGAGCCATGAAGCGGCGATCGAAACTCGGCTTCCGGACCTTCCTGCGGCGACCGGCGCAAGGGATCGGCGAGCTGAAGTGGCTGCTCGAGTGGATGCGCTACCAGCGCGAGCGTGCGGGTATGGGGCTGCGCCTGCTCGCCATCCTTGTGGCGGTTTTTCTGCTGGCGAATCTCTACATGACCTTTCGACCCGGCGGCCCCGAACCGGGCGACCGCTGGTGGTCCCTGCTGTTCGTCTCGTTGCTGGCCTGGCGGGCGGCCATGGTCACGGTGCGTTCCTTTTGGCTGCGGCCGCGGGTAGCGGCGGTTCAGACCGAGCTGCTGGCGCGGCGCGGCCTGCGGGCCCTCGAGCTCCGGCTCGACGGCCGCGTACGGCGGATCGGCGAGCGCCTCGAGGCCCTCGATAGCCGAGTGCCCGAGCTCGAAGAGAGCCTTGCCCAGGGCCACGCCGAAGCGAGACGGCAGATCGGGCGCTTTCTGGGGGCGGCTCCCGAGCCCGCCGATGCACTCGCGCTCGTCGCCGAGCGCGAGCAGGCAACGCTCGGGCTCGACGCCTACCGCCTCGCTCTCGGCAACTTCGAGATAGACACCCTGCTCGAGCCCGGCTATTTGGACTCCCAGGCCGCCGCCACCGCGATGAGTCGAGCTGTCGGCCTGCTCCAACCCGAGAGTGCCGCTACGCCGGCCCGAGCCCCGCGGCCCAAGAGCTCGGTCGCGGTTCTGCCGTTCGCCGACTTGTCACCGGCGCGCGACCACGAGTACTTCAGCGCCGGTCTTGCCGAGGAGCTCATCAATGCGCTCACCCGAATCGAGGAGCTGCGAGTGATCGCGCGCGGCTCGGCCTTTGCACTTGGCGACGGCGAGACCGACGTGGTCGAGGTCGGGCGCCGCCTGGATGTCGACACCGTTGTCCAGGGCAGCGTTCGCACGGCCGGGGATCGGCTGCGGATCAACGTCCAGATGGTCCACGCCCGTGACGGCGTGAGCTTCTGGTCCGAGCAGTACGCGGGCGGATTGGACAACCTGTTCGCCGCCCAGGACGAGATCACCGCTGCGGTCGTCGAACGGCTCACTCTCGAAGTGCCGGCGGCGGCCGCCGCCCCCGTCACCGCTCCGGCCACTGGCCGCCAGACAGAGATTCTCGAGGCCTACCATCTCTACCTCAAGGGCCGTCACTTCTGGGCCAAGCGCACCGCAGCCGATCTGCGTGAGAGCATCGACTGCTTCAACGGTGCGGTGAAGCTCGATCCCGGTTATGCCCTGGCCTGGGCGGGCCTCGCCGATTCCCACAACGTCCTGGGCTTCTACGGCGCCGTGGAGCCGCAGGAATCGTTCCGCAGCGCCAAGGCAACCGCCACCCGGGCGCTGGGCCTGGACGATGATCTGGCCGAAGCGCACTGCTCGCTGGCCTTCGCCAAGCTTCTCTTCGATTGGGACTGGCGGGTCGCGGGCGAGGAATTCGAGCGCACCTTCGAGCTCAACCCCGGCTACGCTACGGCCCACCACTGGTTCGCCGAGTATCTGGCCCTGCTCGGCCGGCACGACGCCGCCATCGAACAAGCCAGAACGGCGCTCGCCCTGGATCCCCTGTCGCCGATCATCAACGTCGTGGTCGGATGGGCGTTTTTCTACGCCCGGCGGTACGACGAGGCGATCGCCAGCCTGCACGAGACTCTCAGGCTGGCCGGTGACTTCGCGCCGGCGGAGTATTGGCTGGGACTGGCCTACGAGCAGACGGGTGATTTGGCCGAGGCTCTTCGCTTTATGCGATTGGCTACGGAGCATGCGGACGGCAGCCCGATGATGCTGGCGGCGGAGGGCCGTCTGTCCGCCGAGCTGGGCAGGGCCGCGGACGCCGCCGACGTGCTGAAGACCCTCGAGTCGCGGGCGGAGAGCGAATACGTTCCCCGGTACGCTCTGGCGGCCATCCACTTGGGCCAAGGTGATGCCGAGCGCTCGCTCGACGACCTCGAGGCCGCCGGCCGGGCGCGAGAGAACTGGCTGGTCTTCCTCAACATCGACCCGGTCTGGGACCGCCTGCGCTCCGAGCCGCGGTTCCGAGTGCTGGTGCGCGAGGTCGGCCTCGATCCGGACGGGCATCTGGCCGGAGGTGACCTGCAATGAATCCCCAAAGGCCCGGGATCCCCGACCGCTCGGCGGGGATATCCGCTTCGGCTCTGGACGCCATCGGGGCGACGCCACTGGTCGAGCTCGCCCGGCTGAGCCGGGATCTTTCCGGGCGGCTTCTGGCCAAGCTCGAGTTCCTCAACCCGGGGCACTCGAAGAAGGACCGGATTGCGCTCCAGATCATCGAGGACGCCGAGGACGAGGGAGAGCTGCACCCCGGGCAGACGATCGTCGAGATGACCAGCGGCAACACCGGCACCGGCCTCGCGATCGTGTGCGCGGTCAAGGGCTACCCGTTCGTGGCGGTGATGTCGAAGGGCAACTCCCGCGAGCGTGCTCGCATGATGGCCGCTCTCGGGGCCGAGGTCGTGCTCGTCGACCAGCTGCCGGAGTCGAGGCCGGGGCAGGTCAGCGGTGGGGACCTGGCCCTCGTGGGCGAGCGCACTCGGGAGATCGCCGCCGAGCGAGGGGCGTTTCACGCCGACCAATTCAGCCTCGAAGGCAACTTCAGGGCCCACTACCTCCATACCGGGCCCGAGATCCTGGCGCAGACCGGGGGCAAGCTCGACGCCTTTTGCGATTTCGCCGGCACCGGCGGCACCATCGCCGGGTGTGCGGCGGTCTTCAAGGAGACCGATCCCTCGATTTGCTGTTATGCCGTCGAGCCGGCGGGTGCGGCGGTTCTCTCCGGCGGCGAGATCTTCGATTCCCGTCACCGTATCCAGGGCGGCGGCTACTCGCGGGCGGAGCTGCCTCTCTTGCGGCGGGACCAGATCGACGGTTTTCTCACGGTCAGCGACGAACGGGCCCTGGAAGCAGCCCGCGAGCTGGCCCGGCGGGAGGGTATCTTCGCCGGCTTCTCCTCGGGCGCCAACGTCGCGGCCGCTCTCGAGCTCCTCGCTGGCCCACACGAGGGCGGAACCGTCGTGACCTCGATTTGCGACAGCGGCCTCAAGTACCTGAGCACGGATCTCTGGCCGTAGCGTCCGACCCCGAGGGCGGCGTCTTCTTCGCCCCGTTTATCATTCTGAGCGCCGGCGAAGAATCCCGGTATTGGCTCGTTCCCCAAGCTGATAGTCTCCTCTAGTAGAGCGTTCCCTCTGGCGAGGCCGATGAAACGCCTCTCCCTCATCACTCTGGTTCTCTTTGTCTTCGGCGGAGCCGTCGCCGCACAGGACTACGACCGGCAGCGCAGCGCTCTTCTCGAGCGAGTCCGGGCCGATGTCGGCTACACCCGGCGCGAGCTGGGCAAAGACCGGCTCGCCGAGAAGGTCTTCGATGCTCTCGGCAAGGTGCCGCGTCACGAGTTCGTGCTGCCGGAGTACCGGCGCAACGCCTACCAGAACCGGCCCCTGCCGATCGGTTACGGCCAGACGATCTCGCAGCCCTACATCGTGGCCGTCATGACCGATCTGCTCGAGCCCGGCTCCGATGATGTGGTGCTCGAGGTGGGAACCGGCTCCGCCTACCAGGCGGCGGTTCTGGCGGAGCTCGTGGAGAAGGTCTACACCATCGAGATCATTCCCGAGTTGGGAGCACAAGCTCGTGAGCGGCTCGAGCGATCGGGTTACGACAATGTCGTCACCCGGGTCGGTGACGGGTACTACGGCTGGAAGGAGCACGCGCCCTTCGATTCGATCATCGTCACCGCCGCCGCCGGACACGTCCCGCCGCCTCTGATCGAGCAGCTGCGGCCTGGCGGCCGCATGGTGATTCCCGTTGGCAGCCCGTTCTCGGTGCAACATCTCATGCTGCTCACCAAGAGCGCCGATGGATCGATCCAGAGCCGCCAGGTGTTGCCGGTCGCCTTCGTACCCCTCACCGGCAAGCATTAGGGCTTTCAAGGGCCGACTGTGTCGTTGCGGCTGGCGATCGGGCTCCTCTCCGGCGCGGCTCTCGCCTACCAGCTCCTGTTGATGCGGTTGTTCTCGATCGTCCAATGGCACCACTTCGCCTACATGGTCATCAGCCTGGCTCTTCTGGGCTACGGCGCGAGCGGCGCGTTCGTCTCGGTCTTGCGCCGTCCGCTCCTCGAGCGCTTCGACACCGCCTTCGTCGTCCTGGCGTCACTGTTCGGTCCTCTCGCCGTGACCTGCTTTTGCCTTTCGCAGCAACTCCGCTTCAATCCGCTCGAGGTGATGTGGACGCCACGCCAACTCGGCGCACTCGCCGCCGTCTACTTGCTTCTGGCGTTGCCCTTCTTCTGCGCCGGCTCGGCGGTCGGCCTGGCCTTGGCTCGTTTCGAGGATTCGCTCCATCGCATCTATCGCGCCGACCTCGTCGGCGCCGCGGCGGGAGCCGCAGCCGGAATCGGCGTCCTCTATGTGCTCGAGCCCTCTTCCGCCCTGCGGTGGGTGGGGTTGGCCGGCGGACTTGCGGCGGCTCTGGTCTGGGCGACCAAGGCCCGCGGGAGCTTGGGCGCTACGACGTACGTGATCGCGGGATGGCTGGCCGGCGCCGCCATCGTGTCCTCGGCTCTCTGGCCCGCGTCATGGCTCGAACCGCGGATGTCGGAGTACAAGGCCCTGCCCAAGGCGCTGGCGGTTCCCGGCGTCGAGGTCGTGGCCGAGCGTTCCAGTCCGCTGGGAGCGCTCGCCGTCGTCTCGTCGGAGCGGGTTCCCTTTCGGATGGCCGCCGGTCTGAGCTTGGGCTACTCGGGCGAGATCCCGGAGCAGCGTCTCGTGTTCCGGGATGGCGAGATCGCCGCGGTGTTGGATCGCGGCGGGGCTCGAAACTCCCGCAACGATGAGCCAGCGGCCTACCTCGGGTACCTTCCGCTTGCCCTGCCGTTCGAGCTCCACGAGCTCACCACGGCCTCTGGGGGTATTCGAGCCAGCGGAGCCGGCGGAGACAGGGACGACGGGGGTGACAGGGGCAGGGTGGCCGTGTTGGGAGCGGGAGCCGGTCCCGGCCTGGCCCTGGCGAGAGCCTACGATGTTGCCGAGATCCACGCCGTCGAGATCGATCCCCGCCTGCTCGAGCTCTTGACCGTCGAGCTGGCCGATTTCGCCGGCCGGCCCTATGACGACCCCAGAGTCCGCCGGCACGTTCTCGATCCCCGCGGGTTTCTGACCACAGCGAGCGGGCCGTTCGATCTGATTCTGCTGCCGGCGGTCGGGATCGGTTCCGGCGCCGGGACGGCCCCCTCGTTGAGCGAGAGCTATGTCCACACCGTCGGTGCCTTCGCGCTGGCACTCGAGCGCTCGAGCGAGAACGGGATCGTGGCGGTCGAAGGCGAGATCACCGCGCCACTGCGCACGAGCCTCAAGCTCGTCGCTTCCGCAACCACGGCGCTCGAACGATCGGGCCTCGACCCACGCCGGCACCTGGCGGTGATTCGCAGCTGGAATCGGTTCGTCATCGTGCTCAAACGATCGATCTTCGAAGACCGGGACATCGACACCCTGCGCGGCTTCTGCGCCGAGCGCTCCTTCGACCTCGGCTACTACCCCGGAATGTCGGAGTTCGAGGCCAATCGCTTCAACCTGCTCGAACGGCCCGAGCTCTTCCGTGGCATCACGGCTCTCCTGGGCCCTTCGCGCTCCGCCTTCGTTCGGGACTACAAGTTCGACGTTCGACCGGTCACCGACGACAGGCCCTACGTTCTCCATTTCTTCCGCTGGGGGACACTCGCCGAGCTGCTCGGCCTGCGCAGGAGCGGCGGCGCGGCTCTACTCGAATGGCCCTACGTCCTTCTCGTGGTCACTCTCTGCCAGGCAGCCATCGCCGGGCTGGTACTGATTCTCTTGCCGCTGTGGTGGTTGCGCCGCCGCGGGCACGAACCGCTATCCGGAGCCCCTGGCGCCGGTACCATCGGTCTCTACTTTCTGTGCCTGGGCATCGCGTTTCTCTTTCTCGAGATCGCGTTCATCCAGCGGATGACCCTTTTTCTGGCGCACCCGTTGCTCGCGGCCGCCGTCGTGCTTGCGGGCTTCCTACTCTTCGCCGGTCTCGGAAGCGGCGCTTCGCAGCGCTATGAAGGTTGGCTACCGCGGGCGCCGATCCGTTCGGTCGCGGCCGCCATCGTGGTCCTGACCCTGGCCGAGCTCGTTCTTCTGCCGGCGCTCTTCACGCTCGGAAGCGCGTGGCCCCTGGGGCTCAGGCTGGCGGCGGCCCTGTTGGCGATCGCGCCGCTCGCTTTCCTCCTAGGGATGCCCTTCCCACTCGGGCTGCGACGCGTCGCCGCGACCCACCGCGACCTGGTGCCCTGGGCCTGGGGCGTCAACGGGTGGGCGTCCGTGCTCGCGGCTGTCCTTGCGACCCTGCTTGCCGTTCACTTCGGTTTCAGGGCCGTGGTCCTGGCCGCTTGCGCTCTGTATCTCGCCGCCGCGGTCGCGGCGCCCCGGCGCCAGGTGCTCGGTCGCTGATGGCGAGCCGCTCGGCCTCAGCTCTTCTTGGAGGTCACCGCAAACACCCGGCTCCAGCGCCTTTCCAGACGCGAGCTTCCGCACTTGGGGCACTTGATCTTCTCGGTCGCGCGATCGCTGAGTGGCCGGATGCGCTCGAACTCCTCCTTGCATTCGAGGCAGCGGTACTCGTAAACGGGCATTTCGCACCTCCTGTCTCCTTCGATCCTTCTCTCCGGCCCGGCGCCGGGCAACACCCGTTCGGGTGGGATGCCGGGAGTCCGAGCCCTGAAACGCCTTGCGCCCCGCCAGAGGGTGGTGCGCCTCCCGTAGTCGGGGCGTAGGCTCGTCTCGTGGAATTGCGTGCGCCCAGGCTTTTGAGAGCACTCGTTCTCTTGACAGCTGTCGTGGCCGTACTGGCGGTTCTCTTCCAGGTCGTCTACCGGCCGTGGCAGAGAAACTCGGGTTCTACGGAGCAAGAGGTCAACCGGCGGATGCCGGGCGACGAGATCATCTCGACGCCCACGTTCATCGCCACCAGAGCGGTGACGATCCGGGGCCGACCCGAGACGATCTGGCCCTGGATCGTCCAGATCGGATACAAGAGAGCCGGCTTCTACAGCTGGGACCGACTCGACAACGACGGGATTCCGAGCGCAGAACGAATTCTGCCGGAGTTTCAGAATCTCGCCGCGGGCGACAAGATCCCGCTGTCGGAGAAAGAGGACGCCGAAGTGCGCGAGCTCACGCCCAACCGTTCTTTCCTGCTGGTGTACGGACACGACCTTGAAAGCGAAGCCGTCACCTGGGCCTGGGGCCTCTATCCCCTCGACCGGGAGCACACCCGTCTGGTCACTCGGCTGCGCTGGCGCCCTCGGGGCCGCTTTGCTCCGCTGTTCTTGGACGCGGTCGAGATCGTGATGATGCGGAAATGCCTTCTCGGAATCAAGGAACGGGTGGAGGCGGCGACACCGACGCCTCGCCCGCTTCCATCTTCGAGATGAGCGATTGGTTCGCGCCCAGGCTCGTACAACTCGAGGCCGGGGATGTCGCGAAAGTCCGCCCGCGTTCCCGCTTACATTCCCAGGGACCGGGCAACAGCCAGCTGACGATGGTCGACGCTAAGGAAGAGGAGATCACCCAACTCCCGGCGCAGAAAGAGTCCGCAGGCGAGATGGAAGAGATCGGCACCGCGGACATAGCCTCCGGCAAGAACCTCGCGATACTCCTGTGTCAAGGGCCGGTTCGGAAAGACCCAGGTGAGTGCGGACAAGAGGCCCGCTGGACCGTCCGCATTCTCGCGGGCGAACGCCGAGAGCAGTTCCGCCTCGGCCAGATTGGAGGCGAAGAGGCGGTCGAAGTCCAGGAGTTCGTTGGCCAGTGCTTCATGCCCCTGCTCGGCAAAGGCGATCGCGACCAGGCAGGACGTGTCGACGTAGGCGAGCTTCACTCGCCCTGCTCCCCTGGCTCCCCTGGCTCCGATACCTCGACCGGCGCGTTTGGCGTCCCTGGAGTCGGCGGCGTCCGATACTCCCGCGATTCGAGGAACCTCTCGAGAGCGCCCGGGCGAACTGCCACCGGCTCGATGGCGTGCCCTGGGGGTGACCCCTCCGTAGCGGGTAGCAGTACACGGCCCCGTTCGAGGCGTTTGAGCCTCTCTTCGATGCCTTCCCTGCTCGCGATCGGTCGGATCTCCGCCACTTCGGTGCCTCTGTAAGTGATGAAGACGGAATTTCCGCCACGCACCTGGCGGAGAATCTCGCTGAAGCGAGCCTTGGCCTCGTAGGTGGAGTAGGTAGGACCCTTCACGGCACGATACTAACAGACTAGTCTGACTAGATCTAGTGCTTCATTCGACCGCCGTCCCGTAGAGCCTGCCCGAATGCCCCCGCGACCTACGCGTTCGGCTCGTACAGCTCGAGGCCAGGGATGTGGCGAAAAGTCCCGACGCCCGGGTCCCTTCCTGAGGGGACACTTCCTTCTCTTCGAGAAACGTCCGGCCCCGGAGTACTCGGCGACGGCCGGGTTTCGTCTTCTGGCCGCGTTCGCCGTTCTCGAGTTCGTGCTGGGTCCCCGACTCTCTCTACTCCCGCGGCTGGGCCTGCCGTCGCCGTCGGCATGGCTACGCATGTCGATTCTGTTCTTGCTCGTGCTGGCTGCGGTCAGACTCTGGGCAAGAGTCGATCTCGACGACCTGGGATTCTTGCCCTGGGGACGATGGACCGCGACCGAAAAGCTGTATCTATTTCAGATCTTCGTTCTCGCCCGGCGCCTCGGCCGACTCCTCGGCCCTCTCGTCGCGAACCTTGTTTTCACCTTCGGGCCCCTGCACTTCTATCATTTCTCCGTTCACGGCCTGTCGCTGCAAGCGGCCCTGGTATTCGCTGCGACCTTCGGTATCGGCCTCTTCTTCACCGTTCTTTTCCATCGAACCCAAAATATCTGGATCGTCGGTCTCTTCCACGGCCTCGGCAACGCTTACATCAACGGCGCGCCAGAGATTGCCGGCCTCGCCGGCCAGGTTTGATCCGGCGCCCCCCTACGTGGACTTTGACCGGGTCCCCCGAGCGGGCCACAATGGCACCGGAACTGGAGCCTCCGCTTGATCGAAGTCGAACGACTGCGCAAGGAGTACGGCGACTTGGTGGCCGTCGATGGCGTCGCCTTCTCAGCCGAGGACGGATCGATCTTCGGCCTCCTGGGACCCAACGGCGCCGGCAAATCCACCACGATCGGCTGCATCTCGGGGCTCCTCGAGCCAACCGCGGGCCGGATCCGCGTGATGGGCTTCGACGTCTTGCGCGAGGGGACGAAAGCTCGCGCCTGTCTGGGAGTCGTTCCCCAGGAGCTGGCTCTCTACGAGGATCTCTCCGCCCGCGAAAACCTGGTCTATTGGGCCTCGGCCTACGGCATGCGGGGCGCCGAGCTGCGCCACCGCATCGGCGAGGTTCTCGAGCTCACCGGCCTTCTCGACCGGGCCAAGGAGCCGGTCAAGCGATTCAGCGGCGGCATGAAGCGCCGGCTCAACTTCGCCTGCGGCGTGGTTCATCGGCCCAAGGTCCTGCTGCTCGACGAGCCCACGGTGGGGGTCGATCCCCAGAGCCGCGTGCGGCTTCTGGATCTGGTGCGCGAACAGGCCGCCGCCGGTACCTGCGTTCTCTACACCACGCACTACATGGAGGAGGCCGAGGCGCTCTGCGACCAGCTGGCGGTGATCGACCACGGCCGGGTGATCGCCCTGGGAACCCTGGAAGAGCTCCGACAATTGGTCGGCGAAGCCGACATCCTGCGTCTCGCCGGTACCTTCGAGACCGAGGCGGCTTCACGCGCACTCGACGGCCTCGAGGCCGTCGAAATCGTGCAATCCGAAGAGTCGGGTCTGATCCTGGCGGTCCGGGAAGGATCCCGCAAGCTGTCCTCGGTTCTGACCGCGCTCGACGAGGCCGGCTGTGACGTGCGCGAGACGACGCTGACCCAGCCCAGCCTCGAGAGCCTGTTCATCAAGTTGACCGGCAAGGAGCTGCGCGAGTAGCCGTGGACTTCGTGTGGAGCAGCGCGGTCAAGGACCTGCGCCGCAGGCTGCGCGATCCCGTGGGTCTGATCCTCTGGCTCGGGATTCCCTTCGTGGTCTTGAGCCTGCTGCTCCTGGCCTTCGGCGGCAGCGGCAACGTCAAACCGCGAGCGCATCTCCTGGTCGTCGACCAGGACGACTCGTTTCTGAGCGGCCTCCTCGTGGGCGCCTTCGGCCAGGGCGAGATGTCCGAGCTCTTCGACGTCGAGACGGTAGAGCTCGAGGAGGGCCGGGAGACCCTCGGCAGGGGCGACGCGTCGGCCCTGCTGGTGATTCCCGAAGGCTTCGGGCACGCTGTCCTCAATCGGCTCCCGACGACGCTCGAGCTCAGCACCAATCCGGCCCAGCGCATTCTGCCCGGACTGGTGGAGGAGACCCTGGAGATCGTCGTCGAGGGCGTCTTCTACGCCCACCGCTTGCTCGGCGACGAGCTCGACACGGTGGCTTCGCTTTTAGAGGGCGAGACCGAGCTCTCGACCGCGGTGCTTTTCGAGATGAGCGGTTCGGTGCAAGAACTTGTCAGCCACGTGAGCGGCTACCTCCTGCCGGAGCCGGTCCTGAGCCTCGAGTCCACGGTCGAGGCCGACGAGCACGCCGGCGCGGGGCACAACTTCGGAGCCCTCTTCTTTCAGGGGATGTTCTTCATGGCCATCGTCTTCATGGCCCAGGGCCTCTCCGACGACGTCTGGAAGGAGCGCGCCCAGGGGACGCTCCGGCGGCTGGTCACGACCCCGCAGGCGGTGGCGAAAGTGCTCGCCGGCAAGCTCCTGGCGGCGATGCTGATCTACATCGCGCTGGCAGTCCTGGTGCTTCCGATCGGCGCCTGGCTCTACGACTTCTCGTTCGCGTGGCTGCCGGTCGCGGCGATCTGGGTCGCCTTCAGCGGACTCCTGTTGCTGGTCCTCTTCACCCTGCTTCAGCTCTTCGCGCCCAGCCAGCGGGCCGGCTCGATCCTCTCCAGCCTGGTCTTGTTCCCTCTCATCATGATCGGTGGCAACTTCTTCCCGCTCGAGCTGATGCCGGCCTGGCTGGCGGCGATCGGCCGCCGCACCCCGAACGGTTGGGCGCTCGAGCAGCTCAAGGCGATCCTCGCGGGCGCGGCTCGTCCCGAGGCCCTGGCCGCGGCCTTCGCCGGTCTGGCCGTCACCGGCGCCCTCGCTTTTCTTCTCGGCTCGTGGCGGATTCGCCGGGGGTTCGCCAGTGCACCCTGATCGGCCCCAGTGTCATCCTGAGCGGAGCGAAGGATCCCCCGGCTGCAGCCAGATACGCACGGGATGACGTGATGCTGGCCAAGGCCTGGTTCATCGCCCGCAAGGACGTCCAGTACATGCTGCGCCGTTGGGAGACGGTTCTCTGGACCTTCGTCATGCCGATCATCTTCTTCTACTTCATCGGCACCATCACCGCCGGCTTCGGCCCCGGCCCGGGTTCCGGCAAGACCAGCATTGCTCTCAACGTGCCGGCGGACTCGGGGCTGCTCGCGGATCAACTGGTCAGAAGACTCGAAGATCAGGACTATGATGTCCACCGGTTCGAAGACCCGTTCCAGCTCGCCGACTACCGGCGTCGCCTGACGATCCCCGCGGGTCTGACCGCCAGCGTCCTCTCCCGGGAGAGCGCCGAGCTCCAAATGGTGCGCTCGGGCGACGGCATCGGTGCCGACTACGACGACTTTCGCGTCGGTCGCGCCGTCTACTCCCTGCTCGCGGACCTGATCGTGGTCTCGCAGGAGGGCCGGGAGCCCAAAGCCGAGGCCTTCGAGGCGCTCAACATGGCGCCCCGCGCGCTCACCCTCGAGGTCGCCCAGGCCGGCGAGCGCAAGAGGATCCCGACCGGCTTCGAACAGGCCATCCCGGGCACCATGGTCATGTTCACTCTCCTCGTCCTCCTGACCAGCGGCGCCGTTCTTCTCGTGATCGAGCGCCAGGAAGGCCTCCTCCGCCGCCTGGCCTCGACCCCGATCTCCCGCGGCACCGTCGTCCTCGGCAAGTGGGGCGGCCGCATGGCGCTCGCCATCGTCCAGATCGGTTTCGCCATGATCGCCGGAACGCTCTTCTTCAAGGTCCACTGGGGCCCCCACCTCGCCATGGTCCTCCTCGTCCTGTTCGCCTACGCCTCGCTGACCGCGGGACTGGGAATCCTCCTCGGGAGCCTGGCTCGCACCGAGGGGCAGGCGGTCGGTCTCGGGGTCCTTTCCGCCAACGTGCTCGCGGCCCTGGGCGGCTGCTGGTGGCCCATCGAGATCACTCCGGAATGGATGCAGAAGTTCGCCGTCTTCCTCCCCACCGGCGCCACCATGGACGCCCTCCACCAACTGGTCAGCTTCGCGGCCCCGGCCGGCCGCGCCGTGTCGCACGTGCTGGCACTCCTGGCGGCCGCTCTGCTCGTCGGTTGGTTGTCGTCGCGGGTGTTTCGGTATCAGTGAGGGCTGATCGGCAGACCGAATTCGGGGACCGGCTCTCCCCGAACTCCAGCGCACCATGCACGCTATCGATACATCCTCCCGCGCTTCGCGATATCCAGCACTAGCACCCAGAACTCGCCCCGAT
>JBHHWO010000080.1:0-21222 GCA_046756565.1 Thermoanaerobaculia bacterium | reverse complement strand
CGCTCGGCGCGCTTGATCTGGGGCTGAGTTTTGCCGTACTGCGTGAGATCGCCGCCGACTCGGCCGGGCGCGACTCGCGTCAGACACAGGCGCTCGTCGCTTCCGCCGGCAATGTCTATTTGCTGCTCGGAGTGGCCGGGGCGTTGTTGATCGCCTTCGGCGGTGCCGCCCTGGGTGAGCGCCTGGATCTCTCCTCACGCGCCTCGATTCATGCAACGAGCGTGTTTGGATTCCACGGCGTCGCGTTTCTCGCCGACCGGCTGTTCGCGTTCCACACGGCTGTACTCCAGGGCTCGAGGAGATTCGGAAGCCTGAACCTCCTCAGGGGAAGCTGGGTCCTGGCCAGGGCGGTCGGCTTGGTTGTCCTTCTGGAGCTCGGCATGGATGTCAGCTCCCTGGCCGCCTGGCACGCACTCTCCGCCTGGCTTCTCCTGGGAGGCGCCTTTGCGGCGGTCCGCGTCCAGGATCCCAGGTACCGTTTTCGGTTCGGTGCACTCGATTGGGAGCCGGTTCGAGAACACATACGGCTGTCTCTCTCGTGGCAACTCTCGACGTGGTTGGGTAGCCTTCTTTTGCAGATCGCACCCGTGCTGATCGGGGTCATAGCCGGCTCGGCGGCTGTGGTCCCTTTCTACGTCGGGTACAAGATTCCACAGCTGGTGTCGTCGATTGGCTGGCATTCGGCCGAAGTCCTGGTGCCGCCGTCCAGTCTGGAGCATCGACGGGGCGACCGTGCCGCGCTCCGGGGAATCCTCCGAGCGGGCACGCGGTGGATCACGATGTTGGTTCTGCCCCTGGGCGTGATTCTCTGGATCCTGGCGCCTAGACTGCTGGCCGCCTGGATCGGAGACGTCGACGCCCGGGCGCTCTTGGTGCTGAGGGTGACGATGCCCGCAGCGGTCCTGGACGCCGTTGGGGCGGCAGCCGTTGCCGTGCTCTGGGGCCAAGGAGCCGCCCGCCAGATGCTGAAAGTCATCAGCCTCGCTCTGGTCGTTCACGTCTTCATCAGCTTGTGGTTGATACCTCGGCTCGGCCCAGTGGGCGCCGGATGGAGTATGCTCGTGGCCATCGGGTTCGGCACAGCAGGCTACCTCCTCTTCTCAGCTCGTGCGGTCCATCGGAGCGCGCTCCAACTCGTGCGCGCGAGCTTCGCCGGACTGCTTCTTCCGGGGCTCTGCGCAACGTTGATCACAGCAGGAGTCGCCTACGTGAGCACCCCTCTTGATCCGTGGGGGATCGGGCTGACGGGCGTCGTAGGTCTTGCCGTTTTTGGGGTTGGCCTTCGGTTCGAAAGACAGTCTGGAGACCATTTCGTCTGAGGGGGAACAGAGAATGCGACCATGAGGATCCTCGTGACTGGCGGTGCCGGCTTCGTCGGCAGCCATTTGACCGACGCACTCCTGGCGGCCGGTCATCACGTGGTGGTTCTCGACGACCTTTCGACCGGGCTCCGGGAGAACCTCGAGCAGCATCGAAGCGAGCCCAGGCTGGAGCTGATTGTCGACACAGTGCTGAACCAGAGCCTGCTGGCCGGACTCGTCCCGAACGTCGAAGCGATCTTCCACCTGGCCTCGACCGTCGGCGTTCGACTGGCGACCGAGAGGCCGCTCGAGACGATCGAGAATAACTCGACCGGAACTTCCCGAATGCTCAAGGCGGCGGCTGACGAGAGCAAGCCGTTGCTGTTTGCGTCTTCCTCGGAGGTGTACGGGAAGGTGGTCGAGGCCCCGTTCTCCGAAGACGATGACATCAGAGTCGGCAACACCCGGACCGGTCGTTGGGCCTATGGGTGCAGCAAGGCCCTGAGCGAGTTCCTGGCGCTTGCCTATTACCGCGAGCGAGGTCTTCCGGTGGTGATCACGAGGCTGTTCAACATTGTCGGATCGAGGCAACGTCCGGACTACGGAATGGTAGTGCCGCGGATGACACGACAGGCGCTCCGCGACGAGCCGATCACCGTATATGGAGACGGCTCTCAGACTCGCTGTTTCTGCGCCGTTGGCGAAGTGGTCGAGGCCCTGATCAGCCTGCTCGCGGATGAGACGGCAGCCGGTGAAGTCTTCAATCTGGGCAACGACCAGGAGATCTCCATGCTCGAGCTCGCCGAGCGCATCCGCTCGCTTTCCGGAAGCCGCTCTGAGATTACGACGGTGCCATTCGAACTGGCATTGAACGACCAGTTCGAAGAATCACCGAGGCGGGTACCCGATCTTTCGAAGATTCGAAAGTGGATCGGTTTTGAGCCACGAGTCTCGCTCGACGAGATGCTTACACGTTTCCTCGACGATGAACGTCGTCGCATCGCTGCTGGTTTCGTTCAAGTATGAAGGTCGCTTTCATCCTCCAGCCCTGGGAGACGATCGATACGCCCTTCGTTGGCGGCGTGGCGCTGCCGACCGTCGCCTATCACCTGGGGCGAAGCCTTGCACGCGCGGGAAACCAGGTCCTGATCTATGCCAAGAGAGGCCCCGGGCAGGCGGCGATCGAAACGGATACCGCCGGAATTGAGTACCGGCGGTTCGCGCTTCCCCTGGAGGAGCCTTTCTGGAGTGGCTGCCGACGTCTGGAGGACGTCCTCGACTGGGGTAACCGCCGGCGTCCGCTGGTGACCTCGCCGAGGTTTTTTTGCGGCCTCGCGCGGCGAATCGCATGCGATCTTCGCCAACAGGCGTGCGACCTGGTGCACCTGTTCACCTACCCTCAGCTCGCAACGCCGATCCGGAGAGCCAACCCGACCCTGAAGATCGTGCTGCACATGGAATGCGAGTTTCTCGTGCGCTTCGACCATGCTCGGCTGAGCGAGCAGCTCCGGGCCGTCGACAGGATTCTCGGCTGCAGTGACTTCATTACCGAGGGAGTCCGCCGCCGTTTTCCTTTCCTCGCGGAGCGCTGCCACACGGTCTTCAACGGAGTGGACCTGGAAGCCTTTGCGCCGGCTTTGCCTGGGGTGCTCCGCGATACCGGGGAACCGGCGGAGAAGCGTCTGCTCTACGTCGGGAGAATCTCTCCGGAGAAGGGCGTACACGTGCTCCTCGAGGCGTTCTCCGAGGTTCTGGACCAGCATCCCGATGCTCGACTCGATCTCGTGGGCCCCGTTGGCCTGTTTCCGGAGCGGTTGCTCCCCGCCGTGGGCGACGACAGGATGGCCTCGGAGTTGGCGCCGTTCTACGGCAAGGGCTTTGGCGCTCGTCTTTTCAGGCAGTGGCGCCGCAGGCAGCGTCTCGAGGCGGCCTTGTGGGAGCGCTTGGCGAAGACGGCGAGAGGCCGGGTGGTCTTCCATGGTTTCACGCCGCCCGCAGGGCTCAGAACCTGGTATCAGAGAGCCGACGTCCTGGTATTCCCGTCGGTCTGCAACGAGGCCTTCGGGATTCCTCTCATCGAGGCGATGTCCTCGGGGCTGGCTGTTGTCGCGGCGCGCACGGGCGGAATCCCGGAGATCGTGGAGGACACACGGTGCGGCCTACTGGTGCGTCGAGGCGACCGTGCGAGTCTCGCCGAGGCCATCTGCCATCTTCTGGGCGATCGACGCCGGCGCCTCGAAATGGGCGCCGAGGGGCGTCGACGCGCGGTCGAGCGTTTTGGCTGGGAACGAATCCACTCCACACTCAAGAAAGCGTACGGCAGATAAGGCACAATGCCTCGCCGATGGGCCATCCCCCCGTGGAACGGAATGCGCAGAATGCTGTTCCGACGGTCCCGGCCGCTTCCACGGCGGGATCTAAACCGGCAAACGTTCATCCTGGCGCCACACCCCGACGATGAGGTTCTCGGATGCGGCGGAGCCATCGCCCGGATGCGTCGACTGGGGACGCCGGTCAGAATCGTCTTTCTCACCGATGGCGCAGATTCACATGCCCAGTTCATGACCCGGTCGAGACTCACGTCAATCCGGCGTCGCGAGGCCCGGGAGGCCGCTGTGGTGCTGGGCGTGCCGCCGGAGAGCCTCACGTTCTTGGATTTCCCCGATGGTTCGTTGAGTGATCATGAACGCTCGGTGGTGGCTCGGGTGACGGAGCTCGTCAGACGGCACGAGCCCGAGCAGGTCTTTCTGCCGTCGCGGCTCGAGCCGACGCGAGACCACCGAGCGGCTCATCGGGCCATCCTTCTGGCGCTGGAGGATTCGAGCCCGAGCATCCGTGTCTACGAATACCCGATCTGGGCCTGGCTGCACTGGCCCTGGACAAGCCTTCCGATCGAGCCGCTGACAGACGCTGTGAAACGAACCCTGCTTACGGCCTTTGGCGGTCGAGTTCTGCGCGACCTTCGTTGGCGCATCCCGATCCAAGACGTGTTGGACACCAAGCGCGCCGCTCTCGAGTGTCATCAGTCACAGATGCTGCGCCCCGACGGGAACGATGATTGGCGGACTCTCCCCGACATCGCGGGGGGCTCGTTCCTGCGGTGCTTCTTTCAAGAGTCGGAGTTCTTTTGCCGAAGGCGGCGTGGCTTCCGCCTGGAGGGGGCCCCATCGGACTGCTAAGACTCCTCCGGCTGGTGAAACAGCCGTCCCGAGCGGCTAGCGCCCTGGTTGCGCGGATGAGCCGGCGAGGCATTCGACGGTCGGTTGTCGACGAGTTCGGCAACCAGCTCGTCCTGTTGCTACCCGACCGGTTGTGCATGCAGATCTATGCGGACCGAGAGTACGAGCAAGATGTGGTCGCCTTCGCCAAGCGAGTTTTGCGACCTGGAATGGTGGCGTTCGATGTCGGTGCCCACATCGGTATGCATACCGTCCTTTTCAGGAAGCTGGTGGCGACCGCCGGACGAGTGGTGGCCTTTGAACCCATCGGCCTGCTCTTCGAGATCCTCAGCGCCAACGCAGCCGGAGACTCGCGGGTGCAGCTCGAGAGTCTTGCCGTGGCCGATGGGGGTACAACGGAGCTCGTTCTCAAGTACTACGGTCTGAGCTTCTCCGGCTGGACCACGGCGTTTGAGCCACACGCTGACGCTTCGCTGCTTCGGAAGATGCCGACGCCCCGATTAATTCGGGTTCCGTCGACCTCTCTGGACGCCTACGCTGAGGAGACTGGCGTTGATCCGGACTTCATCAAGCTCGACATCGAGGGAGGCGAGCTGACGGCCCTCCGAGGCGCTCGCCGTCTGATCGCCCGCGCCAAGCCGTTCATCATCATGGAGTGCGGCGACAGTGGCAGATTAGAAAGCCACTCGACCTCGAGGTGTCTCGAGCTTCTGGAGCGCAGCGGGTACCAGTTTCTGGAGTTTGACAAACGACTTGGCTTGGTGCAGCGGCACGCTGTGCGGGCTAGCTATCCGGAACACTCGAACCTGCTCGGCGTTCCGAAAGAACCGCCGGGAGGTTAAATGATGGCCGAGCCGCTGCGCTCGTCGATCGGATTGGCGTGCCACTCGCCCAGTTGCGCGGTCCAGCCTCTCTCCGGTGTACGCGGTTGAACCGGCAAGCGGGACTGGGCTAGGATCGGCCGCGACCACATACGGCCGAGCATGGAAACCTCACTCCACGACGTTCTTCTGGTCGGTGGCGGCGGCGCGGGGTTGAGAGCTGCCATCGCCGTCGCCGAAGCAGCGCCTGAACTAAGCGTGGCGGTGGCCTCCAAGGTCTACCCCATGCGGAGCCACACGGTCTCGGCCGAGGGCGGAGCGGCTGCGGTCATCAAGCCCGACGACAGCCTGGAGGCTCACGCGTACGACACGATCAGTGGCGGCGACTGGATGTGCGATCAGGACGCCGTCGAGGCTTTCGTCAAAGAGGCCCCGCAAGAGATGCTCCAGCTGGAGCACTGGGGTTGCCCGTGGAGCCGCGAGCCGGACGGACAGATCGCCGTACGACCGTTTGGCGGCATGAAGCTCGAGCGCACGTGGTTCGCTGCCGACAAGACCGGTTTTCACATGCTCCACACGCTCTATCAAACCTCTCTCAAGTACGCGCCGATCCGCATGTACGACGAATGGTTCGTCACCAGCCTGCTCGTGGACAACGGACGCTGCCAGGGAGTGGTGGCGATCGAGCTCGCCACGGGGAAGATCTTCGCCATCCTGGCCAAGGCGGTCATCTTGTGCACCGGTGGGTGCGGCAAGGTCTTTCCCTTCACGACCAACGCCAATATCAAGACCGGCGACGGCATGGCGATGGCCTATCGTGCCGGCGCACCCCTGAAGGACATGGAGTTCGTCCAGTACCACCCCACAGGGCTGCCGTTCACCGGAATCCTCATTACCGAGGCCACACGCGCAGAGGGCGGCTGGCTCATCAACAAGGACGGCTACCGCTACCTGCAGGACTACGATCTGGGTCGGCCGGAGCCCAAGCCGGTCAAGCGCTCGATGGAGCTCGGACCCCGGGATCGCCTGTCCCAGGCCTTCGTCAAGGAGATGGAGAAAGGGCGCACCGTCGACTCCCCGTATGGACAGGTCGTTCACCTGGACATCCGACACATCGGTGAGAAGGTGATCGACAGCAAGCTCCCCTTCGTCCGCGAGTTGTGCCTCAAGTACGAGAACCTCGATCCGGTCAAGGAGCTGATCCCGGTACGGCCGGTGATCCACTACATGATGGGCGGAGTCCACACCGACATCAACGGTGCGACACCCTTGCCGGGGCTCTATGCAGCGGGAGAGGTGGCGTGCGTCAGCATCAACGGGGCCAACCGTCTGGGCTCGAACTCACTGACCGAGCTGTTGGTCTTCGGTGCGCGGGCTGGCAAGGTGGCCGCGGGTTTCGCTGCGGACCAATCTGATCCTTCCCCTGGCGTGCTGGCCCAGGCGCACGATGAGGAGCGTCGCCTGACCCGTAACTTTCTGGAAAAGACCGGCGGGACGGAACGAATCGCCACATTGAGAGCCGAGATGCAACAGGCACTGGAAGACGGCGCCGGCATCTACCGCGACGGTAAGCGACTTCAAGAGTCGGCGAACAAGCTCGATGAGCTGAAGGAGAGGTTTCGTAACGTCAGCCTCGACGATCGAAGCCGCACCTTCAACACCGAGCTCACGGCATGCCTCGAGCTGTCGAACATGCTGGACCTGGCCGACGCGATCATCCAGTCCGCCCTCAACCGGACGGAGTCGCGGGGCGCGCACCAGCGGGTGGATCATCCTGCACGGGACGACGAGGGGTTCCTGGCGCACTCGCTGGCCTATCGAGCGGCGAGCGGTCCACCGAAGATCGACTACCTGCCGGTGACCATCACCCGCTGGCCTCCGGGCGAGCGTGTCTACGGAAGGTGACGGAATGGCCGACTCGATCACGCTGAAGGTCCGGCGCTATCGTCCCGAAGAGGAGGAGGAGCCGGTCTGGCAGAGCTTCGAGATACCCCATCACGACGACTGGATGGTGCTCGACGGTCTCAACTACATCAAGGACCAGCTCGACGGCAGCCTGTCCTACCGCTGGGCTTGCCGGATGGGTGTCTGCGGCAGCTGCGGGATGCTGGTCGACGGTGAGCCGGTGCTGAGCTGCGCGACCTATCTCCCGGAGCCGAGCGCAAGCCCGGTTCGCATCGAACCGCTCAAGGGCTTTCCCGTCGTCCGCGATCTGGTCGGCGACATCGAGGACTTCATCGACAAGCTCCAGAGCGTGAAGCCGTGGATCATCCGCGAGACGGAAAAACCGGCATCCGAAGGCGAGTTCCTGCAAACACCCGAGCAGCTCGCCGTTTACAAGCAGTACAGTATGTGCATCAACTGCATGCTCTGCTACTCGGCATGCCCGATCTATGCACTCGAGCCCGATTTCATCGGCCCCGCCGCGATCGCCCTCGCCCAGCGCTACAACCTGGACTCGCGCGACGAGGGATCCGAGGAGAGGATGAAGATGCTCTCGCGGCACGAGGGAATCTGGTGTTGCACCTTCGTCGGCGAATGCTCTGAGGTCTGCCCGAAGAAGGTGGATCCGGCCGGCGCCATCCAGCGTTACAAGGTGAAGGCGACGGCCGAGTGGTTCAAGGCGTGGCTCATGCCCTGGAAGAAGCGGTGAATCAACACGCATCAGCTCCCAGGAAGCTGGCGGCCCGCAGGGCGTCCAACCCGAAGTACGAGCTGTACCACCCGAAGTGGTATCGCAAGCGGTATCCGATTTTCTGGTGGCTGGGGAGATTCTCCTACGGCAAGTTCATCGCTCGCGAGCTGACCAGCTTGGGGGTCGGGTACGCGGCGGTACTGGTCATGGTCCAAGTCTGGGTTCTGTCCAGAGGTGAGCAGGCGTACGAACGATTCACGCAGTTTCTCGGTTCGCCTCTGGTGCTCCTTTTCCATGGCGCGGTGTTGCTGGTTCTGCTCTTCCACTCGGTCACCTGGCTGAACCTGGCTCCCCGGGCCATGGTGCTGAGTGTGCGCGGCAAGCGCCTCCCCGACGCAGCCGTACTCGCCGGCCACTACGCTGCGTGGCTGGGCGCGACGGCTCTCGTGGTCTGGTTTCTGGTGGGCAGCTGATGGCCAAGGGCACCAGCGAACCGTTCTTTTGGGCGTTGTTCAGCGGCGGTGGAATGCTGGCCGCCTTGCTCATGCCGGCGCTGGTGCTGGTGCTCTGGTTTGGTGTGCCGCTGGGATGGCTCGACGCCTCGTCCCACGCAGAGCTGTCGAGCAAGATCGAACATCCACTGATCCGGATGGCGTTGTTTGGCTTCGTTACACTGTCACTGTTCCACTGGGCCCACCGCTTCCGGTTCACGCTCTACGACGGGCTCCAGCTGAGTCATCTGTACGGACTCATCGCTACGGTTTCCTACGGCGGCGCAACGATCCTGACGCTGCTCGCGGCCTACGTGCTCTTCAGCTTTCCCTAGTCGCCGTGTATCACCCGGAGGGTCCACGATGTGAATTACATGGCCAAACCGACAAGGCTAAGTATTGACTAGTCAACCACTTAGCGTAATCTGCCGTAGATAGTCGCAGGAGGTCGAAGAACTCCAGGCGACACTGAAAATCAAGGTGTCGGTGGTTCGATTCCGCCCCTGGGCACGATGGAAATCTCTACTATCCAGTAAGGAGTTCTTCGGAAGGCCGACCAGAATGCACCCACCCGCGTGGGCGGCGCAGGGAACTGGAACACGGCTGTAGTCTGAGGCGGAAGCTGGGCATGATCGGCCTGACCCTGTCTCATTTCGAGGTTACCGCCAAGCTGGGCGAAGGTGGGATGGGGGAGGTGTATAGGGCCCGGGACACCGTGCTCGGCAGAGACGTGGCGCTCAAGGTCCTCGCGCCGGAGGTGGCCTCCGACCCCGAGAGACTCCGTCGCTTCGAGCGTGAGGCCAGGGCGCTGGCGACGCTCGATCATCCCAACATCGTGACCATCCACTCGGTGGAGGAGGTCGACGGCGTCCATTTCATCACCATGGGGCTCGTCGACGGCAAGACCCTCGACCGGTTGATCTCCAAGGGCGGGGTGAGCCTCCCGAAGATCTTCGCGATCGCGATCCCCGCTGCCGGCGCCCTCGCTGCGGCACACGAGAGGGGCGTCACCCACCGGGACCTGAAGCCAACCAACGTGATAGTCACCGATGACGGTCTCGTGAAGATCCTCGACTTCGGTCTGGCCAAGTTGCGGCCGGAGATTGCGGCGGGGGAGGCAACGGCTCTCGTCACCGAGACGATGACCCAGGCAGGTCGAATCCTGGGGACAGTGCCCTACATGTCCCCTGAGCAGGTCCAAGGTCACCCGGTCGATGAGCGCTCGGACATCTTCTCTCTGGGCGTCATGCTGTACGAGATGGCAACCGGCCAGCGACCTTTTGAGGGAGACACATCGGCTGGTCTCGTCTCATCGATCCTCAAAGACACACCCAGCCGAGTCGACGCTCTGCGCCCAGAGCTTCCCCATCATCTGGCCCGGATCGTCGGTCACTGTCTCGAAAAGGACCGGGAGAGCCGGTATCAGTCCTCGAAGGACGTTCGGAACGAGCTACAAGCCTTGGCGAAGGAGCTCGAGTCCGAGGAGATCCTCGGGACCGCGATCCCGGCTCGCCCTGCGGCACGGTCTCGAAACTTCCGCCGAAGAGCAGCCATCCTCGCTGCGGCAGCAGCGGTCACAATCATCGGGCTGATCGTCGGTCCGCGCGTCAAGGGGCTTCGGGACCTCGTGGCGCCGACCGCGGGCCGCCCTCAGATCGAGTCCTTGGCGGTGCTCCCCTTCGACAATCTGATGAAGGACCCCGAGCAGGATTACTTCGTGGAGGGGATGCACGATGCACTGATCACCGGCCTATCGCGAATTGGTGCCCTGCGACTGATCTCCCGTACCTCGGTGATGCGCTACAAGGGCACACACAAGACGATTCCGGAGATTGCCGCCGAGCTCGACGTCGACGCTCTCATCGGGGGCTCGGTGCTGCGAGCCGATGGCCAGGTGCGTATCACGGCTCGGTTGATCGCGGCGGCCACGGATGAGCATCTCTGGGCGGAGAGCTACGATCGGGAGTTGGAGAATGTGCTGACTCTTCTCAGCGAAGTGGCTCAGGAGATCGCCGGCGAGATCGAGGTCACGCTGACCCCGCAGGAAAAAGAACGCGTGGCAGGGGTGCAGCAGGTCGATGTTGCGGCGCAGGAGGCCTACTTCAGAGGCCGTTTCGCCTTTTCTCAGGGGAGTGGCGCCGCCCTCCGGAGATCTCTCGAGCTCTACGAGCGGGCTCTACAGATCCAGCCCGATTACGCTCTCGCTCAAGCGAACGTCGCGGCGGCGCAGCTCCTTCTGGGAGTGTTCGGTCACGAGCCTCCCGGGGTGACGGCGCCGAAGGCCAGAGCCGCGGCGAAAAGGGCCCTGGCACTGGACGGCAATCTCGACGACGCCCACAACGTACTCGGCTGGGTGCAGCTGTACCTCGACTGGGACTGGGAAGGCGCGGCGCAGAGCTTTGCCCGTGCCCTGGAGATCAACGCCAATCACGTCTACGCCAATCATGGCTACGGCGACTATCTGACCGTGATGGGCAGGCCGGACGCGGCTGTGGAGTTCTTGAAGCGGGGCCGTTCCAGCGACCCTTTGTCGCCCCTCGCGAACTTTCCTGTCGCAGGTCACATGGTAATCGCGCGTCGCTTCGGAGAAGCGGTCGCCGAGAGCCGGAGGCAGTTGGCTTTGGGCTCCGAGTACTCCCGCGTCAGGAGCTGGCTCGCAGACGCTCTCTGGCACGACGGGGACCGGGAAGCGTCGCTCGCGGAGTACCGCAAGTTGTGGGCGCCTGACCGCCCCGAGCTGATCGAGGCCCTCGATCGGGGATACGCAGATGCGGGCCCAGAAGGAGCGCTCCGAGAGGTGGCGCGTCAACGGGCCAGCGGCTCGAATGTAGAATCCTACGACCTGCTTGGTACGGCGGGCCTGCTCGCGAGGGTGGGCGACGTCGATGCTGCTTTCGAGTTGTTGGAGCGGGCCTACGCAGGGCGAATGCCGCTATTGTTCGTGATGATCCGAGGACCCGATTACGATTCGCTCCGCTCGGACCCGAGATTTGACGACCTGCTCCAGTGGGCCGGCCTGCCGCGAGCAAAGCCCAGGGCGCTCTGAGGCGACCCTCAGCGGCGGTGGGGCAGAGAATCGTCCCAGCCTTGTTGATCACACAGCCTGCCCCTCCGGGCGGGGAAAGGTCGCGACAGTCTGGGTATTATCTTCGGCGATCGGAGGAGCCTGTCAATGACCGCCATGGCGACCAAGAAGACACTCAACGTCGGGCTCATCTCGCGCGTGCAGAGCCTGAATCCACTGCAGGCGCAAGACTTCGTCAGCGCGATGGTGGTGAACCAGATCTTCGAGACCCCCTACGCGACGCCGATGAAGAACGAGGCTCCGGCACCGCTGATTCTCTCGAAGCCTCTCGATTCCAGCGAGGACGGACTCGTGCTTTCGGCACCGGTGAGATCGGACGTCCGGTTCTCGGACGGCACGCCGATGACGGCTGCACACGTCGTGGAAAGTCTCGAACAGGCGGCTCCCTTGCGAGAGCAAGCCGACGTCGAGGCGGACGGCGGTCGCGTGATCTTCCGCCTCAAGCGAGCGAACGCCCGCTTCGATCTGGTGCTCACGCAGACGTTCAACGCGGTGACCCTGCCAAAGGGCGGCGATCTTCTCGGAACCGGTCCCTACATGCCGGCTCCGGACGCGACGCCCGAGCTCATGCGTCTGGTCCGAAATCCCCACAGCACGGTCGATACCCAGGTCGAGGAGATCGTCTTCAAGTGCTACCTGCCGGACGGCGACGGGCGTCCCACGGCGCTGGTGTCGGCTCTCGAGCGCGGCGAGATGAACTTCAGCAACGTTCTTCACCGGGATGACGTCAAGCAGCTCAGAAACGTCCGGAAGTCTTTCGAGCTGGGCAACTCCACCGCGTTGCTTTACTTCAACACCGAGCGGCCAGGCGTCAGCGACGGACGAGTGCGTCGGGCGATTGCCCATGCCATCGATCGCCTCGAGCTGACTCGACGGTCGCACCTCCACACCCTCGCGCACACGGCCAAGAGCATTCTGCCGTCGATCATGAGCGGCTGGCGCGACAATCTGAAACTGGATCTCGGAAAGTCCAAGGCTCTCCTCGAAGAGGCGGGCTCGGAGGCTCCCAGGCGCCTGACGCTCCTGGTGATCTTTGGACCGCGGCCCTATCTCCCGCATCCCCAGGGCACCGCCGAGTACATCACCTCGCAACTTGCCCAGATCGGCATCGAAGTTGACGTTCGCCCGACCCGCGACAGCAACGAGTACTACGAGGCGGTCTCGGCCGGTGACTACGACATGGCGCTCTCGGGCTGGCTCGCCGACACGCCGGATCCGGCCGATTTTCTGGAAGCGCTTTTGTCGTCCGAAGCGATTCCCGATCCGGATCGGCCGATCTCGGTGCACGCGAATCTCGGCCGTTGGCGTAATGCGGACGCCGACGAGGCTCTGGCGCGGCTCCGGCGCGAGCCGACCGAAGCCAACCAGCACGTGCTGTTGCAGATGGCCGCCGACCACGTGCCGGCGTTTCCTCTCATGAACGGCTCCGTTGCGTTCGTGCACACCTGGAACGTTCGCAACTTCGAGCCGCCGCTGCTGGGCATTCCGTACTTCCACCGGCTCGAGCTCGGGGACTCGCTCTAGGAGCCGGTCCGGTGGCCCTTCTCCGGGGCCGTGCTGGGGCGCTTGACAAGAACGACCGGTCGTGCTATTTTTCTGCGTGATGAGAGAGAGCATAAGGAAAGGCGAGAGCACCAAGCAGCGCATCCTGACCGAGGCTCTGGAGCTGACGAGCATGGTCGGCGTCGAGGGCCTGTCCCTCGGAGAGCTGGCCAAAAAGACCGAGATGTCCAAAAGCGGCCTGTTCGCGCACTTCGACTCCAAGGAGAGCCTGCAGCTCGAGGTGCTCGAGACCGCCGCGGCCCGTTTCATCGAGTCGGTGATCTCGCCGGCGCTTCTCGAGCCGCGAGGGGAGCCCCGCCTGCGGGCGCTTTTCGAGCGCTGGATCGGCTGGGAGACGCTCCGCGACGGCGGTTGCCCGTTCATGGCTGCCGCCTTCGAGCTCGACGACCGCCCGGGCCCGGTCCGGGACGCCTTGGCTGCGAGCCAGAGGGACTGGCTCGCGACCCTGGCCAGGGCGATCTCGATCGCCGTGGAGGAAGGGCACTTTCGCAAGGATCTGGATGCCGACCAGATCGCCTTCGAGGTCTACGGGGTCTTCATGACCTTCCACCTGCACCAGCGGCTGCTTGGCGACGCGTACGCCCGCACCCGCGCCAAGGCCGCGCTCGACCGCCTTCTTGACTGCGCCCGGTGACCGCGAGGAGCCGGATCGATGAAGACCGTCTTCGCTTCCAGAGATAAAAGCACGACCGTTCGTATCTTTGATGAGTCCGGTTCCGGGCTCGAAAGGAGGGATCCATGATCATCAGCGCGAAAACCGCCGTCAGCTTCCTCGCCTGGGTGGCCGAACGCCTCGGCCTCGCGCTCGAGCTGCCCGAGAGCCTACTCGCGGACACGCTCGACGAGCGCTCGGTCTCCGAGGATCTGCGCTACGGCACGGACTGAGCCCGCTTCAGCAGACCGGCCCGAGCACCATCGGAACCGGGTCGAGGGCCAGCAAGGCGAAGAAACGCGCGAGCCAGGTCACCGCGAGCGCGGCAGCCGGAGCCAGCAGCGCTGCCGGGAGATAAGACCAGCCGGTCAGCCAGGGAGATCCCGGCCCGAGAACGTCGAGCAGGAAGACGGTCAGGGTCAGGCCAACCAGGATGGAGGCTCCCGCGATCGCCAGGCTGGTTCCCCGCAGGAACGGTCCGGCCTTGCGGTGAAGAAGCACGAAGAAGGACAGAAGCGCTACGGCTGAGACTGTCTCGCCGAGCGAGCACGCAGCGATCGCCTCTGGGGTCATTCTCGCCAGGCCCAGGCTCGCGAGTAGACCTCGAAGATCCACCATCATCCCGATGCCCGCTCCCGACATCGCGATCGAGGCCGCCGGCGCAAGTGAGCGAAGACCTCTCGCCTGCAGGAACGTGCGCAGGTGTGTGAAGAAGATCAAGAGCAAGCCGCTCGCGGTCACGAGCATCGACGCCGAGAAGAGCTCGAGCCCGCGAGGCTCCAACCAATCGGGACGCACCACGTCTAGCGTTTTGAGCGCAAACAGAACCAGCAGCGCGAGGGCCGAGGCGCCGGCGAGGATGCGCACCCGCATGGTGAGAGCATAGCTCGTTTTGGCGGCGTTTGCGGCGTGTGGATGCGCTAAGCTCCGGCGACCATGACCCATGGCCGGCCGAAGCGCGGCGGTGAGCTCGATGTCTCCGACGAGCGGGTCGCTGACGCCATACACCGCTACTGGCGCAAGAACCTCCGGATCATGGCGGCGCTGTTGGCGGTGTGGGCATTCGCCGGTCTCGGCTGCGGCGTCCTGCTCGCCGACCGGCTCAACCAGTTCCGGCTGGCAGGATTCCCTCTCGGATTCTGGTTCGCACAGCAGGGCAGCATTCTGGTTTTCGTCCTCTTGATCCTCATATATGGGCTGGCGCTCAACCGTCTCGACGACGAGCATCACCGCGAGTTGGAACGGATTCGCGAGGCCGACCCTTCATGAGTATCAAGGCCTGGACCTTTCTTTTTGTCGGTGCCACCTTTGGCGCCTACCTCCTGATCGCCTGGCTGAGCCGGGTCCGCGACACGACCGGCTTCTACGTTGCGGGTCGCGGCGTTCCGGCGACCGCCAACGGCATGGCCACGGCCGCCGACTGGATGAGCGCGGCTTCGTTCATCTCGATGGCCGGGCTGATCTCGACGATGGGCTACGCCGGAGGGATGTATCTCATGGGCTGGACCGGCGGGTACGTGCTCCTGGCTCTTCTGCTGGCCCCCTACCTGCGCAAGTTCGGGCACTACACCGTGCCCGACTTCGTCGGCGATCGCTACGAGTCGAACGCGGCCCGGCTGGTGGCCGTCGTGTGCGCGATCTTCGTGAGCTTCACCTACGTAGCCGGCCAGATGCGGGGCGTAGGGATCGTTTTTTCGCGATTTCTCGAGGTCGACATCAACGTGGGCGTGGTCGTTGGAATGGCGATCGTCTTCACCTACGCCACCTTGGGCGGGATGAAGGGGATCACTTGGACCCAGGTGGTGCAGTACTGGGTTCTGATCACGGCGTTTCTGATACCGGCGATCGCGATCAGCTTCAAGCTGACCGGAAACCCGGTGCCGCAGCTCGGCATGGGCAGCCGGCTGCTCGAGGACGGCGCGTCGCTTCTGGGCAAGCTCGATCAGCTCCACGCGGATCTCGGGTTCGCCAGCTACACCGAAGCGTTCGACGGCGGCTGGAACAAGCTCAACGTCTTCTGCGTGACTCTGGCCCTGATGGTGGGTACCGCGGGTCTGCCACACGTCATCGTGCGCTTCTACACCGTGAGGTCTGTCCGGGCCGCTCGCTGGAGCGCGTTCTGGGCTCTCTTCTTCATCGCGCTGCTCTACCTGACGGCTCCCGCGACCGCGGCCTTTGCGCGCTACTACATGATCCAGAGCCTGCACGGTCAAGCAGAGGCCGAGCTGCCGTCCTGGTTTCGAAGCTGGGAACGGACCGGACTGGTCCTGTGGCTCGACGACGGTGACGGCCGTGTGGCCTATCACGGCGCCGCCGATGCCAAGGCGAACGAGATCTTCCGCAGCGGAAAGCTGGCCGCCGCGGAGTTGACGGCGATTCGGCTCGGGCATCAGGAATGGCTCTCGAGCGGCGGCCTCGCGGGAAGCGATGGCCGCGCGCGGATGCGAGCCATGGACCTGGCCGGCCCCGATCGGGACATCATCGTCTTGGCGACTCCCGAGATGGCCGAGCTGGCCGATTGGATCATCGCTCTGGTGGCGGCCGGAGGGCTGGCCGCGGCTCTGTCCACGGCCAGCGGCCTCTTGCTCGTGATCTCGTCGAGCGTCGCGCACGATCTCTACTTCCGGGTCATCAATCCGGAGGCGTCCGAGGGACAGCGCCTGGCCGTCGGCCGGGTCGTGATCGGGCTGGCGGTCATCGTGGCCGGCCTCCTGGGAATCTTCCCTCCCGGATTCGTGAGTCAGGTCGTGGCCTTTGCTTTCGGCCTGGCCGCGGCGAGCTTCTTTCCGGCGATCGTGCTGGGGATCTTCTCGAAGCGGGTGGGGACCGTGCCGGCGATGGCCGGCATGGTGTGCGGCATCGGCTTCACGGCGAGTTACATAATCGGCAGCGTCTATGCGGGAATGCCCGACTGGTGCTTCGGCATCGGTCCGCAGGGGATCGGCGTCGTGGGAATGACGATCAACTTTGCGGTCACTCTGACCCTGACGCCGCTCGCCGAGGCGCCTTCTGAAACGGTTTGCGAGATGATCGACACGATTCACGAGCCCGAGGGCGCCGGACCGGCGGTGGTCATCGAGGCGACTCCGGAGCACTGAGTCCCGGTGGTAGGGTCGATGCCATGTTCGTCGGCAAGACGCCGCTGATTCGCCTCGAGAAGCTGCCCGAGGAGGGGAGCGCCGAGGTCTACGTCAAATGGGAGGGCGCGAATCCCACGGGCAGCATGAAGGACCGGATGGCGCTGTCGATGGTGGAGGGCGCGGAGCGCCGGGGCGACATCGCGGCCGGCGGGCGCATCGTCGAATACACCGGTGGCAGCACCGGCAGCTCGCTCGCGATGGTGTGCGCCACCAAGGGCTACGAGGCCCATTTCGCGTCCGCGGACTGCTTCGCCGAGGAGAAGATCCAGACGATGCGGGCGTTCGGCGCCACGGTCGAGATGTTCGAGAGCGCCGACGGCAAGGTCACGGCGGAGCTGATTCAAACCATGATCGCTCGCGCCGCGGAGCTGGCCGCCGAGCCCAACACCTTTTGGACCGACCAGTTCAACAATGTCGACAATCGGGCCGGTTACCATCCGATGGGACACGAGATCGCCGACGCGCTCGACGACGAAATCGACGTCTTCATTCAGGGCGTTGGCACCGGGGGCTGTTTTTCGGGCAACGCCGAGATCCTGAAAGAGCTTTGCCCGGGGATTACCTGCGTTGCCATCGAGCCGGCGACCTCGCGGGCGTTGACCCAGCCCGGACCGTACGGCGGCCACCGGCTCGAGGGCATGGGAGCGGGATTCAAGCCGGCTATCTACAGGGAAGACCTGGCCGACGAGGTGGTCGCGGTGACCGACGAGCGCGCCTACGAGATGGCTCGGAAGCTCGCCGAGGTCGAGGGGATCTTCGGCGGGATCAGCTCTGGCTCGAACGTCTCAGCGGCCCTGGACTTCGCCCGGCGGCTCGGTGCCGGGAATCGGGTGGTCACGGTCGTCTGTGACTCGGGTCTCAAGTACCTCCAGGGCGACCTCTTCGGACCCCGGTAGCGGGCCTGGTCTCGACGGACGACTTCAGTCGACCGGCTCGCTCCGGTCGACGCGCCAACGGCCCCGGGGGGACCGCCGCGATCCGCTGGCAGGGGCTACGCGCGCTGCTCGCGCCAGAGCCAGGTGGCGAGAGCAGCCGTGGCGATGGCGGCCACGATGCTCACCCACATCGGGACCGCCGCTCCGCCGGCGAGCACCTCGGTGCGGGTGGCGAGCCGGGTCAGGTGAAGGACGGCAATCAGCAGAAGAAACAAAGTCGTGACCGTCGCTGCGGGCTTCATGATGCACCTCCCTGCGGCCAACCTACTCCCGCCGAGAGGGTGAAGCAAGTTCTCGGTGGCCGGACCTCCAGCCGAGCCGCGATCCGCTCAGACCGTCGAGGGCTGCGGCGTCGGCTGTCGTCGCGTCCACCACGCCAACGCCGCGTGCGTGGGTAGATAGAGGACGAGCGGCACCGCGACCATCTCGACACCCAGATAGACCAGCTCGGGCATCAAGGTCTGAGGCATTCCGAAGGGTCTCCAGAGCCAGTTGATGTTGAGCTCCGGGTCGGTCACCCAGTAGGTGATCGGCAGCAGGATCCATAGCAGAACCGTCTGGAGCTTCCATCCACGAGGGTCGTAGCCCAGCCTCCGAATCGCCCACAGCAGCAGGATCGGCACGAAGACGTGGAACAGGGACAGCGACCGCAGGCCGATCGACTTGGCGGGATCGAACATGTACTCGGTACCGCCGATGGCATGAAAGCCCAGCAGCAGGCGTGAGCAGACGTCGACGACCCAGAGGGTCTGGATGATGAGAACTCCGACGGCCTGTGACGAGAAAAGGAGCGGACTCTCGCGCCAGATCGCGATCGCGATCACGATGTTGGCGATGTCACACAGCCATAGAAAGTTCTGCAGCCCGTACGCCTGCCAGTAGACCCCGAGCCACCCGACCAGCCAGATCGTGTACGCGATCTTGAGCCAGATCGGGACGAAGGGCCTATTCACGGCAGAGAAGAAAAGGGCGGGCGCTTTTGCGCCCGCCCTGGAAGGCTATCGGATGGTCTAGAACCGGAACAGGAGCTGCCCGGTGATCTTCTGCTCGATCAGGTCTCCGAAGACGTGCTGCTGGACATCCTCATCGAACACATTCTGGGCGTTGATCGTGAACGTCATGCTGTCGCCGCCGGTGCGAAAGCCCAGGCCCAGGTTGACCTGGGTGAAGGCGTCGGTGGGGCCCCAGAAGCGCGAATCGAGTACGTCGGTCCAGAAGGCCTCATCCTGGTAGTTCGCGTTGACGTTGAAGAAGAACTTGCCGGTGTCGTAGGCCAGGCCCAGGTTGGCGCGATTCTCGGGCGGGGAGTTGACCGCCTGTCGCACCGTGCCGTTCGGAAGCGTTACCGGATCCACTCCCGTGACCTCGGGCTCGTCCTGCCACGAGTAGTTGAAGAACCAGGACCAAGTGTCACGGGGGTTGGAGTTGAAGCCGATTTCCACCCCGGAGTCGACCGTCTCGCCGATGTTGCGGTAGCTGAAGAGCGCGGGGAAGACGTTGTTGAGCGCCGTGTCCAGGAGTAGATTCAGGAGCGGTGGCGGCAGCGGCGGGTTGGTCTGGATGAAGTTGGCGTTGAGGTGGTTGGCGGCGGTGAAGAAGTCGACCGAGTCGGTGGTCTCGTTCTCGTAGATCGAGATCGTGAAAGTGTTGCTACCGAACGTGCCGACGTAGCCGAGCTCGATGGCGTCGAGCTGCTCTTCGGTCACCAGGGGATTGCCGATCGCCCGCGCTGGGAAGATGAACTGGATCGGAAGCACGCCGGTGGGCAGCGGAATCGGAACGACCGCCGCTTGAATGATCGTGATGTCGAGGAAGTTGTTGATCATCGACGGAGCGCGGAAGGCTCTGTTGTAGGAGATCCGGAAGGTGTTGTTCGGGTTTGGCGAGAAGAGGAAGCTCGTGCGCGGGGAGACCACCGAGCCGATGGGATCGATGTCGTCCCAGCGAGCGCCGATCAGCCAACGAGCCTTGTCGCCCAGGAGGATCTCGTCCTGGAGGAAGACGCCGAACTCTTGCCTACTGTCGCCCGCCGGCGCGATCGACAGATCGAAGTTGTTCTCACGGACGGTCGCGCCGTAGGAGAAGATGTTCTTGGTCCCCGAGATCCGGGTGTCGCTGTAGTCCAGGTTGTAGGTCTCGCTCTCGAACGAGAACGCCAGCGGCCGGCCGTCGACGCCGGGTACCAGTAGGTTCAGCGCGTCGCCGTCGAGAAGGTTGACGAAAAAGGTCGCCCGTTGCGCTCGGCGGCTCCAGTCGACCTTCAGGAAGTTCATCAGAGAGCCGCTCTCGATGTCGAAGGGGCCGATGCCGGTGTGGATGATGCCGTCCGTGCCGGCGTAACCTCCCGAGACCGACCAGCTCGTCCCCGGCGTCGGATCGTGGTCGAACCGGAAGTTGAACTTCGGCTGCTCGGTGCCCTTGTTTACGAAGTCGACGGCCGAGTACGGCGTGCCGGTCGGGTTGGTCGGCCCCACGGTGCCCGGGATTATTCCGGTGGGACGATTGTAGGCGTCCTGCTCGTAGAAGCTCGCCGAGACCTTGTAACCGCCCTTGCCGGAGGAGGTAACACCGGCGTGGGTGACCGAGCCGTAGAGTGTTCCGAAGTCACCGCCACCCACGGTCAGCGAGGTGCCCTGCATTTCGGAGGGTCTCTTGGTGATCAGGTTGATGACGCCCGACATAGCGTTCGCCCCCCACACCGCCGAGCCGGGTCCACGAACGACTTCGATCTGCTTGATCTCCTTGGCGTCGAGGGGAACGAAGTCCCACATCACGAAGCCAAAAAAGTCGAGATAGAGCGTGCGGTTGTCGAGCAGTACGAGCTGGCTCGTGGCCAGGCTGTTGGTGGCCGCTCGGCCCGTGATCTGGATGTCGCGGGCGCTCATCTGGGAGACGTTCAAACCGGGCACATTGCGCAGATAGTCCCCGAAGTCGTCGGCGGGGATCTGCTCCATCTGCTTGGCGCTCAGTACCGAGATCGCCGCCGGCACCTCGTGAAGTCGCTGCTCGGTTCGAGATGCCGTGACGACGATGACGTCTTCGATCTCCTCCATGGCTTCCTGGTTGTCCTGAGCCAGCGCCGGGCCGGTGCAGAGGCAGAGAGCCGTCAGTCCGATTCCGAAGCGGCGGTGCAGTTCACTCATCGAGGACCTCCAACTGAGAATTCGAGCACAGCGACCGGCGAACTCCCGCCGCCGGTCACGTGCCCGCCGGTTCTTTGTTGCCGGAATCGTACCAGCGGGGGTACCCGACGGGCAATTATTCGTTTCGGGATTTAGCTTTCCAGAACCGCTCCGGCTCGCAGCTTGGCGGCCGCGGGCGAGAGCGGAGCGTCGGTGAGGATGCTCTGAATCCTGTCGAGCGCTTTCGCGTGGTCGCCGATGTTCTGGTACAGGATCGCTTCGCCGTAGAGGCCCTCGG
>JBHHWO010000079.1:0-21284 GCA_046756565.1 Thermoanaerobaculia bacterium | reverse complement strand
GCACACCATGACCTCGAGCCTTATGCACCGAATCACTGGGACAGGACACTAGAAGACCCCTCAGCTCGCAGTCTCTAGGCCGATTCCGACTGCTCCTCGCAGCCCCTGGCCGCGGTGCTTCCGAAGACTTCCCCTTCGACTTCTTCATGTCCGGTCTCCCGTAACAGCCCGGTCGGTGCGCTCTCGATCAGCGCGTTTCCAGCTCAGCCTTTCGGCCCACCTTATCTCAGCAGCGAGGGGGTGCCGCTCAGTCCCTTTCATATAGGATGACGGCCTAGCATTCTTACAGACGATGCGCCCTGCGCAGGCCGAGCGGCCGCTGACCTTGGATGGAGGTTGAGTGATGTCAGATCGACCCAGGCTGTCGGGACTCCTCCCGGCTCTCATAGCACTCCTGGCTCTTGGAGCCGCAGGACCTGCTTTCGCGAATCTCTGCACGGGCAACTTCGTTGACCCGGTCCACCGGATCGAAGCCGAAGAGCTCAGAGGGGAGGACTACAGCTCGGGCAACAACTGCGCCGCCGGTTCCGAGACCTGCTGGCTCGGGAGCGAGGACTACGACGCGATGGTGATCGCGTGCAACCGCAAGCGCGACGTCAAGCCCTTCGAGGTGGGCTTCATCAAAGACCTGCCCCTCCTGCACGGGCCGGCGGGCAAGACGCTGGATGACCGCAACGCGGCGCAGCGCCAATTCGGCGACAACCTGCCACCGCGGGCGATCACCGGTCAGATCCAGTACCTTGGGATGTTCCCGAAGTGGTACGGCTACATCCTCGAACGAGAGAACGGCAACTGGATCGCGACCACGGTGATTCAGTTCAAGTTCCCGAATGCGGAGAAAAACAAGCTCCATCTACCGGCCTATCTTGCCGCCCGGCTGTCGTCGACCCAGGGAGGACGGCCGCTCACCGAGACCGTCTGTGCGACGGCGAGCACCGGCAAGAACGACAACGGCATGATCATCGAGAACTGGGGTAGACCCGTCGATCGCGCGTGCCGCATCAATCGCGACGCCAAGCTCTTTCTGATCGATGACCGGGACCGCACCGACCTCGACTACATCGACGAGACCAAGGGCTTCACCGAAGCCCTGCCCGCGAAGCGGTGGATCATGTACTACTGGCGGGCGGTGGTGGAGAGCGTCTGGACGCGACCGGACCGGAGCTTTCAGATGAAGGTCGTGATCGCCAACCTCGCCGGACGGCCGGGCGAAGTCACCGAGGGAGACCTGGATCTGCTCAAGAAGGCCGACCTCGTCTACGAGCTCGAGTTTCACCATAAGGAAGGCCGCTCCAACAACATGTACCGGCCGGTCGAAGTACTGGGCCTCAAGGTCTACAAGGCGACCTACGCCGGGCTGTGGCCCACGGGTGTGGCGCACGAGTTCGGCCACTCCCTGGGGCTCGACGACGAGTACCCGCAGAACTGTGACAACAACGCGCCGCCCGGGATCTGCAATGCCAAGCCCAACAAGGACTGCCAGCGGCTGAGTGGATTCATCACCGGTGTCGACACCGAGACCGAAGAGCTCGCATACGCCATGTGCGACGAGTGGGACCGGGACGGCGACCTCGAGTACCCGGACGAAGTCTTCGCGCACTCGGTCAAGTCCGTCTACCCGTGGATCGTGAGCCAGCGCTATTCGATCGGCGAGGAGATTCCGGACTGCGACGAGGACAGCGATTGCGCGAACACCGAGTGGTGCAAGAAGCTAGGCGGGATCAACCGGTGCGTTGCGAAGCTCGCCAACGGCGAGGGCTGCCACCGGCCGAATCAGTGTCTTTCGGGCCTGTGCCCGGCAATCGACCTCAAATGCGCCGCCTGCACCGAGGACGAGCACTGTGAGAACAACGAGTTCTGCAAGACCGCGAAGGTGCTGTCTCAGAACACCTGCGAGCGCAAGCACCGGATCGGCGAGTCGTGCTCGCGTCCAGATCAGTGTTTTTCGGGAATCTGTCCGGCGATCGATCTGGTCTGCGGCGAGTGCAACGACGACTCGGATTGCGCGAACGACGAATGGTGCAAGAGCGGGACTCCGGGCTCGGCCAATACGTGTGAGCCGAAGCTCGCAAACGGTGTGGGCTGTACGCGCCCCAAGCAGTGCGTCTCGGGCCTGTGTCCGGCTCCCGATTTCAAGTGCTCCGAGTGCACCAACGACGACCACTGCGAGAGCGACGAGTTCTGCAACGAGGGTACCGTGGGCATTGGCGCCAACTCATGCGACGTCAAGAAACGCGATGGCCTCGCCTGCTCGCGGCCGAATGAGTGCCAGTCGGGCCTGTGCCCGGCACCCGACTTCAAGTGCTCCGAGTGCACGAACGACGGCCACTGCGAGAGTGACGAGTTCTGTAACGAGGGCACGCTCGGTATCGGCGCGAACTCGTGTGACCCCAAGAAGCGCGACGGCCTTGCGTGCTCTCGGCCAAGTGAGTGCCAGTCGGGCCTATGCCCGGCGCCCGACTTCAAGTGCTCCGAGTGCACGAACGACAGCCACTGCGAGAGCGACGAGTTCTGTAACGAGGGCACCGTCGGTATCGGAGCGAACTCGTGTGACCCCAAGAAACGCGACGGGCTCGGGTGCTCACGGCCGAGTGAGTGCCAGTCCGGGCTGTGTCCGGCTCCGGACTTCAAGTGCGCCGAATGCACCTCGGACAGCCACTGCGAAAGCGACGAGTACTGCAAGAAAGGCACCGCCGGCATCGGTGCGAACGAGTGCGTTGCCAAGAAACGAAACGGCGAAGGGTGCACCGGACCGGCACAGTGCCAGTCGGGCCTATGCCCGGCGCCCGATTTCAAGTGTGTCGAGTGCACGTCCGACGGTCATTGCGACAACGACGAGTACTGCGACGAGGGCACGCTCGGTATCGGCGAGAACCAGTGCAAGAACAAGAAGAACGAGGGTACGAGCTGTAGCCGCAACAACCAGTGCAAGTCGGGCTGCTGCAAGCTCTTCAACTTCAAGGTGCAGTGCCGGCCGTCGAGCAAGTGCTAGATCGAGCTAACCTCTGAACTCTACGACCTTCGCTTCCGCCGGCTCGATCACGTGTTCGTCCATTGACGCCGTGAGGTGATCCTGGTCCTCGTAGGCATGGGTCGGTAGAACCCACGGATATCTCTCGAAGTGTTCAAACAGGGCGTACTCCCGTCTGGACGCCAGGATGATGGGCTTGACCGGAACGGACGGAAGATTGGGGACGATGCGCTCGAGCTCTTGCGGAACGCTTCGGGCTTCGGTCAGATCGACGATGACGAAGCGAGCCAGGTGAGCCAGGGTGGAGATGGTCTCGGTATGGTCGCGGCTCGACGGCTGCTCGAAGTCATAGAGGATTGGCACGTAGCCGCGGCGGCGGAGATCGTCCTTGATGCTCTCGAGGATCTCCTTTCGGTCGGGCGTGAAACGCCCGAGGATGACCACCGACTTTGCGCCGATGGTGTCGATGACGTCGCGGATCCTGGGGTTGTTGAGGAGCAGATACACGAATTGGGCGACCTCGAGCCTGTCGACGGTGATCTCGGGCTCGCCTTCGGGCGTGATGAGGAAATCCGACTGGATGCTCTCTTCGAGTTCGAGGTTCCAGGCCGAAAGGCCGTAGATCTTGCACTTTTCGAGTCGGGTGCGGTTGAGCTTGGTGTCGACCAGAGTCGCCCCGGTGAGGTTGGCGCAGGTGAGATCCGCACCGGTGAGGTCGGCTTCGCGCAAAACGGCATCCATGAGACGGGCCCCGTAGAGGTGCGCCCCGGTCAAGTCCGCCGAGCGCAGGTTGGCGCCCACGAGGACGGCTTCGCCGAGCCCTGCGCCGGAGAGATCGGTGTCGCGCAGCTCGCAGTTGGTCAGGATGGCTTCCATGAGGTCCGCGCCGCTCAGGTTGGCTCCGTGGAGGTCGGCTCCGGTCATTTCCGTGTGGGGCAGGTGGGCGCCGCTCAAATTGGCGTTCCATAGGTCGGCCTTTTCGAGAGTCGCGCGGGTGAGGTCCGCGCCGCTGAAGTCGGCGAGCTGGGCCATCGCCCTCGAGAGGTCGGCCTTGCGCAGTTCCGCCTCGCGCAGGTTGGCAGAGGTGAGGTCCGCTTCGACGAGGGTGGCGTCGCAGAGATCCGCCTTTTCGAGATTGGCCTTCCTGAGGTTGGTTTCGACAAGGCGGGAGCCCTCGAGGCTCGTGCCCGCCAGGTTGGCGCCCTCGAGGTTGGCTTCGTCGAGGTAGACGGCCATCACATTGGCCTCGCGAAGGTCCGCTCCGGCGAGATCGGCGCCGCTCAGGTTCGCCTCGTTGAGGTGCGCGCTGCGGAGGTCGGCTCCGTTGAGGTCGAGCCCCGCGAGAGTGTGTAGGTAGAAGTTGGCTCCCGAGAGATCGATCTTTTCTTTCGGGTAGTCCACCCTCCAGTCCTGCCACTCTCGCCAGTTCTTCTTGAGGATCGCTACCTGGTCGGGGTTCGCCATGGGTACGAGGCCCTACGCGTCGCTTTCAGGGCATCATGGCATAGGGGAGCTCAGCGAGAGGCGTCAGATGGCCAGGGCTTCGAGTGCGTGAGGTACGCGATGTGGGTTCGCGTCGACATAGTAGAGAAGGAAGCTCCCTACGCCGAGTCGGATCGCGAGAGATGACTTAGCCGCCCCACTCGAACCGCCCGCCGTATTCGAGCTCGGCCCGCCGTCGCCTGAGGTCGAAGGTCAGGGAGTGGGCTGTGGCCGAGCGCAGGTCGACGGTCTTGGTGAGCGGGCCGAGAGGGTCGGCGGCGGTCGGGTGGAAGGTCACCCGGTGGCTTCCGGGCTCGAGGACCTGGACGCCTTTGAGGGGAAGCGCGAAAGAGCGGCCGTCGATCTCGACCCGTCCAGAGGGACTGTCGGCGGATGCGGTGATCGCGAGAGCCGCCGGCGGCGCGAGGGGAGACTCGACCGTCCGGGTCTCGGCGGGCTCGAGATTGATGTCGAGCGAGCGCTGGGCTTCGTAAGTGCCGGTGTTTAGCCAGAAGGAGAGCTTGTGTGCGCCCGGGCGCAGGCGTTGGGTGCGGCGGCGATCGAGCGATTGATAGGCGCCGCCGTCGAAGGAAACGACCATTTCCGGATGCCAGCTCGGCGGTACGAAGAGAGTTGCCGGCGTGGTCGCGGACACGCGGCGCTTTGCCGGCCGGTCCCGGACCTCGGGTTTTACGGGGTCGGCTGGGGCCTCCGGAGGGCTCTGGTCTTCGAGCATGGCAACCACCGCGGTCACGGGATCGCCTTCGGGCTCGGGCTGGGTCGCGTCTGGAACGGGAACCGAAGGCTCGGTTACCACGGTCGGTGGATTCTCCGGTGGTACCGGTTGGCGCCTCGTCACCGGCTCGGGCGCACGGAAGAGCTCGAGCCAGGCCTTGGCCTCTTCGGGAAGCTGCGCTTCGGCGCTCGCGAGGGCCTCCGAGACGGGCTCGGGGAGCGGCCCGCCGAGTGCGACGTAGGCTATCCCTCCGATAAGGAGCGCGAATGTCGCCAGCAGGAATCTAGCGGTCCGCCGCGGCCGGCGGGCAACCTGGATGCGGGCTGATGAATCGCGCAACGCCGGGCGCACTCCGTCGAGCGCGAGATCGGCGAGACGCGGGCTCTGTTTGGGCGGCATGGGGAGCATTGCGGCCACCCCGGGAATCGGTACGGTATCGGGCTCGGTCCCTGCGGCGTTTGCCCCGAACGTCGACGGGAGCCCGCGCGGGTAGGTGCCGATCGGCACGGTCTCGGCGGAAGGCGGGGCGAGCCGCGGGTCACGCAGGACGTCTTCGAGCTCAGCGACGATGCGCTCGAAGCTCTCGGGCCGGTGCTCGGGGAGCTTGTCGAGACAGCGATGGACGAGGCGGACCAGGCGTCTTGGAATCGCGCCCACTCGAAGCTCGTCGGGCTGCTGGTGAGCGATCTGGTAGAGAACCGCCGAGAGGGTCTCGCCTTCGAACGGGCGGTGGCCGGAGAGAAGCTCGTAGGCGAGAACGCCGAACGAGAACATATCCGTAGTGCGGCTGGGTCGCTCGCCGTGGATTTGCTCGGGTGCCAGATACGCGGCAGTACCCACGGTGGTTCCGGCCTGAGTCAGGTCCGAAGGCATCTCCTGAATGGTGGCGACACCGAAGTCGAGAAGCTTGATGGAGCCGTCGTCGAGCACCCGCACGTTGGCGGGCTTGATGTCGCGATGGATGACGTCGCGGGAATGGGCGTAGGCGATTCCGCGGGCGATCTGAGCGAGGATCTCGACGCGGTTTTGGGTCGATAGCTGCAGGTCGGATTCGATCCAGTCGGTCAGGTCCCGGCCGCCGAGAAGCTCCTGGACGATGAACGGCACGCCGTCGGCGACACCGAAGTCGAAGATGCGAACGATATTGGGATGGCTGAGATTGCCGGCGATCTCGGCTTCGCGGAAGAAGCGCCCGTGGTTTTCTTCGTCGAGCGACGAGCATTTCTTGATCGCTACGCGGCGCTTGATGCGTGGGTCGAAAGCCTCGTAGACGGTCGCGAACCCGCCCTTGCTCAGGCGGCTTCGAAGCTCGTAGCGGTCGAGTCGCTCGACGACTTCGGACTCGGCCGAGCCGCCGTCTTCGGGAATGTCGATCGGGGTCGTCTCGAGCGACCCGGAAGGTACTCCGCTCGGGCCGATCGGGGGCTCCAGGTCGGCCTCGCTGATGCGGGCGGTGTCGAAGTCGGCTTTCTGGCTCATCGCGCGCGCGGGGCCCGGATTTTGTTGGACTCCGGCAGGCTGATCGTAGCTCCTGATCCGGTGCCCGATTGTGGAACGCGCCACTTCGCACCGAGGGATCTGTGTTCCCCGCCGATGAGCGATGCTCGAGGCGTCCGCTGCGGATCCGAGCTATCATGCGTCCATGACTCCAGCCAGGCTCGAGGCCTAGCCGAGTGCGGACGAAGCATCCAGCTCGATCGTGGCTCCGTGCGACGGACGTGGCGAGGTCGCTTGGCCAATCGCGACCCTTTGCCCCGAGCGACAAAGGCTCTCCGCAAGCCTCGGAAGCTCCGAGCCAAAGTCAAGGCGCAGATCCCCCCGGGCACAACTTCGGAGAGATCTCGGTGCGCAGCTCAGGAGCCGATCTGCCGCCAAGTCTCAGGTCGGGCCTCGGGATAGGCGCCACGATTCAGCGCAGGTGCAGTCATCCCAATTGCACGAATGCATGGTGTACGGACGAAAGGAACCTTTGCGGCAACGAGACGTCCCCGCCGCCAGAGTTCTCGAAATCGACGCTCTTTGCCTTCGGCAACCCCTATGCTGGCGCCTTCTCGGCGGAGCCGATGTCCTCGCTCGGCCCCGCACCGTCTCTTGCCGCTTCCTCCAGGTCCAGGACGAGCCCACCCGTTCGGAGAAGCGGATCCGGATCCGGTTCCCCCGCGGCTTCATCGAGTCGAGCGCCCACGGCAAGTTCAAGAGCCCCGGCGTCTTCGCGTCCGCGAGGTGGGCCCGGGATCAGCTACCCCTTTGGTTTTCGGAGCGAAGCCGATTTCAGGGACGCCACTCGCTTGATCGCCGAGCAGGATCGAGACGCCGAGGTTTTCGTGAGGGGAAGCGCGGCATCTGGCGTGAGTTCGAAGGGCGGTGGTTTTCGGTCGAGGGGGAGCATCGTCGACAACAGCGACATCGACGTAGGGGTCGTTTCCGGCCAGCTGGCACCGGGGCAGTTTCCCGACGAGCATTCGGCCTATGGACGGGCCGAGACGCTCGCCGCCTCCGACATGCGCCCCCGGGGTCACCACATGGGCGTAAAGGGCTTTCGCTCCGTGCCCAGCAGGGAACCCGTGATCCCGAGGCCGCACACTCCGCCGCTCGAACGCCGCAAACCTCCGAATGTACGGTCGCGAGAATACGACAGTCGGATCGAGCGGGAAGCGCGCGCGAGGGCAAAGGACACCTACGAAGCCAAGAAGAGGGAGGAAGAGAGAAGGAGGGGAGGGAAATGACCGTCGCGGCCGGTGGCTCGCGCGCTCGGAGCGCTCGGTGAAAGCGAATAACCGGTCGAACGATATCGAGGTCCAAGGTCGGTTCTGGCCCTTGCGTAGGCAGCGAGCGCGTGGCCACCAATGAGCGTCCATTGGTGGCCGCAGGCGTCGGGGTGATCCTTCACGCGTCGGAGCACGTCTCCCAGCTTCGCCCGGCAAGACTATCTTGCTGAGGCGTTCCCGCCGACGCTCACGTCAAGCTGGGTCCGGAGACCCGCTGATACATTGAGCGCCGTGAACTGGGCCCGAGACCTGGTGTGCCCGAAGACCGGTGAGACAGCTCGCCTCGATGAGCTGCACAACCTGTCGCCGGCCGGAGCACCCTGGCTGGTCGAGTACGACCTGGACGAAGAGCGGGGCGAACGGCTCGCGAGCAGCCTCGAGCGGCGGCCCTGGACGATGTGGCGCTATCGTGAGCTTCTGCCGGTTTCTGACCCCGAGAGGCGCACCGACCTGGGCGAGGGCGGAACGCCGCTCGTGGCACTCGAGGGCGAGGCGGCTTTGGGGCAGCGGGTCTGGGTCAAGCAGGAGGCAGGCAACCCCACCGGCTCGTTCAAGGCTCGGGGACTCTCGATGGCGCTCAACCGCGCCCGTGAGCTGGGCGCTCCCGGTGTGCGGCTTCCGAGTGCGGGCAACGCCGCGATTGCGGCTTCGGCCTATGCCGCGGCGTGCGGTTTGCCGTGCCGGGTGGCGGTGCCGGCCGATGCCCCCGACCGCGTTCTCGAGAAGGTGCGTTCGTATGGGGCCCGCGTCGACGCCGTAGGCGCCAATCTGGTCGAGTCGGGCGCGTGGTTGGCCGAGGAAGCGCCCGACCTCATGGATGTCTCGACCTTGAAAGAGCCCTACCGGCTCGAGGGCAAGAAGACCATGGGCTTCGAGCTCGCCGAGCAGTTCGCCTGGAGCCTGCCGGAGTGGATCCTCTATCCGACCGGCGGCGGAACCGGGCTGATCGGCATTCCCAAGGCGTTCGACGAACTGGAGCGGCTCGGCCTGGCGGGCTCGGAGCGCCCGCGGATGGTGTCCGTTCAGATGAGCGGCTGTGCGCCGATCGTCAAGGCGTTTCACGATGGCGCCGAAGCCGCGGAACCGTGGCCCGATCCGGACACCCGAGTCTGGGGTCTGCGAGTGCCGAAGGCGGTGGGCGACTTTCTGATCCTGAGGACTTTGCGCAAGACCAACGGAACGGCGGTGGCGGTCGACGAAGCTGTGGTCGAGGAGGCGAATCGCAAGCTCCCCAAGCTCACCGGTCTCGACTGGGGGCCGGAAGGCGCCGCCTGCTGGGTGGCCCTGGAGTCGCTCATCGAGAGCGGCGCAATCGGGCGCGACGATCGGGTCGTGCTGCTTCAGACCGGCCATCCGGCAAACTACTAGGCCGTGGCACGGCACGCACTCAAGGGCTTCCTCAATGAGCTCGTCGGCTCGGGCGCGGTCAGTGCGGCCGCAGCGGTGGTCGGGGACGGGCGGACGATTGCCCAAGAGGCGGCGGGCGGCATGAAGCGGCCCGGGCCCGCGGGCCGGGTGACGACCTCGAGCCTGTTCGACCTTGCATCGCTCACAAAGCCCGTGAGCGCGACTCTCGCCCTGGCGCTGGATCGCCGCCGCCGGCTCTCGCTCTCGACGACGATCGCAGGAGCGCTCCGCGGAACGGACGTGCGGGTCGCTCCGGAGCTTCGACGGCGCCAGCTCGCAACGTTGCTCCGCCAGCGTGCCGGCTTTCAGGCGTGGGCGCCGCTCTACCATCACTGGACACGGCCCTCGGACATGCTCGAGGGGCTGATTTCGAGTGCGAGTTTCCTGGGCGCTGCCCCATCGACGTACAGCGATCTCGGTTTCATGGCCTGGGCCGGCATCGCCGAGGCAGTTACGGGCCGGGACTTTGCGACCCTGGTTCGAAGACAGGTCGCGCGGCCGCTCGGGCTTTCACGGCTGGCCGGGCCGCCGGGTGACACTCCGGCGGTTGTCGAGTGCCGGCTCGGAACCGATCGCGAGGTGAGTCTCGCGCGGGCGCAAGGCATTCGGGTTCGCCGGCTGCGGGCTCCGGGTCCAGGGAGGATTCAGGATGGCAATGCGCGATTCCTGGGTGGGCCGTCGGGTCACGCCGGGTTGTTCGGATCGGCGCGCGCGATATGGCGCCTGACGAGGGAGTGGGCACGGCCCCGGGTGCTGTTCGGCGAGACCGCCGTCGAGGTGGCGCTCGGCGGGAGTGGTGCCTACGCGCTGGGCTGGCAGCGGCGGCCGGCGGCTGCGGCCAAGCGGTCGGGACTCTGGTACGGTCATACCGGGTTCACCGGGGGTGGAGTCTGGTTCTGCCCAGATACCACCGAAATCCGAGTCCTTTTGACACACCGGAGCTCGGTCTCGGTTTCGTTGAACGAGTGGCAAGCGAGGTTTCTAGGGCTTCGCTTCTAGCAGAGGAGGCACGGGAGGGAATCTCAGCCGCCCGGGCCCGGTTACCTAGGAAGGTCAGCTACGTCCGCCGGGGGGACCCCGGCCAGGAGGAAAACCGCAGATGGAATTGAGAAAAGAGCTGGTTTTGATCGACGGGGTGCGAACCCCGATGGGCGAGTTCAATCAATCGCTGGCCGGGATCTCGGCGATCGACTTGGGCGCACACGCGGCCAAGGCGCTGTTCGAGCGAACGGGAGTGTCGCCGGATGCGATCGATCACTCGGTGGTGGGCAATGCGCTACAGACCTCGCGCGACGCGATCTACGGCGCCCGCCACGTGGCGCTCAAGGCAGGCGTCCCGCAGGAGGCGCCGGCGCTGACCGTCAACCGGCTCTGCGGCTCGGGCGTCCAGGCCATCGTCAGCGGCGCTCACTTGATTCTGAACGGCGAGGGCGAGACCTGTCTGGTGGGCGGCACCGAGAGCATGAGCCAGGCGCCGCACGTCATCTGGGGCGCTCGCCGCGGTTTCGGTCTGGGCCAGGGCAAACTCGAAGACCTCTTGATGGCCTCGCTCCTCGATCCCTATTGCAACTGCTACATGGCGCAGACCTCGAACAACCTGGCGAACGACTACGGCATCTCGCGCGAAGATCAGGACGAGTTCTCGGTCGGGAGCCAGCAGAAGGCCGCGGCCGCCTGGGAAGCGGGCCGCCTGGCCGAAGAGGTCGTGCCCATAGAAGTCGGGCGGGGCAAGAGGAAGCGAACCCTCGAGCGCGACGAGCACCTGCGGCCCGAGACCACGATGGAGATTCTAGCGGGACTGCCCACGGTCTTCGGGGAGGACAGCTATGTGACCGCCGGCAACGCGTCGGGCATCGTCGACGGCGCCGCCATGATGATTCTGACCACGGCCGAGAAGGCCGCCGAGTGGGGCAAAGAGCCGCTCGGGCGAATCAAGTCGTGGGCGGTGGTCGGAGTCGATCCGGCGCGCATGGGGATCGGTCCGGCGCCGGCGATCCGGCAGGCGGCCGAGCGCGCGGGAATGGAGATCGGGGACTTCGATCTCATCGAGATCAACGAAGCCTTCGCCGGCCAGATCCTGGCCTGCGTCAAGGAGCTGGGGCTCGACATGGACAAGCTCAACGTCAACGGCGGCGCGATCGCTCTGGGGCATCCGCTGGGTGCGACCGGCACGCGGATCACGCTCACCCTTCTCAAGGAGCTCCAGCGCCGGGGCGGCGGGGTCGGCGTGGCCTCGGCCTGCATCGGCGGCGGCCAGGGCATCGCGATCGTGGTAGAGAACGGCGAGTAGCCGGTGATCGATCTTTCCGGGCGGAAGGTCCTTGTCACGGGCGGCAGCCGTGGCATCGGCGCTGCCTGCTGCCGGCTGTTTGCCGAGGCCGGATCGTCGGTCTGGGTCCACTACGCCCGCCGCGAGGAGGCCGCCCGCGCGGTGCTGGAGTCGCTACCGCCGCCGGCGGACGGCGCGCATGATCTAGCCGGCGCCGATCTCTCCGCCAAGGAAGAGGTCACGGGCCTGTTCGACAGGGTGAAAGAGCAGTGGGGTAGTCTCGACTGCCTCGTCAACAACGCCGGCGTCTGGGTGCGCAACGAGCTAGAGACGCTCGACGCCGAGACGCTCGACGCCACGCTGGCGGTCAACGTCGGAGGTGTCTTCTGGGCGGCGCATGCGGCCTTGCCGCTTCTCGCCGGATCGGATGACCCTTCGATTGTCAACATCGGCTCGACCGCCGGCCAGCGCGGCGAAGCGTTCCACAGCCCCTATGCCGCCAGCAAAGGAGCGGTCATCGCGATGACCAAGTCCTGGGCAACCGAACTGGCTCCCAAGATCCGGGTCAACTCGGTGGCGCCGGGCTGGGTCGACACCGACATGTCCGCCGAGGCCTACGAGGGTGGCGGTCGGGCCGAGATCGAGAGGATCATTCCGCTCGGCCGCGTCGCTACGGCAGAGGAGATCGCGGGTGCAGTGCTCTTTCTGGCCTCGCCGCTCGCGAGCCACATCACCGGCGAGATCCTGAACGTCAACGGTGGCAGCGTGTTGTGCGGGTAGGGGCGTCGTCGGGGTGGCAGCAGCGTCGGCGTTTTCGTCCTGATTCTCGGCCGAGGCTCTGTCTCGGCCGCTACAGCAGACCGCCAGAGCTTCTCGGCCCATGGCGTCTCTACCGGAGAGATGCCGAGCCTCATCTGCGACCTCGAGACCTCCGAGCGGCCTCGCGAGCGGCTGCTCGCCAACGGCGGCGGCTCGCTGGCCGACAGCGAGCTGGTCGCGATTCTGCTTCGCACCGGCGGAGCCGGCTTCTCGGCCCTCGACATGGCCCGAGAGCTCTTGCGCGAGCGAGCGGGTCTCGCCGGTCTGGTCGGGATCGAGCCGGATCGCCTTCGGCGGCCCGGGATCGGTCCGGCCAAGACAGCCGCTCTGCTGGCAGCCGTCGAGCTGGGGCGGCGGCTGGCACGGAGTGAGATTCCGGACCAGGATCTTCTCAATCGGCCCGATGCGGTCGCTCGCTACCTGAGGCTCCGCTACTCGCGACAGGGCCAGGAAATCCTCGGCGCCCTCCTTCTGGATGCGAAGAACCGGCTACTCGGGGAGGCCGAGGTCTTTCGCGGAACGCTTCAACGTGCCGCGGTCTCGCCGCGGCAGCTTCTGAAGAAGGCGCTACTCGCAGACGCCGCTCGAATCGTGATCTTCCACACCCATCCGAGCGGTGATCCCTCCCCGAGCGCCGAGGACCTGGCGTTCACGCGCCGCCTGGCCGAGGCGGGCCGGGTTGTTGGCGTAGAGCTCCTGGACCACCTGATTCTGGGCGGCGGAGAGCGATGGATTTCGCTCAAAGCGAGGGGAGGGTGGTAGGTACATGTGCAGAACATGCTAATCTGTGATTGGCATGTCAAAGATGATCCAGATACGAAACGTCCCTGTTCAGTTGCACCGGGTTCTCAAGTCGAGAGCTGCCCTTGCGGGTATGTCTCTGTCGGACTTCCTTGCAGCCGAGCTACGCCGAATCGCAGAGCGTCCGACCAAGGCCGAATTGCTCGAGCGATTGCGCAGCCGTGGCGGAGTCGAGCTACCGGAATCTGCGGCCGAGATCGTCGCGGCGGAACGGCTATCTCGTTGATTGTTCTCGACGCCTCGGCTGCCCTCGAGATTCTGCTGCAGACGCCGGCGGGAAGCTCGATGACGGCGCGCGTTCTCGAGCACGAGGAAGATCTGCATGCACCGCATCTCTTGGACGTCGAGATCGCTCAGGCTCTCAGGCGGTTGTGTTTGCGAGGACACCTTGGCAGCTCGCGCGCTGCAGCTGTTTTGGAGGACTTGTCGGGCCTGCCTCTGGAGCGGCATGGCCATGATCTCCTGCTGCCGTGTGCCTGGGAACTACGCGAGAACCTGACGGTTTACGATGCCGTCTACGTTGCGTTGGCGGAGCTTCTCCAGGTACCCCTCCTCACACGCGATACGCGAATTCGGAATGCACCGGGGCATGTCGCCACGGTGGAGGTGTTTTGATCCATCTCGGCGAGCCGCGGTTCGCGCGGATCGCCGCTGGCCGGTGACCTCGCACCCCTCAACCCGGTCCGACGCGGAGCCTGAGGTCCTCTCCGGGCTGCTAGTATTTTGGGTCCCGCCGATCCCTTCCGGGGACCCTTCGCCATGTCCACGTTCTACGTCACCACACCGATCTACTACGTCAACGACCTGCCCCATATCGGGCACGTCTATACGACGGTCGTGGCAGACACCGTGGCTCGCTACAGGCGGCTCAAGGGCGACGACGTCTACTTCGTCACCGGCACGGATGAGCACGGGGTGAACATTCTCCGAATCGCCGAGGAGAAGGGCATCACTCCGCAGGAGCAGGCGGATCGGGTGGTCGAGCGCTACCACGAGCTCTGGCGCCAGGTGGGAATCTCACACGACGACTTCATTCGCACCACCGAACAACGACACCACCGGGCAGTCCGCGCGATCATCCGTCGGATCGAAGCCAACGGCGACCTCTACGTGGACAAGCACGAAGGCTGGTACTGCGCGTCGTGTGAGACCTTCTACACCGAGAAGGAGATCGGCGAGAGCAAGACGTGTCCGGTTCACGAGAGCCCGACCGAGTGGCAGTCGGAGGAAAACGTCTTCTTCCGGCTGTCGAAGTATCAGGACCGGTTGCTCGAATGGTACGCACAGCCCGGATCGGTCGAGCCCGCCAGCCGCCGGAACGAAGTGCGCAGCTTTGTCGAGTCGGGCTTGCGAGATCTGTCGGTGAGCCGGGCGAATCTACCCTGGGGCGTGAGCTTTCCCGGCCACGAGGGGCAGACCGTCTACGTCTGGCTAGAAGCGCTGACCAACTATCTGAGCGCTCTGGGCTTTGGTGAAGCCGGCGAAGACAAGGGCCCCTATGACAGGTACTGGGCGGCCGAGAACGGCCCGCGAATCCAACTGGTGGGCAAAGACATTCTCCGATTCCACGCGGTCTACTGGCCGGCGTTTCTGATGTCGGCGGGGCTGCCGCTTCCGACCACCGTCTGGGCGCATGGCTGGTGGCTACGCGACGCGAAGAAGGTCTCGAAATCGGTCGGCAACATCGTCCAACTGGACCACCTCTTTGCCCACTTCGGAGTCGATCCGGTGCGCTATTTCCTGCTCCGCGAGATGGTCTTCGGGCAGGACGCGTCCTTTTCCGACGAGGCGTTCGTCGACCGGTTCAACAGCGATCTGGCCAACGACCTCGGCAACACGTTGAGCCGCTTGGTCAAGCTCTCGAGCAAGGCCTTCGACGGCAAGACGCCGCCCGAGTCGTGCGGCAACAATCCGGTCAAGGTGACCGCCGAAGTGGCGATTCCCGAGTACCTCGAAGCAATGGACGCCTTCGCGTTTCAAAACGCACTCAGGAGCCTCTGGCGGATCCTGGCCGAAGTGAATCAGTATCTCGTGTCCCGCGAGCCGTGGAAGGCGCTCAAGGCCGGAGAGGTCGACGAACGTGTGTCGCGAATCCTCTGGAATGGCCTCGAGGGCGTTCGACTCGTGGCCACCGGTCTTCTTCCGGTGATGCCGACGCTTGCCGCCCGAGTGCTGAGTGCGCTTGGCGTAGACCCCGACACAGCCGACGCCGATTCACTGACCTGGGGCCGCTTGCCGCTGTCCGCGCAGTTGCCGGCGAAACAGACGCTATTTCCCCGGATAGACAAAGCCGCCTTTCTGGCCGGCAAATTGGGGCCCGCGGCCCTGCCGGACGCCGCTACCGAAAAGGAAGAAAGCAACATGATCACCATCGACGAGTTCTCCAAGACCGAGCTCAAGGTGGCCCACGTCGTTGGAGCCGAGCGCGTCCCCAAGTCCAAGAAGCTGATCAAGCTCGAGGTCGAGGTCGGAGTAGAGAGGCGCACCCTGGTCGCCGGCATCGCCGAGGCCTACGAAGCGGAAGAGCTGGTCGGCAAGCAGGTCGTGATCGTGGCGAACCTCCAGCCCGCAAAGCTCATGGGCGTCGAGTCGCAGGGGATGGTCCTCGCCGCTTCGGTGGACGGCAAGCCGGTCCTCCTGCACCCCGGCTCGGACGTACCGTCAGGAACTCCGGTCAAATAGGGCTCGCTATGACGGATCAAGCGCGGGCCGGCTCGCGCACGGGCCCGATCGACTCGCACTGCCATTTGCAGTACTTCGAAGGAGCCGAGCTGTCGGAATCTCTCGACCAGGCTCGCGAAGCCGGCGTCGAGGGCTTCCTGGTTCCGGCGATCCGGCTGGACGACGCGGAGGCTCTCCTGGCGATGGCACAGCGCGAGCCGGACGTCTGGTGCGCCCTGGGCGTGCACCCTCACGAGGCCACGAGCTGGCGCGAGGGCGACGAGCTTCGGCTATCCGAGCTCCTGAAGGAGCCGGGAATCGTCGCCGTTGGGGAGTGCGGCCTGGACTTCTTCTACGACCACTCGCCTCGCGACGTCCAGTTGCGGGTGATGCTCGCGCAGTGGCAGGTGGCTCGCGACGCCGGCCTGCCCGTGATCGTCCACAATCGCGACAGCAATGCCGAGATGGCGGACGCCATCGGGAACCCGAGCTTCGATGGGCTTCGCGGCGTGCTCCATTCGTACGCCGGCGGACCGAAGCTGGCGTCGGCCGCGCTCGAACGGGGCTTCTATCTCGGGATCTCCGGGATGGTCACTTTTCCCAGGGCGGACAATGTGCGAGAGATACTCCCGGCGACTCCGGTCGAGCGGCTCCTCGTCGAGACCGACACTCCCTACCTTGCGCCGGTGCCGTACCGTGGCAAGAAGAACCGGCCTGCCTGGGTGGTGGAAGTAGCGCGGCGGGTCGCCGAGGAGCTGGAGCTCGGCTACAAAGAGCTCTGCGCGGTCACCGGCGAGAACTTCAGGGGACTATTCCGATTGGCCTCGGCCGAGAGCCCGCTTGTCGACTGAGAACTGCTCGCAGGCTTGCGAATAACTACGACACGGACTCGGCTCGGTCTGTCTCCTCGAACCGCTCGCCAGTCAAGGGATTGAGAGCCACACCGCGAGGAGTAGCGCCTCCTGCGGTAGGAATCTCGATCGTCGCACCAACTATTCCCGCCCTAACCTGTAGTTGGTCATAAGGCTAAAAGGGGGAGGTGAATTTTGGTGGGCTCGCGCGGGCAGTCCCAGCCGGCGCGAGGTCCGACTGGGTGGCTATCGAGCCAGCGCCACGGCGCCGCGGGTACGCGTGTGGGCACGGTGGGGTCGGGAGAGTAGGCCCGACAAGGTCACGCTGACCCACAAGCCTTCGGGAGTAGGTTCCGGGAATAGGGGAATAGGTTCCATCATTCTCGCCAGAAGTAGGCGCTGTTTGGCGTCTAGTTCCCTACTGAAAAGTCAATTCTTGCCTGTGTTCTGAGAAGACGGTGGCACCTTGTTCATCGGCACCTTGGTCTCTGGCTTGACGATTGTGTTCTTTGCTACGCTCGCTTCTCGTGCGATCCGCCACCTACGCTTTGTCGGTGCTGCTCACGGCCTGGCCGGCCGGGAGCGCGGACATCCGGCCTCCTGTCGAGCTCTTTGCCCCGACGGTGTGGAACCTGGCCGCCGCCGTCCGGGAGTCGGTCTATCCGGAGGTCGATCTGAGGATCGCAATCGACCCAAGGGGCAAGGTCACAGAGGTGGAGATCCGGTCGATCACCCCGTCGACCCACCTCGACCCGGAGATCCGGACGCACGTGGAGGCGACCTTGCTGCAATGGCGTTACGCGCCAAAGCTCGTTGACGGAGAGGCGGTCGCGTCAGAGCTGTCCTGGACCCTACAGTTTCGCGACTACGGCAGTGGCAACGCCCGGATCGGTGGAAGTAGGCCTCGAGGGGACCAGTTCACCTACATCGGGTCGCCGTTCGGCCCTTCCAAGGAGCAGCGGTTGCGGGTTCTGGAGCGCGCCACCTCCCAGGCCTACAAGCTTTTGGACGGCGATCATCTCCGCTCTCGGAGCTCGCAGCTGTTTGTCGTCCATACCGATGCCGAGCGTGCCGAGACAGTTGAACAGCTGGCTCAGAACATCAACGCCATATTCGCGACCCTCCACGACATCTTCTCGCCCGGGATCGAACTGTCGGCGCCGCTGGTCAAGCTCCAGGTGATCGCCTTCGCTCACAGAGACCGATTCGAGGAATTCCGGAGCCGCATATCGCCTGTCTATGAGTGGGCGAGCGGTTTCTACTTGGGCGCGGGACTGGTGGCGATTCACCTCGAGCACCGCCACGGTGATTCGATCCTGGGTGCGCTGTTGCACGAAACGACCCACGCCTTTGTCAACGAGCACGTGACACGGCCGGACCGGCCGCTCCCGAGGTGGTTCGGCGAGGGCTTCGCGACCTACCTCGAAAACTCGACGATCAAGAAGGGCCGGCTCGTGCCCGGGCGCACCCTCAGGCGGGAGTTCAAGATGGTCCAGGGAAGCGTGGTGAAGCGCACGGCCCAGTCCTATTTCGACTTGGAAACGGCGAAGAAGGCCCTGCGTCAGGGCCGCGGTCCGACGATCAAGGAGCTCTTGACGACCGACATCGATACCTTCTACGGAGAGCGCCGTCAGCTCTACTACCCGGCCTCCTGGCTCCTCGTGCATTTTCTCCGGCACGCGGACGCCGGCTGGGCGCAGGACGAGTTCCCGCGGATGGTCCTCTACGTGGCGGAGGGCTTCTCGGGCGTCGAAACGCTCGAGGCGGTCTACGGCAAGCGGCTCGCCGAGCTCGAGGGAGACTTCAAGGAGTACTTGCGTACGTTCTAGGGCTGGCCCTGAGGCCCGTGCTGCCGGTACTTGTCCATGGCCTCCGAAGCCTTGCGGGGGTCGCCCATCAGGCGGTAGCAAGTCGCTTGGTAGTAGTAAGCGCGGTACCGTTCCGGATGAACCTCCAGAAACGCGGCCAGCGCCTTGACAGCCTCGTCGCACCGATCGAGGTGGTAGAGGGCCAGACCTCGGTTGAGATGGGCTTCAGAGCGCGACGGATTGAGCTCGAGCACTCTGCGAAAGACGCGCTCGACGTCCGTCCACCGCTCGAGGTGCATTGCCGCCAGGCCGTAGTTGTACCAGGCGGGCTCGAACTCCGGCAGTTTCTCGGCTGCAACCGCTAAGAGCTCGATCGCGGCGGCGGCCTCGCCGCTGGTCAAGAGGCTCGTGCCCTGGTCATAGTACCTGTGGGGATCGGCCTCCTCGGTGGGCGTCTCGTCGGCTGCCGTCGCTTCGTAGCCGATGCTGTCCCCGAAGAGATGGGTCAGGGTCCTCGCCGCTACCACGCTTTCGCCACGGGCGTGGAGAAAACGAAAGAGGTCTTTGGAGCGGTCTTCGTAACCGTCGTCGTAGAAGAGCCACGCGAGCTCGAGAACGAGGTGCCCGACATTCTCTGGAAGCGCCTCATCCTCGGGATAGTTCGTCGCGATCTTCTCCAGCAATCCGTCGAGCTCAGGGCTCGGACCCCGCCGCGCAAGGGCTCGCAGGTAGATGGCTTCGACCCATGTCGGGGAGGCTCCGTCCTGGACTCGGCTTCGCGCGAACTCGAGAGCGTCTTCCCACCGCTCGAGCTGGACATCGAGGTGAAACGCTCGCCACACGAAGCGATCGCTCGGGTCGCGCTCGATGAGGCTGGCCAGCCGCGCACGGGCAGAGGCCCTGTCACCCAGTCCGATCTCGCAGAGAAAGGCGGCCTCGAGATAACCCAGCAAGGCCTTGCCGTCGGCGCCCGGAAGCCGGTGTTCGATCGCCGCAAGAAGAACCCTGTGGTCGCGTTCGGATGCTCCGGGAGCCCTCGCCAGGAACAGAGCGACGCTCGGCGGTAGCGGTACTTCGGGCTCCGTCAGGCGTTCCTGGAGTTGGCGCCGGTAGGTCTCATGGATCTCTTGGTTTCCGCTCCGCTCGGCGGCGGCTACGAGCTCGACCACCGGCAGGATCTCGCTCGGGTACCGAGTGACCGCTTCCTGCAGGATTCGCAGCGCGCCCTCGGCGTCTCCGGCGCGCTCGGTCAACCGAGCCCTTCGAAGCAAGCGCAGGGCATCCAAATCCGGAAGCTCCGAGGAGTCGCTCGTGGACGCGGCGGCGGGCGCGACCAGGGCGGTCAGACAGACAAGCAGGGCCGCGATCCATCGCAGAGCGCTGGTCTTCCCGAAGCTCATCCCGCTGCGATTTCTATCAGACAGGCCGCTCTAGCGGGACCTACTCACGGAAAACTCACCATGCACTGGTTCAACGAAGAACCCAAGAGAGTGCGAATAAAAGCTCGTCCTGTTGGTTTCTGGGATCGTATCTGGAGGCCAGAGAGCGATTGAGGAGGGCGGGGAGCTCTGTGTTTCCCTATTCCTCTGCGAATCTATTCCTCTCGGTGTACGATGGAAAAAACCACGTCAGGAGGACATTGCCATGAAGCTCAATGTAGCCGTGTACAACATGGAGTGGATGAAGGATCTGTTCAAGGCGGACGGGAGTGTCAAGACCAGCGGCGAGGACGCGGCGCGCGGCGCCTTTCTGGCCGATGTGGTCCGCGAGATGGATCCGGACATCCTAGGCATCGTCGAAGGACCCGACACGACCGCCAGCGGATCGAAGAAGGCCACGACGCAGCTCAAGACCTGGGCCAACCACCACGGGCTCGCGAGCACCTACAAGGCCGTGTCCGGGTTCGTGTCGCGCGGCCAGCAGGAGCTCTGCGCCCTGTTCAAGAGCGACAAGGTCACGCTGACCCACAAGCCGACCAAAGCAATGACGAAGCACCCCTTCAATGAGCCGTTTCTGGTGGACACGACTGATACCTTGATCAAGGAGCACTACGAGCACTTCCGGCCGCCGCTCGAGCTTTCGGTCAAGCCAGCGGGCGGGGGAGACGAGATGGCGCGCATCATCGTCGCCCACACCAAGTCGAAGGGCATCTTCGACAAGGTCGACTCGGCCCGTTTCGTTCAGGTCTCAGAGAGGAATCGCAAGAAGCTCTTTGCCGAGTGCCTGTCGATTCGCGGGCGCGTGGATCAGTGGTTGACCGAAGACCCCAACCGGCATGTCATCGTGATGGGCGACATCAACGATGGTTTCGGCATGGACTTCTACGAACGGCGCTACGCCAAGAGCGCCGTCGACCTTCTGTTGGGGGACGTCTGGGAGCCCGAGCTGATACTCAAGCACGTCTTGCCACAACCCAAGCTCGGCCGGTACGGTTGGACCCCGTCCACGTCTCGGTTCACGGACAAGGGAACGGGCGATCGCGTCAACGTGCTGATCGACCACATTCTGGTCAGCCAGGGTGTGAAAGTCGACGGATTCACAGTGTGGAACCCCTTCTACGACCACAAGGAAGACGCGACGAATCAGAAGGTGGATTCGGTCAAGGACGCCCTGTTCGGCGGGGCGGACCACTTTCCTGTGTCGGCGGTGATGACGCTCTAGCAGCCCGTGGCAGAAGTCCAGATGGTCGCGCGACAAGGTCTTACGGTACG
>JBHHWO010000078.1:0-21720 GCA_046756565.1 Thermoanaerobaculia bacterium | reverse complement strand
TACCGTAAGACCTTGTCGCGCGACCATCTGGACTTCTGCCACGGGCTGCTAGCCGGGTGCCGTTCTTGCGGTCGCCCTGGGACTCGTGCTCATGGGCGCTCTGGGGCTCTTCGCCTACTCCCGCGCCGGGGGAGTTGCGCTGCCGCAGCAGTGGATTCTGATAGCGCTGGTCGGTGCCGCAGTGCTCGCGCTGGGCTTGACGTTCGCTCTCAAGCGCTAGCTGGGTTGCAGTTCTTGACCGCGATCAGCCAGAACTCTCTGGCAAGACCGATCGCGTTTCTGAAACGCCCGTCGAGAGCTCGACAGGGAAGCAGGCCGAGGTCGGTGAGTCGGGTGCGCCAGCCGACCCGGCGATGCCAGAGGTGCGGATGGACGCGCACGGTTCGAAAGCCCTCGTCGTCGACCAGCCGCCTGAGATGCTTCGAGGTGTAGTAGACGAAGTGGTAGCGGCCACCGGAGTCGGGTGAGAAGTAGTAGTAACTCTTAGGCGCCAGTCGCGCCTTGAAATACTCGACGTTCGGCACCGCGATGAAGATCGCGCCCCCGGGTTTGACGACGCGGCGGAGCTCGCGCAAGGCGGCTCTCGGCTCGGGCGTGTGCTCGAAGACGTGCTTCAGCAGCACGAGATTGAAGGATTCATCCGGAAACGGATACGGCCCGGCCACGTCGCCTACGTAAACGTCGTGACCCCGTTCGCGGCATGGTTCGATGAGAGCCTCGTTCAAGTCGAGGCCCTTGGCGTCCAGCCCGAGCTCAGCGGCGGCCTCGAGCGCATAGCCCAACGAGCAGCCGACGTCGAGAAGCGGTCCGGGCTCGACATGGTTGAGCACGTCCTGGATCTGCCACCGCGCCTTTCGGACCCGGCGGGCCTGGCGTTTGTCGTAACGCTTGTTCCAGGTCGGCTCGGTCTCTTCGACTAATTTCGCTTCACCACAGCTCTTGTAGACGAGCCCGCATTCGCAGCGCGCGAAAGCCAGGGATCCGTGATCTACAAGGATCGAGCGCCGCTCGGACCGGCACAGTGGGCACTTGTTCCAGCGAAGAGTTCTCGAGTCGGACATCTCGGGGTCCAAGACTAGCGCGGATGCTGGCCCGCCGGAGGGAGGCCCGGAGTAGTGCTCGGCCCTGCTAAAGTGGGGCGACCGCGGACCTGTCGCTAAGGAGACGCCTTTGGAAGTTCCCTCAAGAGCCGAAGTGCACAAGTACTGGACCGAGTTGCTGAAACCCTACATGGGTGCGATCGACCGCAAGGCATGGTTTCAGCTGCTTACGACGGCGGCGCTTCTCGCTCTCAACTGGTATTTGATGCTGGTGAGCCTGCAGCTATCGTACTGGCTGACCCTCGCCCTGGCGATTCCGGCGGTGGGCCTTCAGATCCGACTGTTCATCTTCCTGCACGACTGCGGGCACCTCTCGTTCTTCAAGTCCCGGAAGCTCAACAACGCGGTCGGCGCGATCATCGGGGTCGTGACGTTGACTCCGTTTGCGTACTGGCGCCGCACGCATGGCATCCATCACGGAACCTCGGGGGACCTCGACCGCCGCGGACTCGGAGACGTCGAGACGATCACCGTGAGTGAGTACAAGGCGCGCGGTTGGTGGGGCAAGCTCAAGTACAGGATCTATCGCCACCCCTTCGTTCTCCTGGGAGTGGGGCCGGTCTATCAGTTCGTGCTCAAGCAGCGGCTCCCTCTCGACATCCCGAGGACCTGGAAGCGCGAGTGGGCCAGCGTCATGTGGACGAATCTGGCGATCGCGGGGGCCTTTCTGGCCGGCTGGCAGCTTTTCGGCCTCCAGCGCTTTCTGCTGGTGCAGGTGCCGATCATCCTCTTGAGCGGAGCCCTCGGGGTCTGGCTGTTCTACATCCAGCACCAATTCGAGGACACCTACTGGCGGGAGCACCAGGAATGGGACTTCTATCGGGCCGGAATCGAAGGCAGCTCGCTCTACGATCTTCCGGCCTTCCTGCATTGGTTCACCGGCAACATCGGCTACCACCATGTGCACCACTTGGCCGCGGCCATTCCCAACTACCGTCTGAGACAGTGTTTCACCGAGGTTGCAGAGTTGCACCACGTAACTCGGTTGACGGTCTGGTCGAGCCTGCGCAGCGCCAGGCTCCATCTTTGGGATGAAGTCGAAGGCCGGTTGGTGAGTTTCCGCCAGGCCCGGCAGCGGTAGGCAACCGGCCCCCTTTTAGGGTGGGCGTGCGACTGGTCGCCCAGGTATGGTGGTGGCCTCGGGCCGCCTCTAGCATGCCAGCGGACCCGGTCTTTGGGAGCGCATCATGACCAGTGCACGCAAAATCACGGTCGACGGCAACGAGGCTGCCGCTTCGGTGGCCTACAGAGTCAACGAAGTCATAGCAATCTATCCGATCACTCCGGCGTCGCCGATGGGTGAGCTGGCCGACGCCTGGTCCGTGGAAGCGCGGCCCAACATCTGGGGACAGGTTCCCGATGTAGTCGAGATGCAGTCGGAAGGCGGCGCCGCGGGAGCCGTCCACGGCGCCATCCAAGCGGGTTCGCTGGGCACCAGCTTCACCGCGTCACAGGGTTTGCTGCTCAAGATCCCGAACATGTACAAAATCGCCGGCGAGTTGACTCCGTTCGTTCTGCACGTCGCCGCCCGGTCGCTCGCGACGCACGCGCTTTCGATTTTCTGCGATCACTCGGACGTGATGGCCGCGCGCCAGACGGGCTTCGCTCTGCTCGCCTCGGGCTCGGTTCAGGAAGCCCACGACATGGCAGCCATAGCGCAGGCCGCTACGCTCGAGTCGCGCATCCCGTTCCTGCATTTCTTCGACGGCTTTCGAACCTCGCACGAGATCCAGAAGATCGACGAAGTGTCGGACGGGATGCTGCGGTCCCTGATCGACTACCAATGGGTCGAGGCGCATCGCAAGCGGGCACTGACACCGGACCGGCCGGTTCTTCGAGGCACGGCTCAGAATCCCGACGCCTTCTTTCAGGCGCGTGAGGCCTGCAATAGTTACTACGATGCCTGCCCGGGCCTCGTCCAGGCGAGGATGGCCCGGTTCGCCGAGCTCACCGGGCGGTCGTACGGCCTGTTCGAGTATGCGGGACATCCGGAAGCGGAGCGCGTCGTGGTGTTGATGGGCTCGGGCGCCGAGACCACGCACGAGGTGGCCTCCCGGCTCGAGGTGGAGGGCGAGCGGGTCGGTGTCGTGAAAGTGCGCATGTACCGGCCTTTCGACGTCGAAGCGTTCGCGCGCTCGCTGCCGGCCTCGGTGACCGATATCGCCGTGCTGGATCGGACCAAGGAACCCGGCGCGGTTGGCGATCCGCTCTACCTGGATGTGGTCACCGCCGTTCGCGAGGCCGAGGCGCGGGCACTCGCTACCTGGTCGAAGACGCCGCGGATCGTGGCTGGACGCTACGGGCTCTCGTCGAAGGAGTTCGATCCCACCTGCGTCGAGAGCGTATTCAGGGAGCTCGCCGCATCGGAGCCGCGCAACCACTTTACCGTCGGAATCGTCGACGACGTCACCCACAGATCGCTCGAGCTCGACCGGGATTCTCAGGCCGCCGCGCCGGCTTCCGAGACCGGTGTCGGCGCGATTTTCTACGGCCTCGGATCCGACGGGACCGTGAGCGCCAACAAGAACTCGATCAAGATCATCGGTGAGAAAACCGCCAAGCACGTGCAAGGCTATTTCGTATACGACTCGAAGAAGGCCGGCGCCGTGACCGTCTCCCATTTGCGCTTCGGCGACTCTCCGATTCGCTCGGCCTATTTGGTGCGACAGGCGCAGTTCGTGGCCTGCCATCAGTTCGACTTTCTGGATCGCTTCGACGTTCTCGAGCGCGCCAGCCACGGAGGGACGTTTCTCTTGAACTCGCCGCACTCGGCCGAGGACGTTTGGGACTGGCTGCCGAGCGAGGTGCAGAAGGAGATCATCGACAAGAAGCTCGCTTTCTGGGTCATCGACGCCTACGGCCTGGCGCGCGAGCTGGGGCTGGGCGGCCGCGTCAACACCATCATGCAAGCGTGCTTCTTTGCTTTGACCGACATTCTTCCGCGAGCCGAGGCGCTGGCGGCGGTCAAGAAAGCGATCGAGAAGAGCTACGGCAAGCGGGGTCCGGTGCTGGTGGAGAAGAACTTCCGCGCCGTCGACGCGGCGGTCGAGCATCTCCACCCGGTCGAGGTACCGGTTTCGGTTACCGCCACCCGATCGCGACCGCCGATCGTCGCCGCCGAGGCGCCGGACTTCGTCCAGAAAGTGACCGCGCTCATGCTTGCCGACAAGGGCGATCTCCTGCCGGTGAGCGCGTTTCCGGTCGACGGCACCTGGCAGACCGGCACCAGCCGGTGGGAGAAGCGCAACATCGCGCAGGAGATCCCGGTCTGGGAGCCCGATGTCTGTATCCAGTGCAATCACTGCGTGCTAGTGTGTCCGCACGCCGCGATCCGGTCGAAGGTCTTCGACTCCGCGAACGGTAACGGTTCGGCCCCGGAGAGCTTCCTCTCCGTCGACTACAGGGCGAAGGACTTCAAGGGTCTTCAGTACTCACTCCAGGTGGCTCCCGAAGACTGCACCGGGTGCCATCTGTGCGTCGAGGTCTGCCCGGCCAAGGACAAGGCCAATCCACGGCGCAAGGCCATCAACATGCAGCCGCAGCGGCCGATCCGCGAGCGAGAGCGAGAGAACTACCGCCACTTCCTCGAGCTGCCCGATATCGACCGGGCTCTCATCGGGCGGCTCGACGCCAAGGGATCACAGTTCATGGAGCCCCTATTCGAGTACTCCGGAGCTTGCGCCGGATGCGGGGAAACGCCGTACGTGAAGCTCATGACCCAGCTCTTCGGCGACCGTCTGCTGATCGCGAATGCCACCGGTTGCTCGTCCATCTATGGCGGCAACCTGCCGACTACGCCGTTCACTACCAACCGGGACGGCAGGGGACCGGCTTGGTCGAACTCCCTTTTCGAGGACAACGCCGAGTTCGGCCTGGGCTTCCGGCTGGCCGCGGACCACCTCGCCGCCCAGGCTCGGCTACGGCTCGCGCGGCTCTCGGAACGGGTCGGTGGCGGCCTGGCGGGCGAGATCCTCGGCGCCCGCCTCGAGACGGAAGCCGACTTCGCCGATCAGCGGAGCCGGGTCGAGCGTCTGAAGGCGAGACTCGGAGCGCTCGGCAACTCGGAGGCGGAGAGGCTCGCCGAGGTCGCGGACTATCTGGTGAAAAAGAGTGTCTGGCTTGTGGGCGGCGACGGTTGGGCCTACGACATCGGCTACGGCGGCCTGGATCATGTCCTCTCGCTCCGCCGGGACGTCAACGTCCTGGTCATGGACACCGAGGTCTATTCCAATACCGGCGGCCAGGCTTCGAAGGCGACGCCTCTGGGTGCGGCAGCGAAGTTCGCGGTGGCGGGAAAGGAGATCGGCAAGAAGGATCTCGGCCTCGAGGCGATGAGCTACGGCCACGTCTATGTGGCCTCGGTAGCCTTCGGCGCAGACATGAACCACGCGGTCAAAGCCATCGCCGAAGCCGAGTCATACCGTGGCCCGTCTTTGGTCATCGCCTACAGCCCGTGCATCGCACACGGCTACGATCTCGCCCATGGCGTCGAGCATCAGAAGCTCCTGGTCGAGTCGGGGATCTGGCCACTCTACAGGTTCGATCCACGCCGGACGCTCGAGGGGCTGCCGCCGCTCAAGCTCGATTCCAAGAAGCCGAGAAAGAAGGTCCGGGACATCCTGCCGCTCGAAACCCGGTTCCGGATGGTCGAGAAACTCGATCCCCCACGTTATAAGAGGTTCCTGGCCGAGAGCCAGAAACGCGCCGAGCGCCGCTTCTCGATCTACCAGCAACTGGCCGGCGTGACGGTGCCCGAGGGAGAAGGCCTCGAGGCGCGCGCCGAAGCCTCGACCTGATCGGAGCCGGACCATGGATCTCAAAACAACCTATCTGGGTCTCGAGCTCAAGCATCCGTTCATGCCCGGCGCTTCGCCGCTCGCGGACGATCTCGACAGCGTCAGGAGGCTCGAAGACGCCGGGGCCGCCGCGATCACCATGCGCTCGCTCTTCGAGGAACAGATCGAGCACGAACAGATGGCGACGGCGGCGTTTCTGGATGAGCCCGCGAACTCGTTCGCCGAGGCTGCCAGCTACCTGCCTGCCCCGACCGAGTTCGCGCTCGGACCGGAGGAGTATCTGAATCAGGTCCGTCAGATTCACGAAGCGGTCGACGTGCCGGTCATCGCCTCGCTCAACGGCACGCGCAGCGGCCGATGGCTGAGGTATGCGCGCCTGATCGAAGAAGCGGGCGCGTCCGCTCTCGAGATCAATCTCTACGAATTGGTGACCGATCCCGGCCTGAGCGCCGGAGACGTAGAAGCCACGAGCGTCGAGATGATCGACACTCTCGACGGTCCGATCGACATTCCGTTTACCGTCAAGCTGTCGCCCTTCTATACGGCCCTGCCGAGCTTTGCCGGACGGTTGGTCGCGGCCGGCGCCTCGGGGCTGGTCCTGTTCAATCGGTTCTATCAAGCGGACATCGACATCGAGGAACTCGAGGCCGTACGGAGTCTTCATCTCTCGGACTCGAGCGCGCTGCTTCTGCGCCTGCGCTGGCTGGCGATTCTCTCGAGCCAGCTCGAATGCTCGCTGGCGGTGTCGGGTGGCATCCACAGCGGCGAGGACGCGGTCAAGGCGGTCATGTGCGGTGCTAGCGGCATTCAGATAGTGTCCGCCCTTCTCATGCACGGCCCGGATCGGCTCACCGAGATCCGAGACAGCTTCCGCAACTGGCTCGTGGACAATGAGTACGACTCGCTCGAACAGATGCGGGGCAGCATGAACCTCTCTCACTCGCCCGACCCGGCGGCCTTCGAGCGGGCGAACTACATGCAGGTTCTGCAGAGCTGGCGCGGTCCGGCTCGCTAGATCGCCGGGTCGACGAACCGTTTCCGACAAAGCGTCGGGAGACCGTTCAACAGGGTCGGATCGACCGGCGTGGCTCACGGTATGATGGGCCGCTCGCAGCGATCGGAATAGGAGATCGATCCCGTGTGTCGAAACATCCGTCCTCTGTTCAACTTCGAGCCCGTCGCCACAGACGACGAGCTCCACGACGCGGCGCTCCAATACGTGCGCAAGATCAGCGGCATGAGGGCTCCGTCGAAGGCCAATCAGAAGGCCTTCGACCGGGCAGTGAAAGAGATCGCTTCGGCGAGCCGGCGGCTGGTCGACGGACTCGAGACCTCGGCGGCGCCTCGCAACCGGGAGGAAGAGCGGGAGAAGGCGCGCGCGCGCTGGCAGAAGCGAGCGGCAAGGATCCGATCGACGGCCTGAGGTAGCTGCGATGAAGAAATCCGCAGCGATTCTTGCTCTCGGAGCCCTGGTATCCCAGACCGCACTCGCGGTCGATCTCTCACCGGCCGCCTGGCCTGAGGGCGATCTCGAAAAGTACTCCGATCTACAGCAACGCGCGGGCCGGTCGAAGGACCTCGCCGAGGGGATCGATGGGATGGTGGTCGGCACCACCGGCCCGCTAGCGGTTCGCGCGGGTCTCGAGGCGCTCAAGCAGGGCGGCAGCGCGGCGGATGCCGCGATCGCGACTGCGCTGGCTCAGGTCACCCTGGCGGCGGGAAGCTGGGTGAGCTTCGCTGGCATCTTCACGATGCTCTACTACGACGCCGGCAGGCGGAAGGTCCGGTATCTCAACGGCGAGTTCACGACTCTCTTGGAGGAGAACGATCCGTTGTCGATTCCTTCGAGCGGACCCAGCGGGCGCACGGCCATGGTGCCTGGATTCATGGCCGGCGTCGAAGCGGCGCATGAGCGCTACGGGCTCCTGCCCTGGGAATCGCTTTTCGAGCCGGCGATCTATTTCGCCGAGGAGGGATTCGAGATCGATCCCGACCTCGGGGGAACGATCGAGTTTCGCCGCAGTGTGCTCAACCGGCTCCCGGAGACCCGCGCGATCTTCTTCAAGCCCGACGGCAACCTCTATATGACCGGCGACGTGTTCAAACAGCCGGCTCTGGCCGAGACCCTGCGCCAGGTGGCGGCCGAGGGCGCCGACTACATGTACATCGGCGCCTGGGCGGAGAAGCTGGTGGCGGCGCTCGCTGCGGAAGGCGGCAAGATGACGCTCGAGGATCTGGCGAGCTACCGGGCGCTCTGGAAGCGGGCGAGAAAGATCGGCTACCGCGGCCACAAGATCTGGTCGCCGGGCAAACCCGGCGCCGGTGGCAAAATGACTGTCAACGTGTTTCGGAAGATCAAGCCTCTCGATTTCGAGGCCATCGGGCACTACAGCGAGTCGGCCGACAGCCTTTTTGAACTGATCTCGGCGACCCGCTCGATCTACAACTTCCTGCCACCCTTGGGAACCGGGCATTCGGACGGCGTGATCGTCGTCGATAGCGATGGCAACGTGGCGGCGGTGCTCCACAGCATAAACACCTTAGCCTGGGGTGAGACCGGGATTTTTGTCGATGGCGTGTCGATCCCGGACGCAGCCAAAGCGCAGCAGGGCAGAATCCTAACCGCAGGTCCCGGCAACCGGGTTTGGAGCGGAACCAATCCGATGATCGTGACGCGCAAGAAGGACGCTGTGATCGCCTCGAGCGCGATCGGTAACGGTCTGTTCGAGGCCTCGGTGCAGAGCCTGGTCAACATCATCGATTTCGGAATGGATCCGAAGCAAGCGGTCGACGCACCGATCTATCGCTCGCCGATCCGATCCGACGATCCGGTCTCGGAGTGGCCCACACGGGTGACCCGGGGCGACTTCGACAACGACCTCATCGCCGAGGTGCGCGAGCTCGGCATGCCCATCCAGGTCATGGGAGCCCTCAACTTCGATGGAGTCGGCTTCTGGCTCGGGGCGACTATCGACCGGGAGACGGGTGCTCTCGCTGGCGCCACTGTCGAGATCCTCAACGGCTGGGCCGAGGGATTCTAGCCTCCGCCGGCCGGGTGCCTCCGTGCCGCAGGCGCCGGCCAGGGTCTTCTACTTGGACAGAATCTGTCTTAGGAGGTCGGCCAGCAATCCGAAGCAGAAGACGATCAGCGCGATGAGCAGACCGCCTATCCCGAGCGGAAAGCCGCTTCGGAGGTCGAGCGTCGCCGAGCCGAGAAAGCCGACACCGGCCAAGAATACGCACATCCCGCTGAAGAGCAAGAAGAGCTTGAGTGGGTTGTAGTAGATGATGGCCTGGACGATGTACTGAAGCGTTCGTAGCGAGTCCCGAACGAGTCTCACCTTGGTCCTGCCCTTGCGCCTCCGGTAGTCGATCGGGACATCGCCGACAAAGCGCCCGGTCATGTTGTAGGCGAGGGTAAGAGACGTGGTGAAGCTGAAGGTGTCGCAGAGCGTCGGCAGGTAGCTGGTCACGGTCCGGCGGTCGAACACCCGGAGCCCCGAGTTGACGTCCTCGATCCGCCGGCCGCAGGTGTACTCGACCAGCCAGCGCAAGAACCGGCGCAGAGGTGCCTTGAACCATCCGTCGCGGAACCCCGTGCGGGCGCCGATGATCATGTCGAAGCCGTCGTCGTACTTGGCGAGCAGCGCGGGGATCTCCTCGACTGGGTAGGTCCCGTCGGCGTCGCAGATGACCAAGGTGTCGTGAGAGGCGATCGAGATACCGCGCTTGAGGGCCCGGCCGTAGCCGATGTTGTGGGGGTGACGATGAACCTGGGCGCCTGCGGCTTCAGCCAGCTCTGCGGTCTTGTCGTGCGAGCCGTCGTCGATGACCACGATCTCGCCTTCGAGGTCATTGGCTTGCATCACCTCGGTGATGCGGTGGACCGTCTGCGCGACCGCCTGCTCTTCGTTGAAGGCGGGGAGCAGCACCGAGATCGGGTCGCCCATCAGTTCGGCTTCCAACCGGGGTCGGGTTTGGGGCGGCGGAGGACGGCTGACATACCGGCTGTGAGAATACTCGTTGCGCTACCGCGTGCGCCACTTCGAGGGTGGCGCCCCGGACGGAGGTTCACCCGGCCTCCTCGAGCCACAGCCCGAGGCACGCCATGCCGAACAGCCGCAAGCCGTGGTCGCGGCGCCGCTCGGAGTGCTCACGCCACAACGTCTCGACGGCCTCGGGGCGGAGCCACTCCGACAGCCGGTCGGTAGCGGTAGCCCGTCCGGCGAGGTCTTCCCAGGCGCCGAGGAGCCACTGGCTCACGGGGGCGTTGAAGCCTTGCTTTTTCTGATTCAGGATCGAGCCGGGCAACCTGTCGGCGCGAGCCCTCTTGAGTAGATACTTCTGCCGGAGGCCCTTCATCTTCCACTCCACCGGCAGCGACGCGAAGAACTCGACCACCCGGTAATCCAGAAACGGCGCGCGTGCCTCCAGCGAGTGAGCCATTGAAGCGCGGTCGACCTTGTGCAGGATATCGTCCGGCAGCCAGGTCTTGATGTCGACGTACATCGCCTGGTCCAGGTAGTGACAGTCGGCGACCTCCGAGAAGTAACGCTCGGAAACCTCGAAGCCGTCGACATCGGCCAGGCCGTTGTGAGCCGGTGCGAACAGAGTCCGCTTGAGCGCCGGCGTCATGATCGTGCGCCAATGGTGGTGCGCTCTCGGAGCCGACAGGGCGAGCCCGCCGAGAAATTGACGCAGCTTGTAGTCGAAGCTCACCTTGTCGAAGCTGACCGGCCAGAGAGCGTCGACCAGCCCGAGAGTCCCCCGGACCAGCCCGCCGGGGAGCCAGCCCAGGCGGGCATGAAGTCGGTCTGCGGCGTGGGTCGGGTACCCGGCTGCGATTTCGTCGGCGCCGTCGCCCGACAGGCAGACGGTGACCCGCCGGCGGGCGAACTCGGCCAGATGAAAGAAGGGCACAGTCGAGGTGTCGGCGAAGGGCTCGTCGCCGTGACGCACGATCGACGGCAGAGTTGCGGAGACATCGAGATCGGCAGTCGTGTCCCGGTGGGTAACACCCAGGCCGGTCGCGACCGCGCGTGCCTTCGGAAGCTCGCTGTAGCTGTCTTCGGTGAAGCCCATGCTGAACGTGAGATTCGAGGACGGCGGCCGGAGCCGGCTCATGCTCTCGACGATGATCGACGAGTCGACGCCACCCGAGAGAAAGGCTCCGAGCGGTACGTCGCTCACCAGCCGGAGTCGCACCGCGTCGTCGAGGAGCTCGTTGAGCGCTTCGGCGGCCTCGCCCTCGTCCGAGTAGGTGGCCTTTTGGCGAAACGAGGAGGCGAGATCCCAGTAGCTCACTGGACGCGACGCACCGTGCCGCCCGATTTCCAGGTAGTGCGCCGGCGCGAGCTTCTCGACACCGGAGAGGATCGAGCGGTCGTGGAGAACGTAGTTGAGGGACAGGTACTGAGACAGGGCCTCGGGGTCGATCGTGGTCGACACCCGAGGATGCTTTCTCAACGCTCGCAGCTCTGAGGCGAACACGACCGACCCGTCGAGGCGCTGGTAGAAGAGCGGCTTCTTGCCCAGGCGGTCGCGCGCCAGGACGAGGCGGTCGAGGCTCGCGTCCCAGAGCGCCAGCGCGAACATGCCGTTGAAGCGCTCGAAGCAGCGCGATCCCCAGCGCTTGTACGCCTCGACCACTACCTCGACGTCGCCGTCCGTCCGGAAGTCCACGCCTTCGGCCTCGAGCTCGCTTCGAAGCTCGCGGAAGTTGTAGATTTCACCGTTGTAGACCAATCGAACGCGAGTACTAGCGTCGGTGAAGGGCTGGGCGCTGGCTTCGCTCGGGTCGATGACCACGAGGCGGCGATGGCCCAAGGCGACCGGCCCGTCGACCACCAGACCGTCGCCATCGGGTCCGCGATGGGCGAGGCAGGAGGTCATCGCGGCCACCGCCTCGGCGTCGGGCGGCCGCGCCCAGTTGAGCTCACCCGCGATTCCGCACATGGGGCTAGGACCGCTCCTCAGGCCGAAGCGCCCACCGCGACAGCTCGAACGCGAACGCGCAGAGAGAGCACGGGATCAGAAACACGATGCAGACATAGTAACGATCCAGCAGCTCCTCGACCGAGACCACAAGGAGGAGCTGGATCGAGTAGTACGTGATGGCAGCCAGAGCGAGGCCGCAGAGCACTCTCAGGCGACCCCGGGCCACGGGGCCGGGCGCCTCAAAGCGCCGTCTGCGCGCGAGATAGCTCAGGCCGGCGATTGCCAGCAGAGCCGAGGGCCAGCGCACGGTGGGCTCGCGCAGGGTACGCCCCACGGCGTCGGCCGAACAACGCACGATCCAGTCGAGGTACAGGCCCGGACGGCGCGCGATGATCGCGAACGAGAGCTCGGTAAACGCATCGTTTATCTCGATCAGTCCGAGCGGGCGCGGTCCGTCGGGCTCGTAGATCTTGCGGGCTTCCGGTAGCGCGACTCTCAAGACGTAAAACGTGTAGTACTTGTACCAGTAGTCGAGCGGCGATCCCGGCTCATAAGTCGCCAGACCCTGGCGCCGCATCTGCTCGACCATGCCTTCGGCCAGGGGCCGGAGGTGTTCGGGCAGCTCTGCCGCCAGCTGCTCGTCGAGCATCGGGGTGGTAACTCCGATCACCTGGAACCCACCGTAGGAGACCAGTCCGAAATGGCCGACCTGGAGCCATCGCAGGCCGGAGAATAGAAAAAACGGCACCAGCACGGCGACCGAACTCGCAATGGCGAACCGGCGCAACCGCCGATCCCGAAATCCGTGCTTCGCCATCCACAGCAGCACGGCGGCGAGCGGCACGTAGCCGATCAGGAAGATCACCGCGGGTCGGGTCTGATAGGCGGCGAACGTGGCAAAAGCCAGGAGGAGCCAGAGCGACTTGCGCCATCGCCGCCGCCCCGTAGCGAGCTGAAACAGGACTCCCAGGACGACCAGGCTCCAGACGCCGCCCATGAAATCGGGCTGGACGCGGCGGATGATGCGGAGAATCGGCGAGGCGACGAGCGGGAGGGTCGCCCAGAAGGCGAGCCACCCGGAACCTACGTAGCCGCGCAGGCCGAGCCAGAAGACGAGCATCGCGAGCCCGTAGGAAAGCGCGTGCGCGACCGGCACCCGCTCCAGGCCCCACTGCTCCCAGCCGGCAAGGCGCAGCAGTATGGGATAGCCGATCGTGCGAGCAGAAGCCAGGGGTCCGCCGGGCGTTCCCGTGCTGACCATGTCCTCGTAGTTCGCCGTATCTTTGACGCGTTCGGCCCACAGCTCGCCGTTATCGAGAGCCGTGAAGAAGGCCAGCCAGACCACGACGACCAGCCAGAAAAAGGGACTTCGAGCCACCCGCAGAACGAAGTCTCCTCCGGCGAGGAAGAGTGCCCGCGATCCACCGTGTGTTCCGCGCGTGGCCCCGAGCCTCCCTGCCAGGGTCGACGCGCCGAGGAGCGCGAGCCCCAGCACGCCGAGTCCGGCCAGGAGCCGAGCTCCGAGCAGCTTCGACCAGAGCGGGCCGGGCGGGCCCACATCTAGCTGACGGAGCTCTACGGGACCGGGACCGTTGGCAACCAGAACCAGACCGGCACCCGTCACGCAGCTGGAAGCCAGACGCACGGTCGTGCCGGCTCTGCGAGATTGGCCTCCGGCGAGCGTCGTGATCAGCCGGGCCTGGGAATCGCCTACGCAAAAGGCGCTCACCGAGGACCGGGGCCATCGGGTCAGAATGCGCATCGAAAGCTCCGACCCTGTCGTCCACGGTTGTGGGATCACGAGCGAGCTTTCGGGCGGCAACGTCTTGCGGACTTCCGGGTCGACCTGAAGTGGCGACCGATCACGGCAGTGTGCCGACGGTTCGACGGCAATTCGGTGCAGCAGCACGCCGGCGGAGTTCGAGGCGTCCGAAGCCGTGCCCAGCCACTCGACCCGGACGACGTTGGGGCCCTGCACGAGCGTGCCTGCGGGTAGGCGATAGTCGAGGGTCTTCCATCTTTTCCGGAGCGGCTTCGCACCCAGTTCGACGCCGTTGACCGCAAGCGCCAGGCGGCCTCTTGCGGCTTGGCTCCGGGCGTCGAGAAAGACGGTCCTCTCGTTGTCGTCGGCGCGCAGCAGGAGGACGATCGATGCGCTATCAGCAAGAGCTGTCAGCTGTCGACCCTCGGCGAGGATCGGTGTCAGCCCGTGGATTCGCATCCAACTCCACTGGTCTTCGCCGATTGCAATGCGACTGGTTTCGCAGCGCAGGTCCCAACCAATCCAGTGCCGAGACTGCGCGCTCGAGCCGGCCGGGACCAGCACGAGCGCCAGCAGGAGCGCCACGCGCGGCGGCCTGGGCAACCAGAGGGTCAAGCGCCGATGTCCGCGCCGGAGGGTTCCGGGAACCAGGCCGCCAGTTTCTCTTTTACCTCGGCGTGCTCCGAAACGGTCGCCAGATTGACTCGCTCCAGGGTATCCACGCTGTGGTCGTACAGCTCCTCACTGCCGTCGCCGTAGCGAATGAAACGCCAGCGGTCGGTTCGGACGGCGTGGCTGCCCCAGTCGCCGGTGGAGATCGCGGGCAGCGGCCAGTCGGCATCGTGCCGATCCAGAAGGGGCCGGAGGCTTCTGCCTTCGAGGTGCGCGGGCATCGGCAGGTCACAGAGCTCGACCAGGGTGGGATAGATGTGCATCAGGTCGACCGGTCGCATGCACACGGCGCCGGGCTGCGCCTGCTGTGGCGCGCGAATGATGAAGGGAACCTGTGTAGTGTGCTCCCAAAGCAGATACTTGTGCCAGTTCCGTTTCTGGCCGAGACCGAACCCGTGATCGCTCCACAGCACCACGATCGTATTGTCGGCGTGTGGACCGCTGTCGAGGGCGTCGAGAACCCTGCCGACCATGGCATCGACGAAGTACGTGGCCGCCAGGTAGGAAGCCACCGCCTGGCGCCACTGGCCGCTCCGGACGACCTGGAGGAAAACGCCACGCGACGCGCGCAGCCGCGCGTAACGCGGTATGTCCCGAAGATCGGTCCAGTCCGATTCGGGCAGGGTCACCTTGTGAAGCGGAAACGGGCGGAAGTACCGCTCTGGTACCCACCAGGGAAGATGGGGCTCGAAGAAGCCGACGGCAAGAAAGAAGGGACGGTCGTACTCTCGCTCGAGCTGACGACCGGCCCAGCGGGCCAATCGCCCGTCCCAGGTCTTGGCCTCGGGGTAGCGGACCGGGCCCCAGTTGAAGTCGTCGTTGCTCGAGTAGCCGTATTCGTCGGGAGCCGCTCGGAATTGGAACAGGTCGGGCGCTTCCGGATAGAAGAACTTGTCCCATAGCTCCGGTTTCCGCCGGTGAAAGACCTTGCCGCCAGCGACCAGTCTGTAGCCGTGCTGACGAAACAACACCGGAATGCTGCCATCCAGGAGTCCTTCGGGATGTCGGTTGCGGTTTGCGTAGACTCCCGAGGTCGACGGGCGGACGCCGGAAAGAACCGCGGTGCGAGTGCCGTTGCAGTTGGTACCCGGGCTGTAGGCCCGTTTGAACAGGCGCCCGGAGGCCGCCAGCGCGTCGAGGTTCGGACTGAGGGCGTCGGGGTGCCCGCCCAGGCACGCGGGCCAGTTGTTGAGGTCGTCGATGGCGATGAACAGGACGTTGGGGCGCGATCGGGCCGTGCACCCGAGCGCCGGCAGACCGGCGGCCGCCAGGCCGGTAAGACCCCATCTGCAGATGTCTCTGCGAGTTGGCTTCACTGATCTCGGCCTGGCTCCTTCTCTCGAAGAATACTAACCGAGTCGCAAGCGGCTCGCCTACCCGTTGCCGGTTCTGGCCGCGCGCTGGATCAGGCCCGGCAGCCGAGCCGTCTGCCTGGAGCTGTAGAGGATGCCTCGGATGGCATAGGAGAGGTCGTCGCCGTGCATCCCGACCGTCGCGGTGCCGCCCGCGCACCGAGATTTCGTCCTCACACGCGGAGAGGTACCCCGGGGAGGCCGCCGGAAGGGAAGCTGCAGGCATCAGGGCAAGGGCCAGACAGGCGAACGGACCTGCGATGCGTCGTAGGGTCATCCGGGCACTTCCCTTCGGGTTACTTGACTTGCGCGCTGGGGCAGCACCGGTTTCAGGCCGTGTCTATCCGGTCGGCAGGGTCGTCGGCAGGCTCGTCGACCGGCTCACCTGCGGCTCGAGCGCGCTCGAGCCTTGTGGACTCCTCGCGCTGGACGTGGTGGCTCGCGATCCAGAAGCAAACAAACGCGATCCCGTAGGCAACGGTTGCGAAGACCAGTGCCCGGTGCAGCGCCTCGGCTGCGCTCATCCCGGCTTGGGCAAATCGGTCACTCAGCTTGCCGATTGTGTACGGCCCGAGAGCCAAGCCGACGAAGGTCATCGAGAGCAGGTAGAAGGCGGAGGCCGAGCCGCGCAGGCGCGGGATCACGATCTCGTTGGCCAGGGCGACCGCCGACCCGATCCAGAAGGCGGTCGAGAGTTGAAACACGAAGACCAGGATGTAGGCCGAGGACAGGCGGGCGGCGTTCAGAAAGACGTGGGCCGAGGAGGCAGCTACCACGGCGGTACCCATGCCGACGAGAAGCCGTGCCCGCGGGTTCCGGGCCTTGAGCCAGTCCGAGAAGATGCCGCCGCTCGACACACTCATCCATCCTGCGACCGCAGTGACCAGTCCGAGCGCCGTGCCGACTTCGGCGATCCCCGTGTCGAAGGTACGAATGAAGTAGGGTGCGAACCAGAAACCCATGCCGTAGCCCACGAACGACATGAATCCGAACCCGAGCATGCCGAAGACCATGGCTCGGCTGCGATAGATGAGGACAAAGGCCGGCCGGTCGCGTGCGGCAAGCCCCTGGAGCCAGGAGAAGAAGGCGTAGAGCCCGATCGCCAGTGCTATCCACTGGGTGTGGTCGCCGGTGAGAGCGATCAGCCCCCAGGCAGACAGCGCGCAGGCTGCCGCCACGGCGAGGTTGAACGCGAGACCGCGCGCACCCAGGTGGCCCCGAGCCACCGAAACGGCGGTCAATGGCGGAAGGATGGCCGCCAACTCGCGAACAAGCTCCCGAAACGGATGTGGGTGCTCGTGGCGAACGGGAAGCCCCTCCGAGGCGCCCCTGACGGGCTCGCGCAGCGTCCAGACCCAGACTGCCATCGCCAGCCCTGGCAGCCCGACGCCGAAGAACGCGGCTTGCCAGCCGACCAGCCCTAACGGACCTCCCGCGGGGAACGCCCGATTCCACGCGTCGACGATCCAGCCGCCGAGAAACATCCCGATGCCCGACCCGATGAAGACGCCGCTCGAATAGACGGCGACCGCCGTCGCCCGGCGGCGGGGAGGGAAGTAATCGCCAAGCATCGAAAAGGCCGCCGGGCTGGCGCTGGACTCGCCGATCCCGACCCCGATCCGGTAGGCGGCCAGCGATGCGAAACCGCGTGCGGTGCCCGAGAGTGCGGTCATCGCGCTCCAGGCGAACAGGCCGATCGCGATCACGTTCTTGCGATTCCAGATGTCCGCGAGGCGGCCAAGCGGAATCCCGAAGATCGCGTAGAAGACCGCGAACGCCGTTCCGAAGAGAAAGCCGAGACTGGCATCCGAGAGACCGAGGTCGGCTTTGATCTCCTCGGCCAGGATCGACAGAATCTGACGATCGATGAAGTTGAAAATGTAAACCAGGACCAGAACCGCGAGCACGTAGGACGGGTACCGTGGGCTCTCGCGTCGGTGGCTCGTCATGCCGGGCCGGGCCTCTCGAGGTCTAGACCGTGCGGGCGGGCCGGAAAATGCGGTCGTGCACTCGTAGCGCGTAGCGGTCGGTCATGCCCGCGACCACGTCGAGGACCTGGGTGACCAGGGGCTCGCTTCGGAGCCGGTAGCTTTCCGGCATCTCGTCGGGGTTCGCGAGAAAGTGGTCGACCAGGTCCCGAAGGATCCGGACCGCCTTGGCCGCCTGCTGCTTCGACTCGGGGCGCAAGTAGACATTCTCGAACATGAACTTCCGGAAGCCGTTCATCGCCTCGAGGACGTCTGGAGCCATTGTCACTTCACCCTGGCGCTCGGATTCTTCGATCACGGCATGGATCATGGTCGATACCCACTGGCGGCCGGGCTCACCGAAGACTTCGCGGCTCTCGGCCGGCAGCTTGTCCTGGGTCAGGATGCCGGCCCGAATCGCGTCCTCCATGTCGTGGACAAGGTACGCGATCCGGTCGGCGTAGCGGATCAGCCAGCCTTCCTGGCTCGCGGGTCCAGGCTCGACCTTCCAGGTGTGGGCGCGGATGCCGTCGAGCACCTCCCAGCTCAAGTTGATCGGCTCGAGCCTGCTGAACACGCGGACTCCCTGCTCGGAGTGCAGCCATTCGCTCTCCACGTACGGTGAGAGCGCCTCCTCGCCAATGTGGCCGAACGGCGCGTGACCGACTTCGTGACCCAGACAGATCGCCTCCGTCAGCGTCTCGTTGAGGCCCAGCGCCGCGGCCAGAGAGCGCGCGATCTGGGTGACCTGGAGAGTATGGGTCAAGCGAGTGACGACGTGGTCGCCTTCGGGATTGATGAAGACCTGAGCCTTGTGCTTGAGCCGACGGAAGGGTTTCGAGTAGAGGATCCGGTCGCGGTCGCGCTCAAAGCAGGTGCGAAACGGGTCGGGGGCCTCTTCGCGCTCCCGGCCCCGGCTATCGGCGGAGCAGACCGCGCTCGGCGCGAGGCACTCGCGCTCGCGCTCTTCTCTGACTTCGCGGCTGAGCTTCAGAAAACGGGCTCTGGTCGAGTCGCTGACTGCCAAGGGGCCTCCTTACCGGTCCTTTCGGGGCGGCGAGTGTAGCACCGGCTGCTGGCGCGCGAGTGCTACAGTCTGCGGGATTCGAGGAGCCAAGTCGCGAGTGTCAGGCCGTAGTTTCTTGAACGCTAGCAACCCGGACTTTTCGTGCTCCGAAGGTGTTCTCTTGCTGCCGTTCGGACGAGAGTCCTATCTTCCGGCGATCGCTGAAAGCTGCCGGGGCACGCGGTTGCCGATGGACGAGACGACCGACCGCATCGTCTATCGATTGGATGCGGCCGGCCGGCCGGTGACCCTGGTCTATACCGGCATGGGAAGTCCGGCCGCCGCCAATGGCCTCGAGATGATCGCGGCCAACGGTGGCCGAAGTGTCGTGGTTTTCGGCGCCTGCGGCGGCGTTGTGCCCGAGGTCGCGGTCGGCGATCTGATCGTCGCCTCCGAGGCCGTGCGAGGCGAGGGTACCTCGGCGTACTATTCCCCCGCCGACACCGAAGCACGCTGCGATCCCGAGCTGACCGAGGCTCTCTGGCTCACCGCTTCCGGGGCCGAGCGCACGGGCGTCCACCGGGGCCGGGTCTACACCACCGACGCAGGCTACCGGCAGGGCGACGAGATCTACGATGGCCGGCACGGCCGAGTCCTGGGAGTCGAGTGCGAGTGCTCGGCCGCCGCCATCGTCGCCTCCGAGCTCGGCCTGGCTCTCGGCACGCTCCTTTTCGTCACCGACAACGTCACCCTGCCTGACGAAGAGGACCGGCGGTATCAGGGGCTGAGGGATTCTCGCGTGCGCGCCGGATTCGAGGCCGGTCTGGACGCCGCGATGACTGTCCTGACCGCCGGCTAGAGGGCTCCGCAAGAGCCGCCTCAGCCGCGTCTTTGCGGGGGTTCAGCGGGCGAGGCTGCCACTTGATGTGACAATCCCACAGTGTAAACTGGCCGGTCCGATCGTCGGGTAGAGTAGGCGCGCCTATCGACGATGACGACTTCCGGACCCACCTGGCTTCCGCGCCTCGGCTGGGCGATCGCCGCGATCGCGTTCGTGGTTTTCATCTGGGGCCTCGACCGACGCACCCGGCTGGAGGCCAAGGGTGACGAGGTGCTGCGCATGCTGTTCGTGCCCTCGGTCGAGCAGGGAACGCTGGTGGAGCGCGCGGATGAGTTGGCTCGCTTCATCCGGCAGGACTCCGGTCTGGTTCTTCAGACCGAAGTGCCGACGAGCTACGCCGCCGTCATCCAGGCTCTGGGCGCGGAGCAGGCCGACGTCGCGTGGATGCCGGCGTTTGCCTACGTCATCGCACACGGACGCTACAGAGCCGAAGCCCGGCTGCAGGTGGTTCGCAGCGCCGAGCGCGACGGCATCGTCGTGACCCGAAGCGGCGAAGGCGAGCCTTCGGAGTTGGCGGATCTCGCCGGCCGTGGGGTCGCGTTCCCTCCCACGGTCAGGGGTGAGATGCGCGAGAAGCTTGTCGTCGCGCTCGACCAGGAGGCGGCGGGCTGGACCGAGGTCGCGGCCGAAAGCGACAAGGACGCCGTCCGGCGTCTCGTCGAGAATCCTTTCGAGGTGGCTGCGGCTGCCTCGACACATGTCTTTTCCGGTCCCTATGACCTCATCGGCGACGGGCGCAAGGAGCTCGAGTACGACCTTCCCGGCACCCTCGAACGTACCCGCGTCATTCACACCACCGACGAGCCGGTGCAGGACCTCGACACGGTCTACCGTGGCTGCGTTCTGGCGCGCACCGACTCGGGCATCCGTAGGCTCCAAGATCTCACCGGCAGGAGCTTCGCTTTTTCGGACGAGACCTCGACCTCGGGCCACATCTTCCCGCGGATGCTGCTCGACCGGAACAAGGTTGCCCTCGGCAGGGTCTACTTCGCCGGCGGGCACCCGAATGTCGTGCAGGCAGTCTGGGACGGCAAGGCGATCGCCGGCTCGACGTTCTACTCGCCTCCCGGGATCAAGCAGCGCGAGGAGGCTCTTTACGTGGGTGACGCGCGTTACATCATCATGCGGCGTTTCGCGACCGACGAAGAGCGCCAGGAGTTCCTGCGCACGATGCGGATCATCGCGCTGACGGATCCGATTCCGAACGATCTCTGCGCCGTACGTAAGGGGTTCTCGGAGGAGATCTGGCAGAGGTTCCTGGCTTCGTTCCAGCGCTACTTGCAGACGCCTGAGGGCTCGGATGTCTTCAATGCCCTTTTGACCGCGGTAGGAGTAGCCGAGATCGACGATTCGGCGTTCGACGGGTTCCGGGCGGCTCTCGAGGCGTCGGGGATGAGCGCCGAGGGACTGATGGAAGCGGCCGAAGAGAAGCTCGAGAAGCAGAAGCAGGGATCGTAGGTGAGCTCGGACAATCACGTCGCGGTACGAGTCGAGAAGCTCTCGAAGATCTTCCCGGGACCCGTTCAGGCGCTGGAGGACGTATCCCTGAAAGTCGAGCAGGGTGAATTCCTGGTGGTGATCGGCCTGTCGGGCTCGGGCAAGTCGACGCTCCTGCGCTGCATCAATCGCTTGCATGATCCGACCGAAGGCCGGATCTGGGTGTTCGGAAACGAGATGACCGGCGCCAGGGGCGACGAGCTACGCCGGCTGCGAGCGCAGATCGGGATGATCTTCCAGCAGTTCAACCTGGTGAAACGCCACACGGTGATGGCCAACGTCCTTTCCGGGGCGCTGGGCCGGACCTCTCTCTTCCGCAGTCTGACGATGCGCTACGCCGACGACGAAATCGAGCGAGCCCAGGCCTGCCTGGACCGAGTGGGCTTGGGCGACCGAGGCGGCAGCCGGGCCGACGCCCTCTCGGGCGGCCAGCAGCAGCGGGTGGCCGTGGCGCGGGCCTTGATGCAGGATCCCAAGCTGTTTCTGGCCGACGAGCCGGTGGCCTCTCTCGATCCGGCGCTCCGCCACTCGGTGATGCGCCACCTCGAGGCGCTCAACCGCGACGAGGGACTGACGGTCGTCTGCACCCTTCACGACGTCGATCTGATTCAGCGCTACGCCACGCGGCTGATGGCGCTTCGCGATGGCCGCCTCGTGTACGAGGGCGATCCGGCTGGCTTCAACGCCCAGACCTTCAAAGAAATCTATGGCGAGGAGGCCGAGCCCGCGA
>JBHHWO010000077.1:0-22091 GCA_046756565.1 Thermoanaerobaculia bacterium | reverse complement strand
TAGGCCTTTTCGTCGAACGGGACGAAGTCGACGCATTGGGTCAAGATCTGGCTGACGATCTCGGCATAGGTCATTCGGCGCTTCACCAGTTCGAGCGGCAAGTGAAGCTCTTCGTCGATTTCGGTCTGTTCTTCTTCGCCTTTGCCAACGCGGGTGTCCCGCTAACCGAAGTCGGGCCGCTCTCGTGGTTGATATTGGGTTCCCTCGTCGTCGGCAAGACTCTGGGCATAACCCTGGCGGGCTGGTTGGCGACCCGGCTCGGCTTCCCGTTGCCAAGGGGGATGGCGATGCGCGATCTCGCCATGGCGGGCTTCGTGGCCGCGGTCGGTCTCACCGTCGCCCTGTTCGTCGCTGGAGCCGCCTTCGAGCTTTCTCCCGACCTGCTCGCCGAGGCCAAAATGGGAGCGCTTCTGTCAGGTCTTGTCGGGCTTGCAGCGGTTGTCATCGGCCGCCTGCTGGGCACGACCAGACCCTCTCCATGACTCGAGACGAGTCACGGGCTGTGATCGAGCTCTCTAGCGGCTCTCCGAGCGCGCCGACGTGCCAGTGCGAAACAAAGGGCTGGAGCTCCGACGCGCGACGCGGCGAGTGGGTCGTCGAGGTCGAGTCGGGCTATCTCTCCAAAAGCCGCCTGAGTCGCTCTGCCCACACCCGGCAGGTCGGGTCGCCAGTATCGACACACCCGCGTGCCGTCTTGAAGGCAGCGAGGACCGGATGGCGTCCGGTGGGGTCTTCAGAATCGCCTAGATTCCGGTTCGTGCTGCGCGGCCTGCATTCCAGAAACTCGAGGTCGTAGATCGCCGGTCGATTCTCACAGCCAAATCCGATTTCCTCGAAGACTCTGGACACGATGCCTCTCCGGCCGGTATTCGCCACGACCACGAATCGCGAGGTCGGGAGATCGCCGCCTTCCGCCAAGCTGCGGAGGCTCCGAATCGGAACAAAATAAGGATACTCGGGGTTGCTGTATCGAGTATTGACAATATCTGGAAACCCGTAGAACCGCAGACCGCTTTGCTTGGTGTCGACCGCGACGATCGTTGTTGACGACTCGGTGCCGACCCTCCCGAGTGCTTCCGCGACCTCGCGGCTGTTCCTGTGCGAGGGCACCAGCGAGGTAAGGCCCTTCAGCGTGATCAGCACGACCACCCAGGCCACCGCTGTCACCGCCACCCGGCGCAAGCGCCAGGCTGCAAAAGGACGGTGGAACAGGATTTCAGTCGTCGCCAGGGCCAGCGGCGCCATCAGGGGAAGAGCGTAGAGCAGCAAGCGCGAGCTCGCCAGCAGAAGCACCGCCAGAGGCAAGAGAAACCAGAGCCGAAGCAAGAGAATCACCGGCCTGCCGGCACCGGATTGCCCGGCGGATTCCGCATCTCCCCGCCTGACCCAACGCCAGATCCAAAGCGGCCACCAGGGCAGCCCCCCGGCGAGAAGGAACTGCGAATAGACCACGAGTCCACCCCACCACTGCGGGCTCCGGTGGTACTTCGCGCTCCACAAGCGCCCGGCGATCTGGTTGTCGAACCAGTAAGCCCACGCGCCGGGTACCTGGCTCCCCACCGCGAGGTACCACGAGCCTCCTACAACCGCGCTCAGGGCCGCGCAGGCGAACAGCTCCGGCTTGAGTGCTCCGCGGACGCCCTTCGTGACCACAAGGTGAACCGCGATCGGAGGAAGAAACAGCAAAATTGCCGGTCCCTTGGCCAAGACACCACCGCCGACACCCAGGCCCAGCAGCAATGCGTACGTCCAGCGTGCTCTTCGGTCACTGCTGGTGAAGTACCGCCAGTACGCGTAGACAAGGAACGTCGCCCAGAAGCCGAGAATCGTATCCGGTGTCAGAACACTTGCAGCTACAACAGGCCCCAGCGTCGCGCTGTAGACTGCCACTCCCAGGGGGCCCCGGTCCGGCCCCCAGAGACGCCGCGCAAACAGACCCACCAGAATCGACGTCGCTACGAACCACAGGGCCTGAGCTGCCCGGGCCGCCCACTCGTTCGTTCCGAACAGGCGTACTCCCCAGCCGATGCCCCAGTACAGCAAGGGCGGCTTATCCAGGAACGGATCGCCGTTGAGGCGCGGCATGACCCAGTCGCCGCTCTCCGCCATGCCCAGAGCCACATTCGTGTAGAAGCCCTCATCGGGCTCGAAGATCCCCCGCGAACCCTGGAATGCCATGGCTATCGTGAAGCTCAGCAGAACCGCCAGTGCCCACTGTCTCCGGATGCTGCCCGGCTGGAGCTTCATCGCTCCCGTGCCGGGGGCAGGCGCGGCTGGACGGCACGGGGAACGAATAACGGCCTGACCCCAAAGGAGTGGCGTACGAGGAAGCCAGCAACCTCGAGCATCATCGTGATCGGGTCTCTCCAAGGACGGACCTTGGAAGGTAGGCTCGAATCCCGCCAGACGACTCCGACCTCGGCGACGGCGACTCCCAGGCGGTCAGCAAGCCAGACGAGCTCCACGTCGAAGGCAAAGCCCCGCGTCGTCACCAGCTCGAAGAGGCCCCTTGCCACCGATCCCTCGATCAACTTGAAGCCGCACTGTGTATCGCGCTGGTGGACGATTCCCCCGGTGCGCAACATCAGATTGAAGACCTTGCCCATCCACTCGCGGTAATGCGGCTGCCTGCAGAGAATGTCGGAACTCTCGAGCGCTCGGCTACCCAAGATCAGGTCGACCTCGGGAGTGAGAGCCTCCAGCTTCTCCATCTCTTCGATCGGGGTCGAGAGATCCGCGTCGCAAAGAAGCACGTACCGGCCGCGCGACTGGAGGACACCGTTCTTCAAGGCGGCTCCTTTTCCGCGATTCTCCGAAAGTCGAAGCGGTCTCACCCCCGCGGTCGCGAAGCTACCGGCAACGGCCAGCGTTGCATCGCAACTCCCATCGTCGACGACAAGGATCTCGAAAGCAAAGGACCGGCTCGACAGATAGGTGCTCACTCGTTGCAGCGTCGGAACGAGTCTGTCTGCCTCGTTGTAGGCCGGAATCACCACGGAAAGCCAGACCGGGGGGTCCCGAAGTTGAGCGCTCATCCGGTGTTCGGCTCCCTGAGCTCGACTCAGGTCACTTCCTCCGATCGAGCCGGGCCTGCGTTCATCAGATCGTCCCGGCATCAGTCCTTTGGTGTGTTCGATCGAGATAATCCTTCGCTGCCGCTCAACACCCCTGGCCAACTCCGGGCGATCCGTGATCCAGTAGCCTGAACCCTGGGCGGCCCCGCTTCGTATACAGTTCGCTGCCTGGAAGGACAGACCTCATGACACTTCTGTATCCGGATGGCTGTTCGAGGTGACGTCGCGCCTCAATACGGCGAACGGCACCGTGTCGATCTCGCGCGCTGAGTCCTTGGGCGGCAACCATCTCCACGGTCGGTTCGCGTGTGAATAGCGCGACGGTGAGACAAGCGATGACCGAGCACCGGCTCGCAGGGTCCGGCTGCCCGGCGAGCTGGCTCGCTCTGGCGGCGTGGCTGGCAGTAGCCCCGGGCGTTCAGGCCGCCGAGTTTCTTGGACCGCTCAGGGTATCCGATGAGTTTCTGCTGACTGCGGGGACCATGACGGTCGAGCCCTCGCCGCTCGAGCTCGTAGCCGAGGGCTCGTGGCAGGCCGGTGTCTCGGTCTCGATCGGCAACACTTTCACTCGCTCCAGATCAGTGGAGACTGCGCTCGAGGCCCGCACGCGGAGATCGCCGGTCGACCGCGCCTTTCTCGATCGGGTCGACCTCGAAAGCGAGGTTGGCGAGCCGCTCTTCTTTATCGACGGCGAGTCGCTACGCACCGAGCTGCGATTGCGCCGTGGGATCTCCGAAGCCCTGGAGATCGAAGTGCGCTTGCCGGTCGTGAGCCTCGGCGGCGGAGTGATGGACGGGCTCCTGGAAGGCTTCCACCGAGTAGCGAGCCTGGATCAGGACGGCCGTCTCGGGGTGCCGAGGAATCAGAGCCAGATCTTCCTCGACCTGGCGAACGGGGATCTGGACCTGGATCCCGACACCGGCGCCACCATGTCCGACCCCGTGATCGCCGTCAGGAGACAGCAACGCCTGCGCGAGCCGGGTCACCGGCTGCTCTGGGAGGCAATTGCAAAGGTTCCGGTCGGGGACGAGGACAAGCTCGCCAGCAGTGGCTCGGCCGACCTCGGTCTCCAGGCCCAGTGGACTACTTGTGGTTCACGCCAGTGCCGCTTTGCCGCCTTCAACCTGCGGTACCTGGGAGAGTGGAAGCTTCTCGATCTCTCGCGCCGTCTGGCCCCGGGGCTCTACGCCGGGCTCGAGCGCCGCTGGGGGAGTGCATCCTGGGTCGTGCAACTGGTGGTCGCCGGCACGACGCTCGAGGGTATTCAGATCGATGACCTCGATTCCGAAACCTGGCAGCTTTCCGGCGGCATCCACAAGCGTTTCGGTGATCGGTACTCTATGACCGCGGCTTTGACCGAGAATGTGGCACATTTCGAAAACGGCCCGGACCTGAGGTTTCATTGGGCCGTCAGGCGGGACTTTTGAACTCCTGCAGACGGATAAAGCAGCCCATGAAACGCTCGGCGGCGGCCGCGGGCTCGCTCCCCTGCGTCACCGCACGGCGGGATGAGCACACGGCGACACGCTCAGCAGGCGAGCGAGCACGACGACGATGAGCCAGGCGAGGACCATTGTAACCAAGGTATGGCTCAGATAGTGCGCGCCCTTGAACATCTGGTAGAGCCCCAGCATCCACCCGACTGACAATCCCAGCAACAACCCACGACGGCCCGAGACCGGCCCCTCGGGGAGAAAGAAGAGACCGAGCAGAGCGAAACCGCCACTCGCGTGCCCGGCCGGGAAGCATCTGCCTCGCCTGCCCTCCGGCCCCACGGCTTGGCCCTTCCAGGGCTTCACGTAGGGCATCTCACCGCCGTAGCGGTGGATCTGCGACGGACACCAGACTCCGGTTGCCGACTTCCCCACGCTCACGATCCCGGGCACGACCGCCAGGCACAGAAAGAGGAAGATCGCACCTCGGCGACCGAGGCCCAGAGGCCGGCCGATCGATCGGAACCCGGCTACTACCAACAGAAGCGTGCACGCCACGATGATCAGCAGGTATTTGGGACCGGTGTAGAAAATCCATCGCGCCAGGGGCGCCTGGGCGTCGACGAGCCAGCTGCCGGTCGCATGGTCGAAGAACAGGTCTTGGACCCTGAGGTCGAGATTGGTCGCCTGAAAGAGGGCGAGGAGGGATGCCAGAGCAGCAAAGGGCAGGAGCGCGGACCTCGAAGGATCAAGAAAGCGAGCCCTCGAGCGCGCGAGATGGAGGTGTTCGGCGGGAGCTCCCGTGTCGCCGCCCGGCGCCGCGCTGCCGGAAAGCATCAACCGCCGGCCGGCGACGGATCCGTGCCCGGCTCCCCCTCTAACGGAGCGCTGCGCGAAGTCTCGCCGGCTTCCGCTGCCGGGCCCCCCGCTGCTACCACGCTCGAATCCGGGCGGCACGCGGCAAAGGCGTCAAGGCCCTCTTCATAGACCGAGGTCTGAACGTCCATGAGACCGAGCACCGAGTGAAACAGGTTGTCATGTGAGAAAGGCTCGCTGCGGCGGGACGCCAGGCATTGCCTGTCGAGGCCGGAGGCCCGCTCGAACCGCTCGGAAAACCACGTTACGAACGGCACTTGGGTCTGCTCGCGCGGCGCGACGAAATAGGGTAGGCCGTGAAGGTAGAGGTTCCGCTCACCCAAGGACTCGCCGTGATCCGACACAAAGAGCATTGCCGTCCGGTAGTCGTCGCCGAGGCCCCGAAGAAGCGCGATGACCTGCGAAACGAAAAAGTCGGTGTAGACGACCGTGTTGTCGTAGGCGTTGACGACTTCCTGGACGGTGCACTCTTGGAGCTGGCTGGTCTGACAGGCCGGCTTGAACCGTTCGAACTCCTTTGGGTAGCGCAAGTAGTATGTCGGACCATGGCTGCCTTTCTGGTGGAGAACGACGAACGCGTCGGTGTCCATGGACTGGAGACGTTCGCGAAGACCGTCGAGAAGGATTTCGTCGAAACAGTTGCCGCTGGAACAGAGTCTCTTGTCTTTCCGGAGAGCCAGGTCTTGGCTCTCGACGCGATCACAAACACCCTTGCAGCCGGAATTGTTGTCTCGCCACAGAACACGGATCCCGGCGTGGCTCAGCACGTCGAGCAAACCCTCGCTCGCGCCAGCGGCGCGTGCCGAATAGTTCGCGCGCCTCATGTTCGAGAACATGCAGGGAACCGACACCGCGGTGCTCGTCCCGCAGGCGGCAACGTTGTCGAAGCTGACCACGTTAGCTCGCCTGAGATTCGGGTTCGTGGCACGGGAATAGCCGTTGAGGGCAAATTCCTGAGAGCGAACCGTCTCGCCAAGTACCAGCACCACAACGGTCTTCCCGTCATGGCCGGCCGCTTCGGAAGCCCTGTGCGCGTCCCTACCCAGAGGACGCGCGACACCCGGAGTCACCCTGAAGCCACGCCTCAGATAGTTGACCGTGCCCACCACAACGTTGGCCGGAGCAATCCGGTGGCCGATGCCTTTTCGACTGTTGCCAAGAGAAACAAGATCCGAATAGAACAGGGTGCCCACCAAGCTAACGGCGACGACGCTCGCGAGCGCGCTCATTGCTAGCTGCCTCAGCACTGCTGTTCGGGGACGGTCCTCGATCCGCGTACGCAGCAGGATCAGCGCGGGCACGACCGCGAGTGCCACCACATAGAGGACGAGCCTCAAGCTCAGAAACTCGGAGACCTCCGCCGGGTCGGTCTCGATCACGTTCTGAATCATCGTTGTATCGATCAGCACTCCATAGCTGTTCATGAAGAACGCCGCGAGCGCGCCGACAAAGAGCAGCAGAATCGCCACCGCCTTCTGCACGTACCTGATTGCAACGAGCGTCAGAAAGAAGTTCATGACCGCAGCCACAAACACGAAAAGCGCGGCCAAGAACACACCGCCACGAGGACCGGTTCCGCTGGTAGACGCCAGCACCTCTCGCCAGAACTGCTGGTTGTAGAACAGGGTGAACCAGACGCTCAAGAACAGAGACAGGGCCGCGGGGCTCATCCGAGGTTGAAAGGCCAGGGCCCGAGCGAGCCAGGCTCGACGGGTCATAGTGACTCTTTCGTCTTGATCAGCCATTGAATGCCTCGTATCGAGCCGTCCCCATCGAGCGGGAAGGCGATGTCCAAATGAAGAACCTTGCTGGAAGAGCGGGTAGAGCCCAGGCGAAGGCCGATCCCGATATCTTTCAGCCAGCCCAGGTTCGGAGTGCTGTTGAGGTCCTGCCCCCACGCCCGGCCGGCGTCGAAAAAGACCGCCGCCCCGACGTGAAAAAGGCGCCAGGGATACCAATGGGTGAAGAATCGCTGTTCGAGGGTCACAAGCACCTCGCCCTCGCCCGCCTGATAGCGGAGGGGATAGCCCCGTAATCCGTTGTCGCCGCCGAGCAGGATCTGGTTTTCCGGATCCAGCGTGTCCGCGACGCTGCCCGAAAGCGACGCAAACAAGACGCTCTTCCTCCAATTGCGAAAGAAGTAGCTACCCTCCGCGTCGAGAACCAGGTTCTCGGACCCGGCGCTCGACCAGCGCCCGGATATTCCACCGTCGACAAGAACGGTCTGCCGATCCGAGAAGCGCCATCCGGCGCCCGCGCGACTGCGAAAGACAGCGGCACTCCGGTCGCTCCCGAATTGTTTCGAGGCGAATCCGATGCGGGCGTCGAGATGGGTGCCCAGGAACAGATCCTCCGTTCGTCCCATCTGATCGAGATCCTGGACCTCCGCGAAGCGGTCGCTCACAACCTCCAGGCCAAGCCACGGGTACACGAGCTTCCGGTCTGGAGGCAAGATCGAAGGCGCCTCGAATCCGGCCACCGGGCCGAAGTGGTCGTCCTCGTAGGCCAAACCCGCGACCCAGCGAAGCGTTCGGCCGTCGTGTACGCCTTTCGAAAGTCCACCGGAGAGCTCGAACCGCGTCGACTCATGGTGAAATCGATCGACGATCTCGCCGAGGGAGTAGAAGGTATCGACACGGTCGCCGGTCGAAAAACGCAACCCGGCGGCCCATCGGCTCTCCAATGACTCGAACGGCTTCTCGAAATCCAGGGTGCGAACGTCGCCATCGCTATTGCTCTCGAGACCGATGCCAAGCTGGACTCTCGAGCCCAAGAGGTTGGGATCGAGATACCGGGCTCGGTTCGAGATTCTGTCGACATCGCTGCCGTGTTCAAACAGAACGGCCTTGCCGGTGCCGAGGAGGTTCGTGTCCTCGACCCTGAACGAGGTGCTTTGCTCTCCACCCGCCCTCCCGAAGTTGACCCCGGCGCTGAGGGTCCAGACGTCGCGGGTGGTGACTTCGAGGTCGACGACACCGTCGTGGACGGCTACGGGCCGAACCGTGCCGTCGAAAAGATAGCGATCGTGCCTCAGAACCCTTTCCGACTCAGCGGCCAGGGTTTCGGAGTAAACGTCACCGGGTTCCAGAAGCAGTTGACTACGAATGGCTCCTTCACGGGTGCTTCTATGCAGACGATTGGCCAACCGCTGGAGTTTGTGATTCTCCCGCGGGTCGTTCTCATCGAAGAGGTCGACGGTCCGGATCGTGATCTTGCCCACTCGCGTCCCCGGCGGAACCACCAAGCTTTCGCCATCGGCGCAGTCCGCAGATACCGGGCGCCCGGTTAAGCAGATTTCCCCACCGTCGGCTCTCACGGCGGGCGGCGCCAGGGCTCCGGACAGGGTGAGAGCCACCAGTGCGGGACACCAAGCGGCGGGGTGAAGGCTCTTCGCTGGAAATCGCACCTTGGTCTCTCGTCGCCCCGGTCTTGGAGACTGCGTCCTCCGGCGGCTGGCCCGTTGCGGATCTCGTGACCGATCCTCCGGGCTTCGAAGTCTTGGTGTCCCCGAGCGCCGAAATCCTTCGGCGGATCACTTGCGGGGTCGGCTTCTCCCCTGAGACCATAGCTGCCGTGAGGCCGAAGGCTCTGGCGCAGACCGCACGTATCGCCGCCCTCGTCGTGGCACTGCTGGCCGTGGCGCTGGTACCGGCGGCCGCGGGAGCTCGAGTCGAACGCTTTCGGGGACTCTCTTTGACAGAAGCGCTCGCGCGCCTCGATGCCGAAACCTCTATCAAGATCGTGTTCAGCGAGAGTCTGGTTCGCCCGGAGATGCTGGTCACCGACGAGCCAAGCGGCGCTCTTCCCGAGGCGATTCTCCGCGAGCTGCTCGCTCCACACGGGCTGACCCTTCGCCCAGGTCCCGGCGGCTACTTCATCATCATCCGTACAACACCCGGGGCCCGGTCACGTATCCGGGGCCTCGTCAGGCACGGCACCTCAGCGGCTCCGGTCGCGGGAGCCCGCATCCGGATCGTCGGAGCCGACGAGAGGACCGTCTCTCGAGAAGACGGTAGCTTCGAATTCCAGGACTTGCCGCCGGGCTTCTATGATCTGGAAGCGTCCCTGGCCGGCTTCCGATCCGATCGCGTGAACGGAGTGGCGGTGGTGGAAGGCGGCACGGCAGAGGTGACCCTCGACCTGCCGATCGTCGCATTCGAGGAGATCGTCATTACGCCGAGCCTCATCTCGGTCTCTCGCGGGGAACCGGCCGTTCCACTCCGGCTGGACGCCGACGTGGTCCGGCGTCTGCCCGTTGCCGGCGAGGACGTGGTTCGATCCGTCTCTCTTCTCCCGGGAGCGGCAAGCAACGACTTCTCGGCGGAGTTCAACTTGCGGGGTGGCCGCGCCGACGAAGTGCTCGTACTACTCGACGGCCTCGAGTTGTTCGAGCCCTACCATCTGAGGGACTTCGAGAGCGCGCTCAGCGTGGTGCCGTCCGAGTCGGTCGAACGGCTGGAACTGAGGTCGGGAGGCTTCCCCGCGGCCTACGGCGATCGAATGAGCGGAGTCCTCGAGATGACCAGCGTCGACGCCACGCCCGGTGTCGGCGGCTATCTCAAGATCGGACTGTTGGACCTCGAGGGCGGGACGGCGAACCGCTTCCTCGACGGTCGCGGCCAGTGGCTGCTGGCCGGCCGCTGGGGGACTCTGGAGGAGGTCAGCACGCTCGCAAAACTGGATGAGAGACCCAGGTTCTGGGATGGGTTCGCAAAGGTAGGACTGGAAATCGCGCCGCGCCACTCCCTTTCCTTTCGGTGGCTCGATGCCAGCGACGAGCTGGCTCTCAAGCAAGAATCTCCCCGACAATCGGAAAACACGAGAACGGCATATTCCAGCTCCTACCGGTGGCTGAGGCATGTCGCAGAAATCGGAGATGGCACGCTGCTCGAGTCCCAGGTGTTCTCCGGCAGGCTGCATCAGAATCGCAAGGGCACGGCCGTCGCCCCGTTTCTGAGTTTCGATGTCGCCGATCGTCGCGTCCTGGACATACGCGGGATTCAGCACACCGGGACCTGGCGACGCGGGCCCGGCCTCCGGCTGCAATGGGGCGGGATGTGGAGAGATCTTGATTCTCGCTACGACTACGTCGGGGAATCAACGGCTCCATTCGAAGACGGTCAAATCGATTCACGGATCGTCTCGAATCAGTTCTCAGGCCGTCAGTTCGCACTGTTCTTGAGCAGCCGCTGGAGACCCTGGGAGCAGCTCACGCTCGAGGTTGGCATGCGGTTCGACGAGAATGAGCTGGCCGAAGAAAGCCACACGAGCCCCCGATTAAACCTCGCCTGGGCGATCACCGGAGCACGAGTGCTCCGCTTGGCCTGGGGCCGGTTTGTCCAGTCACAACGCGCCTACGAACTGCAAGTCGAGGACGGCATCACCACTTTCTCACCGGACGAACGATCCACCCAAGCGGTTGTGGCCTACGAACACATTCTCCCCAAGGGGCTGCACCTGCGCCTGGAAGGTTATGACCGCAGTATCGCCAACCCTCGCCCACGCTTCGAGAACGTCATCGATCCGGTGAGCCGTTTCCCGGAGGTTCAGCCGGATCGAGTGAGAATCGCCCCGGAGCAATCCCGCAGTCGCGGCTTGGAGCTTTTTCTACGACGTGACAAGGACCGACTCAACTGGTGGGCAAGCTACGCCTACTCTTCGATCGAGGACAGCCTCGATGGTGCCTGGGTCAAGAGGAGCATCGATCAACCCCATGCGGCACTCGCGAGCGTGACCTACCTTGTCGGCCCGGCATGGAGTCTGGGACTCACCGGCCGGTACCATACCGGATGGCCCACGACACCTCTCACATTAGAAATCGAAGACGCACCGCCTCGCCGATATGTCCCGGACCTCGGGTCCCTCTACTCGGGGCGATTCGACAGCTATCTGCGCTTCGACACCAGGGTCGCGCGCTCCTGGAGGACGAACGGCCATCCAGTCTCGCTTACGATCGATGTGTTCAACCTGGCGAACCGTACCAACCTCAGAGGCTTCGCCATTCTGACAGCGCCCGAACCCGGGTCGAAGTCGCCTCCGGCACTCATCCCGAAGAGATGGATCGGTCGGGTGGCGATCGCGCGCATCAGTTGGCGGTTCTAACCGTTCTGTTCAGACATCAGAACCAGGGTATTACCCTCGAGCCGATGTGCGAGCCCGCTGCCTGGAAGCACCAGCTCGGGGGTTTGCTCGACCGGAACGCCCTCCAAAGACCCGTGCAGGACGGTCTCCCGAGCATCGCGATCTACATCTTCGTAGCGAATCTGCCAACCGGTCTCGCCCCCCAGCCAATCGAGGAAGGCGCCCAGGGTCGCTCCGTCGAGTGGAAACGGCGGCGAGCTTTCAAGAGTCCAACTCCATTCGGGCCCGAAGCCGGGAGCCGTCGAGGTCGTGACACTCCCATCGGCGAGCAGCAACAACTGCGTGCCGGCGCGCGCTTCGTGCCGCTCTGCTCCGCGATTGACTTCGACCCGGCCCTCGCGCACGAGGACTCGAACCGGACCATCCGGGAGCTGAATGACCTGAAAGGTGGTTCCGACGTCCCTTGCGATGCCGAACCTGGTTTCGACCTCCAGAAAATCCCCTTGACCGGACCCACTGGTATCCACGAAAACCGCGCCTTGCTCGAGAATGACGCGGGTCGGCGAACGAAACCGCACTCTGGTGTCTCGGTCGAGCCGGACTCCGATTCCGTTCGCCAGCCGCAGGGCGGCCAGGCCCGCCGGTCCAGTGTCCAGCAGCATGTTCGCTACGAACGGATCCCCTGCCGCGAGCGATCTGGAACCGCCCGGAGCACGACTCTGAAGCTCATGGGCCACCAGCTCGACAGCTCCTACCGGCTCATCCGGAATCGGAGGCACGAACCAGCGTAGACCCACGGCGACGACAGCCACAACGGCGGCGACAGCCAAGCTGGTGGTGATACGAGCGCGAGTCTTCCGGCGACGGCGGCGAGCTACCACGCCCTCCCACCGCGAGACAGCTTCCTGCCTCACCTTGTCGAGCCCATAGTGAGCACTGCCGGGCCGTGGCCCGGTCAGACGGATCAGTCTTTCCATCCCATTCGGGCCGAACGAGTCCTCACTGGTTGGACGCTTCTTCCGCTGGCTGGTCATCTTCTTCAATCCTACCGACCTAGACGATCGATCCCTCGGGCGGCAGGGTGCCTTTCGCGAGATTCTGGAACGCTTCCCGAAAGGCAGCTCGTGCGCGGCTCAGCACCGACTCCGCCGCCTTCGGTCCCACGCCAAGCCGCGTGGCGATCTCCCGAACGGAAAGCCCCTCGCTGTACTTCCACTCGAGTGCGCTGCTGTAGTGAGCGGGCAAGTAGTCCAAGGCGCGGTGCACCCAGGAAGCCACCTCTCTTCTCTCCAGCTCCAGCTCTGGATCGTCCAGACCCGCGCTCAATGATTCCAAGACACCTCGAATCTCGAGAGAATCTTCTACAAGCTCAACTTGAATCGGTGTCACCTTCTTCCTCCGGTAGCGTGCAAAGATCTGATGGCGGCAGATTCCGCAAATCCACGTGAACAGGGCCGCGTCTCCTCGGTAGTTCTCGAGCTCTTCCACCGCGATACAGATCGTCGATTGGACGACGTCGAGCGTCTCCTCGTGATCTCCACTCAGGCGAGCGGCGACGAACCGATAGAGCCGGGGCGCAATGCCTTCAAAAAAGGCGTCGAAGCTGGCCCGGTCTCCGGACAGGATACGGTCAACCAGGAGTCTGTCCTTGTGGGTCCCGCCGGTCACCGTTTTGGCCTTTCGCTTAGCGGCCATCAACTACTGGGTGGCACTAGGAGCTCAGATCCTTCGCGGACCTGACCTTGACACCGATCACCGGCACTACCGCGATCAGAGCGAGAAGCTGACGGCGGCGCGGCTTGCCCGAGTCGGCTACTGGCACCTCGCTCATGCTCGGCATCGCGCCCGATCCAGTCGGGCAGATTCTGAAACGTCTCGACAACCCATACGCCGATCACAAGGCAAGGTACATGCCGGCGGCGCTCTCGCAACCAGGCCGACGCCGCGCCTGGGTAACGAGCCAAGATTGCTCCGCGTCGGTCTTCACGCGCCTCGCTGGATCGAGGCAAAACGCCCCACGGGCACTTCTCCGCGCGCCCTCCGTCGGTCCCGCTATTCTTCTTCGATCCCGTAGCTCTTGAGCTTGCGGTAGAGCGTCTTCCGGTCGCAGCCGAGCGCTCGTGCCGCCATCGTCTTGTTGCCCCCGAGCACCTTCAGGGTGTGCAGGATGTAGCGCCTCTCGACGGTCTCGAGAGGCTCGAGGTCGGCCGGCTCGCTCCCGGCCACCACAAGGCCCGTGGGCTCGTGTCGGCGGATCTTCTGCGGCAGGTCGTCGACCGCGATCCGATCGAGGCGGGTCAGCGCTACCGCCCGCTCCATGGCGTTCTTGAGCTCGCGGACGTTGCCCGGCCAGTCGTAGGCCAGCAGACGCTTGGCAACGGCCTCGGAGAGACCAGTCGGCTCCTTGCCGCTCTTCTCGGCGAACTCCGACACGAAGTGCTGCGCCAGGAGCAGGACGTCGTTGCCGCGCGCGCACAGGGGTGGCACCTGGATCTCGATGACGTTGATCCGATAGAAGAGGTCCTGCCGGAAGCGGTCCTCCTCGACCAGTTGCTCCAGGTCCCGGTTGGTCGCGGCGACGAGCCGCGCGTCGAAAGGAACTTCCTGATCGCTCCCCACCGGGCGCACCCTGCCCTCCTCGAGAGCTCGTAGAAGCTTCGGCTGGAGCGACAGGGGCAGCTCGCCGACTTCGTCGAGGTACAGCGTGCCCCGGTCGGCCTTGGCGAAGAGCCCCTCGCGAGCCGTCTGGGCGCCGGTGAAGGCCCCGCGCGCATGGCCGAAGAGCTCGCTTTCGAGGAGGTTCTCCGGCAGCGCCGCGCAGTTGACCGAGACCAGCGGCCCTCGCCGGCGGCGACTCCCTCGATGGAGCGCCCGGGCGACCAGCTCCTTCCCTGTTCCGCTGTCTCCGCTGATGAGGATCGTCGCCTCGGAGTCGGCCAAGCGCTGGATCTGATCGAAGAGGCGTCGCATCGACTCGCTCTCGCCCAGCAGGTCGCCGAGCCGCTGCGACCGCTCGACCTCTTCACTCAAAACCTTGACTCGGTCTTCGAGCGCGCGATGCCTCAGGGCCCGCTCGACCGCGATCGCGAGCAGATCCATCTCGATCGGTTTGGTGACGAAGTCGAAGGCACCGGCCCGAATGGCCTCGACAGCCGTCTCCAAGCTGCCGAAGGCGGTCATGACGATGACCGGAATCGCCGGGTTCTTCTCCGCCACCCGCCGGCAAAGCTCCGTTCCGTCCATCTCCGGCATTCGGAAGTCGGTGAGAACAGCACCCACTTCTTCTTCATCCAGCGCTCCTAAGGCCTCCTTCGGATCGAAGAACGCGAGTACCTCGATTCCTCGCCGACCCAGATCGTCCTCGATCAGCTGGGACATCGACGGCTCGTCGTCGACAACCACGACCCGGCTCGTCATCCATCCTCCTTGACCGGCAGGAACACCGCTAAGAGGCTTCCTTTTCCCGGAGTGCTGCTCACGTCGATCCATCCGCCATGCTCACGAACGATACCGTGCACGATCGCGAGTCCGAGACCCGTTCCCTCCCCCAAGTCTTTGGTCGTGTAGAAGGGCTCGAAGAGATGCGGCAGATCATCCTCGGCGATTCCTGCACCATCATCCTGAACCGAAAGGCAGAGGTATTCCCCAGGTTCGGCGCTCATGCCCTCGGGCGGCTCCGCCGCTCGGCGGCCCAACGCGATCTCGACGGTTCCCTTGCTCTCGACGGCCTGCAGGCCGTTCATGACCAGGTTTGTCAGCACCTGCCGGATCTGGGTGGGATCGGCCCGGACCTGGCCAACATCCGTTCGACCGCTAACCCGTAGCGTCGCTCCTTTCCTGCGCGCCATCGGCCGGAGGAGATCGACTACCTCACGAACGATCTCGTCGGGGCGGCAGTCGGTCTTCTTGGGAGTCCGTCTCCTGGCGAAGTCCAGCAGCTGGCGAACGATCCCGGTCATGCTCTCCGCTTGCGCCTTGATCGTCTCTGCCGCCTTGGCCGTCTCGTCGTCGCTAAGGCGGCGCTGGGCGATCAGGCCGGCGCGGCCCTGGACCACGTTCAACGGCGTGCCGAGCTCGTGTGCGACGCCCGAGGCCAGCCGGCCGACCGTTCGCAGCCGGTCCTCGTGGCGTAGCTGCTCGAGAGCAGCGATCCGAGCCTCCGTCTCTTCTAGCAAGCGGTCCCGCGACACGGTCAGCTGATCGCACATCGCGTTGAGGGATTTCGCCAGCTCGGTGAGCTCGTCGTGGCCTACGAGCTGGAGCGGCTCGGAGAAGTCCTCACGGCCGATGCGCCGCGTCTTCTCGACGAGGCTCTTGAGCGGACGCCCCACAACCCGCATTCCATAGGGGACCGCAAGGACCACGGCCAACAAGGAGAGCCCCAGAGTGAGAAGGCCGATTCGGAGCAGGGTCGAACGCGTTGCGCCCTCGATCGGCGCAAGACTTTCGGCCAGCTCAAGAGCCCCCAACCGGATCCCGTTCGGACGCAGCGGAAAGTACGTCACGAGGAACTTCTCGGAATCTGCCCGGCGGCGGACCACCACTTCTCGACCTTCGTGGAGCTGATCCAGGTCCCGAGCCGTCAACGGCAGCGAATCCGTGCTCGGGTTCTCTTCGAGCCAGACCCAGCGGATGGCGAAGTGCGGACGCTGCCGGTCGACGTCCTCGATCAGCCGGAGGGTCTCTTCTTCTCCATGGAGCCGCCAAGTGTCCGCGACAACCGTATGCAGCGCTCCACCGAGGAGACGGGCGTCCGCCTCCGCATCCTGTTCGAGCAGCTGTCGCTCGCGCCGGGCGGCGAAGACGCCATCGATGATCAGCAGAATCACCGCGCCGGCGAGAAAGGCCAGCAGGAGCTTGCCTGCCAGTTTCAATCCGTGGCCCCCCGTGTTCGCAAGCGATGCATCTCTTGGGGCATTGTGCCTCACGGGGGCGATCTGACCCAAGGCGTACCACAAGCGCCCGCCGATAGGGCTGCAAATACTGGCTTTCTCCACTGGCACTGAAGCTGCACTTTCGCTTCTTCGAGAACGCAACCGAGGAGGCATGGACATGAGCACCAGCACTCGAGAGCCCGAATCCGCTGCGCCGACAACAACCTCTACCCCATCTCGACCTCGCGGGGAGGAGATGGAACACCGCAGGTCGAAAAACGTTCACATCACACAATCGCCGGTTTCCATCCTCTCGGACGCGCGAGTGGCCGCGACTCTCCCCGCCGCCTTGCGGACAACGGGTGACCGCCACACCGCTGAGGAGCTCGAAAGGTCTATCCACGAGACATTCGAGCTGCCGAGCGAATTCCCCCTGGAGGAAGTCGCGGCCCTGCTCGGCTTTCTGCTCCACCGCGGCGCCTTCCTCAGGCTTTCTCGCACCGCATTTGCCGTCGACCCGGAAGAGGAGTTCTTGTGGGTCCACGCCAAGCGAGCCGGGCGCGGTTGGGCAACGCGGCGGGCACCGGGTCAGCAGGTCCAAGCCACCGATCCAGACTAGGAGGAAAGCGATGACAAGTCCCACAGCCCGGTCAAGAAAAGGAGCCAGGCCCACCGGCGCTGGTCGGCGTTCCCCGCAAGCCTCGGAACGAAGAGGAGCCCAGCGAGTCGCCCTGCAGCTCTCGCCGTCGACCGAGAGAAGGCGCATCCTACTGGCCGAGGACGACACAGACATGCGCGAGCTTCTCGCATGGGCGCTGCTCGATGCCGGCTACGATGTGGATGCCGCTCCCGACGGCGCCGACCTGTGCAATCGTCTCGCAAGGCACCTCCTGCACACCGACTCGCGGCCTGTGGACCTGGTGATCTCAGACATCCGGATGCCCGGCTACAGCGGCCTCGATGTCATCAAGGGACTGCGCAACGTGGATCGTTTGCCTCCGACTATTCTGATCACCGCCTTTGGGGACGAGGAGAACCACCGTCAGGCCGAGGAGATCGGAGTTCTGCTTCTCGACAAGCCCTTCGAGATCGACGAGCTCCTGGCCCGGGTGCGCGAGGTACTCGGGTCATGAGCGGACAACGAACGCTCCCCGCGAGCGAGGCGTCGCCGCTTCCGTGGTCGGTCTCGGGAGGCGCGCACGGCTCCGCCGGCATCGCATCGCGGGCGGTCCCCGAGACCGGCAGCGCACCGAAACCGATCGACCGCGCCTTCGAGCTCCCGGACGGCTACACCATCCAGTTCGTAGACCGCGCCGATCAGCTGGCGTCGCTTATGGAGCTGCTGGTCCGCGAGGGGATCTCGCAGCGGTTCTCTCGGGTAGCGATCACGATCGACCGGGAGGAGGAGCAGTTCTGGGTCCGGATCAGCGGTCCTCCGGAGGTCAAGGTATTCCTGAGAGAGAGGGTTCTGTGCGACACCTCTCGCGACTTGGATGGAGGCGAGACATGAGCATCGAGATCCAGGAGAAGGCTGGGAGCAACCTCCTCGAGATCCACACGAACGGGCGGCTGACCCATCGCGATTACCTGCGCCTGGTGCTGCGCACAAAAAGGTTGATCGAGGACCACGGGAAGATCCGGGTCTTGCTCCAGACGAGCGGCTTCGATGCGTGGTCGATCGAGGCCATGTGGGACGACATCAGATTCGAGCTCGACCACTTCAGCGAGATCGAGCGTGTCGCGCTGGTTGGCGAGAACACCTGGGAAAAGTGGATGGCCGGTTTCTACCGCCCGTTCACCGGGGCGGAAAGCCGGTTCTTCGCCGGCAGTCAGATCGAGGAGGCGCGGCAGTGGCTGGAAGCATCACCGCGGGTGCAGAGCGCGTGACTACCAGAACCCACGGCAACTTCTCGGTGAAAGAAACACTGCTCGACCTGGTCCGACTACAGGAGCTCGAGTTCGTGCTCTCGGAACAAAGCGCTGTAAAGGACGGTGCCGGCGCCAAAACAGTGGCTACACAGATCCGGAAGCTCTACTCTCGCTTGCCGCAGTCCTATTCCAGGCTGTTCCGCCAACTCAGAGCGCGCGACCTTGCCGCGGTGGCGCCGCTTCATCACGGAGCCTGCTCAGCCTGCGGAGTTGCTCTGCCGACCTCACAGGCCGAAGCCGTGCGAGCCAGGGTGGAGCTTCAACAGTGTCGAAACTGTCGGCGCATTCTCTATCGACCTGACTATCTCCCCGAGCAGCATCGTGGGAGGTCCTCTCCGATGCCCCTACAACTGGGAGCGAGCCGCTTTTCGTCACCATCGCTGATGCTTCCGCGGCTTTCATCGGCATCGCGCCAGAGCGCACTCCGCGAAATGATCGAGCCGATGGCTGCAGAAGGCGTAGTCGAAGATGCTTCGCGAGTGCTGACTCTCGCCGAGGATCGTGAGCGGATCGCTTCCACCGCGCTCGAGGGCGGCCTGGCATTTCCCCATGTCCGAGGAATCGAGGGTGGGGGTATGGTGTTCAGCCTCGGCCTCAGCAGCGAGGGCGTCCTTTTCGATGCCGCCCTGGGCCAACGCACCCACATCATCGTGTTTACCGTAGTACCCGTAGCCGCCAGCAGCTTGTACCTGCGGCTGGTCAGCGAACTACTCCAAGCTCTTGGGCACCAGAGCTCCCGGGCGAGACTCCTGGCCAGCCCGACGGCATCCGCTCTTTGGCGAACACTCGGCTTGCGGGCGAACGAGTCCAAGCGCTCTGAACCGATACGAGGAAAACGAGGTAGATCATGAGCATACAAATCCATGAGCAATCCGGGCGCAACGTCCTCGAGGTTCGCGCGAAAGGGCAGCTGACGCACCGGGACTACGAGCAGCTGGTTCCGCGTACGAAGAGAATGATCCAGGACCACGGAAAGATCAGGGTGCTGTTCGAGATGAGCAACTTCCACGGCTGGTCGTTCGAACCGATGTCGCACAGCATCAGTTTCGATCTCTCTCACTTCGACGACATCGATCGCGTCGCGTTGGTTGTGGATGGCAAGTCCTGGGAGAACGCGATGACGGCTTTCTGCCACCCATTCACCGGGGCGGAAGTCCGGTACTTCGACCGCGGACAGCTCCTCGAGGCACGCCAATGGCTGGAAGCGTCACCGCAGGCGCAGAGCGCTTGACCGATGAGCTAGAGAAGCTCGCGACGGCGGAGCCCCGAAAGGATCCCCAATCCGGGCCTGCCGACCTAAAGACGCCACGCGGAATCTTGCGTCCCGAGGTTTTGCCGGCACCGGCTGGAAAGACCGACCCGCGCCGCTGGGCGCAGGCTCTTGCCGCACTGGGAGTGGTCTACGGCGACATCGGCACGAGTCCGCTGTACGCCTTTCGCGAGTGCTTCGCCGGGGCACGGCCCTTGGCGTTGACCGAGGCCAACGTCCTCGGGATCCTCTCGCTCATCGTTTGGTCACTGATCCTGGTCGTATCGATCAAGTACCTCCTCTATGTGATGCGGGCCGACAACCGAGGAGAAGGCGGCATCCTGGCGCTGCTGACCTTGGTGGCGCCCCGGATTCCGAACCCCTCGCGCCAGCGGGCTGCTCTCGTGGTCATGGGCCTCTTCGGAGCGGCCCTGCTCTACGGCGACGGCATGATCACGCCCGCGATCTCGGTGCTGAGCGCCATCGAAGGCCTCGAGGTCGCGACCCCCGCCTTCAGCCACCTGGTGGTGCCGATCGCGGTCGCCATTCTGATCGGTCTCTTCCTGCTGCAGCGCAAGGGCACGGGCGCCGTTGGCGCGATGTTCGGTCCGGTCACGCTCGTCTGGTTTCTCACGGTCGCGGTCCTGGGCCTCCTCAGCGTGGTCCAGACGCCGCACGTGCTCGAAGCCTTGAGCCCGACCCACGCGGCCCGGTTCTTTTCGGCCAACGGTCTGGCCGGCTTCCTGGTCCTCGGAGCCGTTTTTCTGGTCGTCACTGGCGGCGAGGCTCTCTATGCCGACATGGGCCACTTCGGCCTCGCCCCCATCCGGCTGGCCTGGTTCCGGGCGGTCTTCCCGGCCCTCACCTTGAACTACCTCGGCCAGGGTGCGCTGCTCCTGAGAAGCCCCGACGCGATCCAGAACCCCTTCTACCGCCTCGCGCCCGGCTGGGCGCTCTTCCCGCTCCTCGTGCTGGCGACCGCCGCCACCGTCATAGCGTCTCAGGCGGTGATCTCGGGAGCGTTCTCTCTGAGCCGCCAGGCACTGCAGCTCGGCTTCCTCCCCCGGCTCGAAGTCAGGCATTCCTCACCCCACGAGATCGGCCAGGTCTATGTCCCCTTCGTGAACTGGGTTCTTCTCGTCGCTTCCGTGGGACTGGTTCTCGGATTTCGTTCCTCGAGCAACCTGGCCGGCGCGTACGGAGTCGCGGTGACCACCACGATGGTCGTGACGACACTTCTTGCCTTCGTGCTCACGCGAAAGCTCTGGGGATGGAGCATGGCGCGTGCCGCCGGGCTGACTGGGCTCTTTCTGGTTATGGACTTGAGCTTTTTGGGCGCCAACCTCGTCAAGGTCCCTCAGGGAGGCTGGTTCCCGCTGGTGGTTGCCGCCGTCGTGTACATCCTCATGACGACCTGGAAACGAGGACGGGCGCTTCTGGCACAACGGCTGGAAACGGCTCGGGGGTCAGAGGAGGCGTTCCTCGAAAGCCTTGCGAACGAATCGCTGCCACGCGTTCCCGGCACCGCAGTCTTCATGGACTCCAATCCGAGGGGCATCCCACGAGCACTCCTCCACAACATCAAGCACAACCGCGTGATTCACGAGCAAGTCGTACTGCTGACGATGCAGACCGACGAGGTGCCGCGCGTCCCGGTGGCGGAGCGCCTCGAAATTCACGAGTTTCAGCCGAGGTTCCTCCGCGCTGTCGCCCATTGGGGCTATATGGAGAATCCCAAGTTGACGGCCGTGCTCGAGCAGTTGAAGGCCAAGGGCGTCCTCAACGGGACGCGCCAGACGACCGTCTATCTGGGGCGGGAGACGCTAATCGTCAGCGAGAAGCCCGGCTTGGCGCGGTGGAGAAAGCACCTCTTCGCCCTGATCTCTCGGAACGCGCAGCGGCCTACGCTTCACTTCGGTGTCTCGCCAGGCCAGGTTGTAGAACTGGGCCTGCAGGTAGAGTTATAAAGGACCCGGCTGAGCCAAGAGAGGAGCCACAAATGACTGTTTGCACTGGACGATCAGCGATAGCGGGTGCGAGTCTCCTGGTGCTCGCCCTCGCCGGCTGCAACCGCGAGCCGGAAGGTTGGACGCCCGTACTCGAGCAGACTTCCACCGCCTTCCTCAAGACCGAGACCGAGGAGATCGCCTCCCGTGTTCGCCTCGCTCAGGCGGACCTACCGGTGAATCCGGAGAAGGCCGCCGCCGAGCTCGCCGAGGCCGAAGACGGCCTCGACCACCTCCTAACCTACTATCTGCCCGTGCTCGACGCGCGAGAGCGCGCCTACAACGCCTACCGGCACTACGAGCTCGGCAGGTCCAAAGAGACCGAGCGGGAGCTCGACGAGGTCGAGCCGATCCTGCTGGCAATTGCCGAGAGCGGGCACGGCCACCTGCTCCGCGCGATGGAGGAACCGCTCGAGACTCTTGAGGACGCCCGCGCTGCGCTAGACGTCGACTCGGATGAAGCCACCGAGGCGCTGCGAACCCTCGCCACACGGCTCAACTTCCTCCTCCTGAGAGGAGGCCTGGTGCTCAACGAGTGATACTTCGACCACCGGACTGCCCAGACTCCC
>JBHHWO010000076.1:0-22522 GCA_046756565.1 Thermoanaerobaculia bacterium | reverse complement strand
TGTCCCGTTGTGCGAGGAGGTCCCGCGTTTTCGGCCTCCGATTGACGGCCACCAACTCGCAGCCGGTGAGGGCCAGAGTCTGCGCGATCAAGGAACCGAGCTTGCCCACCCCGGCGACCAGGACACGATCCTCCGGCGTGATCGTCACCTGCTCCTGGATCTCGAGAGCCGCCGCCAGGGGCTCGGTGAAGACGGCGACATCGGTCGAGAGCTCGTCCGGCACCGGGTGGAGATTGTCGACCGGAAGCGACAGGTACTCGGCGAGGGCACCGTCCCGGCCTACGATCCCGAGCACCGTTCGGTCCGGGCAGTGGGTCGATCGATCGTTCCGGCAGGCGTCGCAACTGCCACAAATGGCGTTGATCTCACCCACAACTCGTTGGCCTTCGAACTCCGGCGCGCCCGAGACCACCTCGCCTACGAACTCGTGACCCGGAACGCCGGCGTACGGGTAGTAGCCGCGCAAGAGCTCGAGATCGGTGTTGCAGAGGCCGGCCCGGAGAACTTTGACCAGGGCCTCTCCGACCGGGGGCTCGGGAACTGAGAGGTCGTCGCGGACCGTGAGAGTGCCGTTCTCGAGCCACAGGCCGCGCATGGAAACCAGTCTATGACGCCGGCAGGTGTCGATCTGCGGCAGTCGGCACCCGACATCCTCGGAGCGCCCCTTGCTACGATCGCTTGCCGTGCCGCGCTCGATCCTGCTCCTTGCTCTGCTCTCGGTTCTGACACCCACTGCGGTGTCGGGTCTGACCGCCGAGCCGGACGACGCCCCCGCCCAGCCAACCGCGCAAGACCTCCTGGGCCGCGCCACCGAGGCGCTCGAGGCGGGCGAGATTTCCACCGCCACTTCGCTTTTCGGCGATTTGCGAAAGAGCCATCCCGAGAACGGTGCCGGCTGGTACGGCGGGGGGCTGGCGGCGGAAGCCTCGGGAGATCTGGTCCGGGCCGCCGAGCTTCTCGGCCGCGCCGCGGCCCTGGATCCCGAGAATGCCACCGCCCAGCTCACCCACGGCCGCGTGCTGGCTCGACTCGGCTCCACGCTTCCCGCTCTGGCCGCACTCGAGCGCGCGCGAGGGCTGGATCCCGCGGAACCCGACGGCTATCTCTTCGCCGCCCTCTTGCTCCGGAGCAGCGCCCGCTACCCGGAGGCCGAAGAGCTGCTCCGTGCCGGAATCGAGAGCGCCCGACCCAAGCCCGAGCTCTGGGATCAGCTCGGCCTCGCTCTTCTGTCCCAGCGCAAGGCCGAGGACGCGGCCTCGGTCGCCCGCGATGGTGTCGCCCGGTTCCCGGATTCGGTCCGCCTCGAGCTCGTCCTGGGTCTCGCCCTGGCCCTGGACCCCGAACAGCGCCCCGCGGCGATCGCCGGTCTCCAGAAAGCCATAGAGCATGGCGAGGGTGGCGCGCCAGGTCGGGTTCAGCTCGCCGAGCTCCTTCTTGACGACGGTCGGATCGACGACGCGATCGTCCAGCTCCAAGACGCAGTCGAGCTGTCCGCTTCCGACCCCCAGACCCACTACCGGCTCGGGCTGGCTCTCCAGCAGGCCGGCCGGCGCGACGAGGCGGCGGTCTCGCTGGAGCGCTTTCGCATCCTGACTGCCGAGCGCAACGCGGCGGAAAGCCGCGCCAAGCGACTCGGGCAGCGGCTCAACTCCGCGCTCGAACACCTTCAGGACAACCGGCTGGACGAGGCGCTGGCTGCTGTCGACGAGGTTCTGGCGGAGGCCCCGGGACATGCGCGGACCCTCGCGATCAAGGGGAAGGTCCTGTTCTCGAAAGGTGACGTCGCGGGCGCGCACGAAGCCGTGGTCGCGGCCCGCACAGCGGATCCTTCGATGACCGAGCACCACTACCTCGAAGGCCTATTCTCGTATCACCTGGGAAGATTCGCGGAGGCCGACGCCGCGCTGGACCGGGCCCTGGCGATGGACCCCGAGTTGGCCGAGGCCCACGAGATCGCCGCGGTCATGGCCTACCGGCAGGGGCGACCGGCCGAAGCGGTGACCCACTTCGAGCGCGCGATCGCACTCGGAATCGACCACGAGGAGCTGCGCAAGGCCTACGCCATGGCGCTTGAAGCGGCATCTCAAGTGGAGTAGCGTCGTACCTCCGTGTACGACGTTCGTCGGGCTTTCCTGCCCAACGGGTGGCCCGCGTGACAGGCCTGCGCATAGGCAGCGGATCGTCTCACCGGGATCCTTCGCCGCGCTTAGGATGACGACATGGAGGGGGCCACGCAGGGGTTCCCTTGCCTTGGTTCTAACTGGTCGAGGATGCGCGGCCCGTCAGGGCCGCGCTCTCGACAAGAGAGCCTCGCCGAAGCGAGGCCCTCGAAAAAGCGTCGGGACGCCCGAAGGGCGTCCGCGGGTACGAGGTTAGAAGTTGAAGCGCGCGCCGAGCTGGTAGACCCTCGGGTTGGTGATCCGAGAGGAAGCCAGGCCGAAGTCGGGCTCGGTCGGGTCACGCTGATCGTCGCAGGTGAAGCCGAAGCAGACGCCGAAGGTCTGGTCGTCCAGGAGGTTGAAAACCTCGAAGAAGACGTCGACCGACTTGTCGGTACCGAACTCGAAGAACTTCGAGACCCGAACGTCGATGTTCTCGATCGAGTCGTTCCGGAACGAGTTGCGCGCGAGAACCTGACCGTTGACGACCGGGCGGGCGTTCGGGCAGTCGAAGCCGAGTCTGGTAAAACCGCAGGCCGGGAAATCGAAGCTCGAATCGGTCGGGTCATATGGCCTTCCCGATCGGGACTCGACGATGCCCGAAATGCGGAAGTTCGCGGGCAGTTGCACGAGACCCGAGACCACGATGCGGTTCTTGACGTCGCGCTCGGCGTTACCCCAGTCGTAGTCGGGGTTCCAGAGCGAGCGATCGTCACCGCCGGTCGAGAGCGAGACGCCCGTGGCGGAGCGCTCGTTCGAGTCGTTGTCCTTGTCCTCGCCGTAGGTGTAGTGCGCCTGCAACTGGTAGCGGCCGTTGAAGCGCTTGTTGACCTTCAAGGTCAACGCCTGGTACTCCGATCGGCCGATCGACTGACGGGTCAACTGCTCGTCGAAGTTCGGATTCGGCCGAGTGGATGAGTACTGGGGCCGGCCGAACTCGTCGAAGGACAGGGACCGGTTGATGTCGACGTTGGACTGCAGGCTGTCGCCCTCGGCGTAGACCAGGTCCGCGCCACCGACCCAGCCGGTGCTTCCCAACTCGCGCTCGTAGCCGAAGTTGAAGCGGGTGAACTCGGCGTCCTCGAACGAGGGATCCACGAAGCCGACCGACGGGATGGTGTCGAGCGGCGGGTTCTCGTTGTCGATCGGCTGGCCGAGCGGCACGAAACCGGCCTGACCTTCGCGCACGAAGACGCGGCCGAAGTTCGGGAAGAGGCCGTTCTCCTGGACCTGGCTGGCGAACAGCAGGCTCGGAGTGCGACCGTGGAAGATGCCGAAGCCGCCGCGGATGATCGCGTTGGCGTCGCCGCCCAGCGCATAGGTGAAGCCCAGCCGGGGCTCGAAGTTGTCGGTGTCATCCGGAATGTCCCGGGCCTCCGGCAGCAGGTGCTGGAGGTTGTCCGGGTTCATGGTCGCGCCCCAGCGCAGACCGTAGTTGACGGTCAGGTTCGCGTTCGGCTTGAAGGTGTCCTGGGCGTAGGCGCCAATGAGAGTCTGGGTCTCGTCGTAGTTCGGGAACGTGACGTCGCCAAAGTAGATGCGAACGCCCGACGAGTCGTTGGCCACAAGATCGTCCAGCGTGTTGAAGTCGTAGCGGCCGTCGCGCGAGCCGGCGAAGAGCTGGGCCAGGTTGTCCTCCTGGTAGTCGACGCCGAACTTGAGGTCGTGGTTGCCGAACAGATACGAGAAGTTGTCCTGGAACTGGAGCTTCTCTTCCTCGACGAAGATCGGCAGGAAGTCGAACTTGCCCAGGCTGAAGCTGCCGCCGGGATCCCGGCGGACGCGAATCTGCGCCTCGAACGGGCTGCCGACGCGCTGCGACTTACGGTCGAGATTGTCGGTCGAGAGCTGTAAGCGCACTTCGTTGACCTTGTTCGATCCGATGACGGCGACGTCGGAGAGCACCCAGGAGGTGGTCTCCTCGAGCTTTTCGGACTCCTCGTCCTGGAAGCTCGACAGCCTCTCGTAGTCGGTCCAGTTGACGCGAGCCGTCAGGGTGTTCGAGTCCGAGATCTGATGGTCGATCTTGCCGAGGATGATGAGGTTGTCGACGTCCCGGGTGAAGTTGCCCGTAGCCGTGCCGTCGGCGTTGCGGGTGTAGCCGTCCACCAGCGTCGCGATGCCGGGGATCGTCGCGTCGAGCGCGATGATCGTGTCGTAGGCCAGCGGGTTGCGGATCCGTCGAATCGTCGGGCTCTCGCGGTTGGCCTGATCGCCGGTGAAGAAGTAGTGGGTCCTGTCTCTGGCAATGGGACCGCCGATCGAGAAGCTGGTGTTGGTGCGGTCGAAGGCCGTCGGCGGTACCGGATCGGTGTCGCCCTCGAACTTGTCGAGCGGCGAGCGCTCGAAGTCCTCGGACATGCCGTCGTCCTGGAAGAGGTAGAAGAGCGAGCCCTTGTGTTGATTCGTGCCGGACTTGGTGACCACGTTGATGTAGCCGCCGCCGTTGGCGCCGTACTCGGGCGCGAAGGCCGAGGTCACGACCTGAAACTCCTTGACCGAGTCCTGGGCGACCACGAGACCGTTGTTCTCGGTCGCCTCACCGCCGCGGCCGTAGCCGAAGAAGGCGCTGGTGGCCGAGGTGCCGTCGAGATTCAAGCCCGTGTAGATGCCACGCTGACCGCTCATGGTCACGAAGCCGCGCACCGGGTCCGACTGGACCGTCGGCGTCAGGAGCGCGAAGTCCGTGAAGTCGCGTCCCGCGGTCGGAAGGCTCTCGACTTCCAGCTCGGAGACGTAGGACGCCGCGCTCGAGCGCGAGGTCTCGATCGCCGGACCCTCGCCGGTCACGGTGATCGCTTCGGCGACGGTCTCGACGCCGAGCGAGAAGTTGACGTCGACAGTCTGGCCAACGAGCACCTGGATACCTTCCTGGCGTACCGTCTGCATGCCCTCGAGGGACGCAGTGACGTCATAGGTTCCGGGGCTGAGCGCTTTGGCGAGATAGAAACCCGAGTCGCCCGAGAAGGCGGTTCGAGTGGCGCCGGTGTCGCTGTTCTCGATCGAGACCGTCGCGCCGGGTATGGCCGCGCCGCTCTCGTCGCTGACGGTGCCCTGGATATTGCCCAGGGCCTGTTGCGCCTGCGCGCTCAGCGGCACCAAGAGCGCCAGCGCGAGGCATAGAACGGGTATCAGTGTTCGTCTCATGCTTCCTCGATCCTCCACTTTGTTTTGGATGATGTCTGCAATTCGAATAAACGTCAGAGGCGGGCCATCACTTTAGGGTGTGCCCGGTGACGCGCACAATTCGGCGCGGTGTCGATCTCGTGACGAGGGGTACAAGATAGAGGTGTCGCGAACAATCGGAATGTCCCCAAAACCAACCTGTTCAATGCACGAAACCCTAACTAATTGCCCCTGATGAATCAACTTTTTGGAGTCCGCGTCTGGCGGCCCGACGACGCTTCTCGCGCCTCCAAAAAAACGAATTTCCAGAACTCGTTTGAACATCGCAGTTAGGGCAGACAAGGTTGGCCCGGGGCTTGCTCACTACACAAATTTGAATTTCACGCGGCGGGCTTCTCGAACACCGACATGTCGACCGGCGGATTAATCTCGATCGATTCGACCGTCGCGGTCGCGAAATCGACTCCATCGATCTTCGAGACGCGACGATGCGGAACGAGGTATCCATCGACCTCGCGGTAGTCCGAAAAGGTGATCTCGAATGCCCCGGGCGCGCCGGTGCCCGGGTGAGTGCCCTGATACGACTGCTTGAGCAAGCGGCCATCTGCGTCAATCCATAAGCGAGTAGAGAAGGACTCCGAAGACACGACCACACTCTGGGTCGAAGCGCCGTCGATCTCCTCGTCGCCCACCAGCGCGACCTCGATCGTGTCCGAGGCGTGATCTCTCAGTAGTGAGAAGAGCTGGCGCCCCAGGTCCTTGATCTGGCTGGCGACGCGGTTGGCCGGCAGGGGCTGGGTCTGGGGCCCCATGCGCATGAAGCCCTCGCCCCCGCTGATGATCACCTCCTGGAGGCCAACCGGAGTCTGGATCGTCGTGTAGACGTGATCGGGATAGACCAGGGTCAGGGTCTGGACCAGGGTCATCTGCTGCCCCTGCATGCTGACGTCCAGGCTGGTCGTGGTTCGAACCGAGTCGAGCCCGGAGGGATCGTCTCCCCCCAATGCCGTGACCATGCGGTCGAAGACCTCTCGGCCGGCCTCCATGTCCCCGGCAGAAGCCGCAACCGCGGCGGTCGGGTCCGGCGGGTCGGGAATCGAGATGTCGACTTCAGTGAACTCGCCGAAGCTCGAAAGCGGGCGATCGAAGTCCTCGGCGCGACCCACGATCAGAAGAGTCGCCTGGTCGGGATGGAGATGGTCCTTGGCAACGCGGGCGACGTCCGCAGCGGTGACCTTTTCGATGTTGTCCCGGTACTTCTCCAGAAAGTCCTCGGGCAGGCCGTAGTAGGCGTACAGCATCTGCTGGTTCAAGACCTGGCCCTTGGAAGCGTAGTTGAAGATGAACGAGTTTAGAATCGTGTCTTTGGCCCGGGCCAGCTCTTCTTCGGTGGCCGGGTTGGAGATCATGCCGCGGATCTCCTCATAGAGCGCGTCGACCGCCTCACCCATGGTCTCGGATTTGGTCTGCAGGCCGAAGCCGGCGACACCGGGGTAGTTGAAATTCGAGCCGACGCTGCCGCCGGCGCCATAGGCCAGGCCCTTCTCGGTGCGAATGCTGCGCAAAAGGCGCCCGGAGAAGCCGCCGCTCAGGACCTCGTTCATCACCTGAAGCGCGAAGAAGTCCGGATTGTCGATCGTGATGCCGAGGTGTCCCATACGGATGTTCGCTTGGGTGACGTCGGTCTTCTCGATGAAGTAGACACCCGCTTTCTGCTCCTCGCGATAGGGAATCGGGAGCGGCTCGAACGCCGGACCGGCGGGCCAGTCACCGAACGCGGCTTCGATCTTCTTTTTCATCTCGGCGGTGTCGAAATCCCCAACGATCCCAAGGTAGAGATTGTTCGGGTGGTAGTACTTCCCGTGCCGGGCGAGGAGATCCTCACGCGTCACGGCCGCTATGGTGGCGTATTCCTGGAGTACCGAAAGCGGCGAATCTTCGCCGTAGATCAACCGCGAGAATTCGCGCGAGGTGATCCCGGTCACCGAGTCATTGCGACGCGCGATGCCGGACCTGCGCTGTGCCTTGGCTACCTGGAGCTTCGATTCGTCGAATACCGGGTAGCGCAGGACGTCGTTGAATACCGGCAGAACGCTGTCGAAATCATCCGTCAGGCAGTTCATCGAAGCGAGACCAACCGTCAGGCTCATGCTGGCCTCGACCGAAGCCGCCCGAGCCTCCAGGAAATCGTCCATCTCGTCACCGGTCATGTTCCGGGTGCCGCCGGTTCGCTGCACCTGCGCCATAAGGCCGGCGAGGCCTTTCTTGGCGGGATCTTGCCAGGCGCCACCGGTTCTGATTCGCGCCGAGACGCTGATCAGAGGCAGCTCATGGTCCTCGAACATGAAGACCTTCATACCGTTGGCCAGCTCGAAGGTGTCGGGCCTGGGGATCTCGAACTCCTCGAGCTCGGGGAACTCGATGTCGCGGTAGTCGGAGACCTGCGCGGTGATCGGCGCGGTCAGCCACATTCCCAAGAGAGCCGCGAGAGCGGCTCGGTAACCAAAAGTCGTCTTGATTCTCGAGTTCATCGACCTACCCTTCCTCTCGATCTGCGGATTGCTCGTCGGTCTCGGCCGGCGCATTGACGATCATGGCGGCGGTGCGATTCACCGGCCGGAAGGTCTCGCGCGCGACGCGCTGGATATCTTCCTTGGTCACTTTCTCGATTCGATCAACGTTGTAGAAGATCTCGCGCCAGTCTCCGTACAGGACCTTGAAGGCCGCAAGCTGCCGGGCGATACCTGTGTTGCTCGCCAGCGATCGAATCAGCCCCGCCTTGGCGCGGGTCTTGACCATCGCCAGCTCCTCGTCACTGATCGGTTCGTTCTTGATCTTGTCGATCTCGGCGTGAATCGCCGCCTGAACGTCTTCGGCCGAGTTGCCGGGGGTGGGAAAGGCGAAGGCCAGCATCAGATTCTGGTACTTGTTCCCGGGAAAGCCGTTGAAGGCGCCGGTGTTGGCGGCGATCTTCTGGTCCCGAACGAGGCTTCTGTACAGACGTGAGGTGCGCCCGGTCGACAGCACATCAGCGATCGCGTCATAGACGGCGTCGTCGGGGTGCGTGACCGACGGCCGCAAGTACCCCTCGGCATACACCGGCTGGGACTGATCCGGTATCCGCAGCTGGCGCTCGGCAATCTGTTTCGGCTCGACCGTGCGCAGCGGAGCCGGCTTCTCTCCCGCCGGCAAACGCCCGAAGTACGTCTCCAGGATCGGGATGAGCTCTTCGGCTTTCACCGCTCCGACGATCGCAATCGTCATGTTGCTCGGTGCGTAGTGCTTCTCGTAGAACGCCAGCGCGTCCTCGCGCGAGAACGACTGCAGATCGCTCATGTAGCCGACCACCGGCTGGCCGTAGGGGTGAGCGGTAAACGCCGCCGCCAGCATCTGCTCGATCATCCGGCCGATGGGTTGGCTCTCCGTCCGGAGCCTGCGCTCCTCCATCACCACGTCACGCTCGGTGTAGAACTCACGCAGGACCGGGTCCAAGAACCGGCCCGACTCCAGATACGCCCAGAGCTCGACCTTGTTGGCTGGTAACGAGTAGAAGTAGTCGGTTCGGTCCGAGTTGGTGGTCGCGTTCAAGCCCACACCGCCGGCACGATCGATGATCTCCGAAAACTCGTTGTTGACCAGGTGCTCCTTGGCCTTCTCGCGGGCGTCCAGCCAGGCCTGTTCGAGCTCCGCGACCCGGTCGGGATCGGCTCCAAGCTCGCGACGCGCTTTATCGTATTCGGCATAGGTCCGATCGATCTCGGCGATCGCGACCTGCTCCGAATCGAAATCCGAGGTGCCGACGGTACTGGTGCCCTTGAACGCCATGTGCTCGAACATGTGCGCCAACCCGGTGATGCCCGGAACCTCCTGAGCCGCGCCGACGTTGACATACGTGTAGAACGAAACGATCGGGGCAACCGGCCGTTCGTAAATCAAGAAGGTCAGGCCGTTGACGAGCTGATGCTCGGTGAGGTTCTTCTCGAAGCTGGCGAGATCTTGTGCTCCGAGAGGGCCACCGCAGAGGCCCGCTGCGAGCGCGCCCAGCACAAGAGTGGCGACGAGCGCGGGGCGCACGCCCATCCGAAGTCTTGGTTTCATGGTGTCTCCCGTTGGGTTGTCAGATAGGAATTGTGCTCTCCCGGCCCTCGGCCGAACCGGCCCGGCACGGGCCGAACAGTCTACGCGACGAAATCCGCAGGCGGCACAGAAAATCGGCCCAAACACAGGCCGGCTATCACTCCCTCTAGAAACGCAGAAATCGTGGACAGGGTTCTGTGGAAGATAGACTTCCTTGATGCAAAACGAGAAAGCATACGTGCACGCCCGAACGGGAACCATGATTCCGGTACCCGGCGGCAAGCAGATCAAAGAGATGATCGGCAGAGTCCACAGCGGTTCTGACGCCGTGAGTCTGGCTTACATGGTCGCGCCGGCGGGCTGGGGAGAGCCGCCGCAGACGCCGGAGTTCGGCGAGCTAACGATCGTCCTGCGCGGCCGGGTTCAAGTCGAAGTCGACGGCGAGACCGTCGAAGTCGCCGGCGGCGAGGCCATCTGGACCCCGCCGGGCGTCCGTGTTCACTTCGGCAACCCCTTCGAGGAGGAAGCCGAGTACTACGCTGTCTGCTTCCCCGCCTTCTCGCCGGAGCTCGCGAATCGCGAGGACCAAAGCCCCGGCGCGTGAGGATCGGCGGATCGGAGCACAACTTGGAATCACAAAGTACTTGACAGACAAAAACAAACCGCGTAGCCTCACCGGCGAGATGAGCACTTCCGCCACCGACAGCCTGGTCCCACCGGTGGACCTGAGTGAGCGAGCCCTCGATCACCTGTCCGTCATCCGGTCGGCGATGGAGTCGTCCCGATCGTTTACCTCGGTGCCCGGGTGGGGAGGAGTGGCGATGGGGCTCTCCGCCCTCCTCGCGGCATTGCTGGTGCACAACTCTCCCGAGGATTGGCTGCGCATCTGGATGATCGACGCTGGGATCGCCGCCGCGATCGGAGGCTGGAGCCTGCACAGAAAGGCCGCTTCCCTCGGCGAAAAGCTCGCCAGCGGCGTCGGTCGCCGGTTCCTGCTCAACCTGAGCCCGGCACTTCTGGCCGCCGCGGTCATGACCTTCGCCCTGGTCAGGATCGAGCGGCCCGAGCTGGTGCCCGGCACGTGGCTGCTTCTTTACGGCGTCGCGGTCGTCTCGGGAGGGGCGTTCTCGGTCCGACCGGTGCCGGTCATGGGAGTCGGTTTTGTCGTCCTGGGCGCGGTGGCTCTGGTCGCATCGCCGGCCTGGGCCAACCCTCTGCTCGCGGTGGGGTTTGGGGGCCTGCATGTCGTCTTCGGTCTGATCATCGCCAGGAAGTACGGTGGCTAAACCAGCTCGAGCCGGCACGCCCAACGCACCGTCCCGAAAGCGGCGCTTGGATACGGTCGCGGGGTACCTCTCCGACTCGAGAGCGCTCGAATTCGATCGTCTCGTCTACGAGCGGGTACGCCTCGGCATCCTGAGCGCGCTTTCGGTCAATCGGTCCATGACCTTCTCGGAGCTCAAGGAGCTGCTCGAGACCAGCGACGGGAACCTGAGCGTGCACGCTCGCAAGCTCGAGGACGCGGGCTACGTCGCGTGCAAGAAGAGCTTCGTCGGGCGGACGCCCAAGACCGAGTTCCGAATCACCGCCAAGGGCCGGCGCAGCCTCGAGCGCTACCTGGAGCATATGGAGGCGCTCATCGAAGCCACCCGTGGCAAGTAGGAGGCCATTCTTTTTTTCTTGGCTGCTTTATGATGCAAAGAACACTTCAAGATCAAACCGGTCTGCACGTCGCTCTGATCATGGACGGCAACGGGCGGTGGGCGACGGCCCGCGGACTCGGACGCTCGGCCGGGCATCGCCAGGGAGCCGAGGCGGTACGGCGGACGGTCGAGGCGGCGCCCGAGCTCGCCATCGACACGCTGACGCTCTATGCCTTCTCCGCCGACAACTGGCAGCGGCCGCCGGGCGAGGTTCGGACGCTGATGTTCCTGCTCGAGAGGTTCCTCGAGGCGGAGACCGACCGGTTGATCGCGAACGGGGTGCGGCTCAACGTCATCGGCCGGCGGGACCGGCTGCGTCCCTCGATCGTCGAGGCCATCGATCGCACAGAGGCCGCCACCCTTGACGGCGAGACACTGCTCCTGCGAGTGGCCGTCGACTACTCGGCTCGCGAGGCGATCACCCGGGCCGCGCGGCTTCCGGTCGACACCGGCCTCGATCCCGAGGACGACTTCGCACGCCGTCTCGAGATCGCGACCCACTCGGTCGAAGGTGTGCCGGCACCGGATCTGGTGATACGCACCAGTGGCGAGCAGCGTCTCTCGGACTTCCTGCTCTGGGAGTCGGCCTATGCCGAGCTCGTCTTCACCACCACCCTCTGGCCCGACTTCGGGCGAGCCGACCTCGAGCTCGCGCTCGATGCCTTTCGCCGCCGGAACCGCCGGTTCGGCCGTGCTCCGGCGCTGGCTTCCTGAATCCACCGACCTTCGTTCTTCGTTCTCAGGGAGACCTCCATGAGTGTGCACCGGCTCGTCGCCATCCTCTTCATCCTCACCTCGACGGCCATCGCCTGGTTCATTCTCGGCGGCTCGGTGCTGACCCGAACCGGCCGGTCCAAGATCGAGGGCAATCAGCAAGTGACTTCTCTATGGGGAGACCGCCACACTCAGATCGCTCCCTCGGTCTCGTACAGCCTCCGCAAGACCGTCACGGAAGAGGTCACCGAAAAGGACGGCAGCGGCAACGCGGTGACTCGGGAGATCCGGAGGGAACGTATCGATAGCGTGCCGCTCGCCCTGGAATCGAGCTCCATCGACGTAGCGCTCGACGTCGACCATCGCCGGAAGGGGCTACTCTGGCACGACACCTACAGCGTGGATTTTCAGGCCAGCTACCGGGTGCAAATTCCGGATCGGCCGACTCGCTCGCTCTCGGTGCTCTACAGCTTCCCGTCACCGACGGCGATCTACGACGACTTCCTGCTCTCGGTCAACGGCAAGGAGATCGCCAGGGTCGAGAACCTCTCGGCCGGCGTCAGCCAGAAGTTCGCCATCGAGCCCGGCGCCGAGGCCGTGATCGAGATCCGGTACCGCTCCCGCGGTCTCGACACCTGGAGCTATCGGTTCGCGAACAGCACGGTCGGGCAGGTCCGGGATTTCGAGCTCACCATGACCACCGACTTCGACCAGATCGACTTCCCTGCCGGCTCGCTCTCGCCGACCGCCAAGAAGCAGCTCGAGGCCGGCTGGCGGCTCGACTGGCGTTTCGACAACCTGCTGAGCGGCCAGCACATCGGTATCGACATACCGAACAAGCTCAACCCGGGACCGCTGACCGCGAGAATCACCTTCTTCGCGCCGGTGTCGTTGCTCTTCTTCGTCACCGTGCTGGTGATGCTGGGCGCGCTCAGGCATCTCGATCTTCATCCGATGCACTTCTTTTTTCTGTCGGCCGCCTTCTTCTCGTTTCACCTCTTGATGGCCTACCTGGTGGATCACATCAACATCCACGTGGCCTTTGCCGCCTCGGCAGTGGTAAGCCTGGCCCTGGTGCTGAGCTATCTCGGCATCATCTGCGGCTTTCGCAACGCTCTGCGCTACGCCGGTTGGTCTCAGTTCGTCTTCCTCGTGCTGTTCTCGTACGCCTTCTTCTTCGAAGGTCTCACCGGCCTGGCGGTGACGATAGGCTCGATCATCACCTTGTTCGTTCTCATGCAGCTCACTGCCAAGGTCGATTGGAACGCGGTCTTCGAGACCGGCAGGCGGCCGATCGAAGTCGAAGCCGGGTAAGGAGTAAGGGTCGACGCGGGATTGCTCGGACAGTGTCTCGGCACCCTGGCCTATCTCTGGGAGCGCTACGCGCTGTCGCCGGCCTCGGCGTAGAAGCTCAGAGCGGACGCACCGAACCGGTCGGAGGCTTCGAGCATCGGAAAGTGGCCGACGTCTTCGAGCCAGGTGAGCCGGGCATCCGGGATCTCCTCGGTCAGGGCCTCGGCGACCGCCGGCACCGCCACCGGATCGAGCCGGCCCCAGAGAACATGAACCGGCAGGTCGAGCCGTTCGAGCGCGCCCACCCAGCGCTCACGAAAGCGCACCCGCTCGTCGAGATACCCCGAAATCCGGGGAAGGACGGCACGGCCGCCAGCGGATTCGAGCAGGTGCCAGAGGGCCTCGAGGTCGTCGCTGTAGATTCTCGCCCGATCCCCCCACAGGGCCCGCAGGCGCCGCGCGAAGAAACGCCGGCCGACGAGGCGCGCCAGCAGCGGACCGGCCAATCGGCTGCGCAGCAGACGTTGGGTGAGCCGGAGCCTGGCGAGCTCCAGGTGGATCGACCCGTTGGTGAGCGTCACGCTGTCGAGCCGGATCGGTAGCGCCGCTCGCTCCCGGCGCACCAGGAGCTCGGTCGCCACGCTGGTGCCATAGTCGTGCGCCAGCAGATGAGCGCGCCGTACGCCCAGCTGCCACCAGAGCTCGGCCGCGTACTCGGCCTGCTCGAGAAGTGAATAGGAGTAGTCGAGCGGTTTGTCGGAGAAGCCGAACCCGATGTGATCGTGCGCGATGACCCGAAAGGACTCTGCGAGCCGATCGAATACCCGGTGAAAGTCGAACGAAGAGGTCGGAAACCCGTGGATCAGAACCAGCGCCGGGCCCGAGCCGCCGCTATCAACGTAGAAGATCCTCCGTCGCAGGACCTCCCGCCACTCGCCCCGCCGGTGCCACGCGGCGAGGCTTTCAGGCCAGCTAGCGAACTCGATGCCTTCCGGCACGCCTACCGGGCCACGCCGATGTCACAGGACAAGGCAGCGCGATCGCCCCTCTTGTTTTTGAAATCGGCACGCGTCCTGGACCAGGCAGAAACGTCCCCGGATTCGAATCCATCGGTGAAGATGGACGCCGGGATCTGATATTCGAACAGGGCCGAGCCGTTGGCTCCGGTCTTGAAACTCCCGCTGTCGATCTCGAACGCATCGAATCTGCCGGAGACATGATCCAGAACGAAGAGTGCGCCCGCATACGATCCCCTGGCATTTCTGACCGGCTCGTCCCTCTTGCTGACCTGGATCTGACACAAGACCGGGATCTGGTTTCGGGCCAGCGGGTCCGCTATCGGCGGCACCGACGCGAGGCCCTCGAGCGAGGGCAGTCGTTTCAGCGCGCAGGGTCTGTCCGTGACCTGTCTGCTTTCACCAAGATGGAAGAAGACCAGGCCCTGGTCCGCGACCGCTTCCGAGGCTGAGCCCAGCAGTAGCGCACACAGGAGCGCCGTCAGAATCGAACCGCTTCGTCCGCGTGTCATTCGCATCACAACCTCCTTTGTATATCGCCGACGTGCCTGGGAACTCCGCTAGCCGTCGGCGACCAGATACGCGAAGGTCTCCCGGTCGATGTTCGAGCCGCAAGCGAGAACTCCGACTCGCCTGCCCCGAAGCCGTTCGCGCAGCGGCCCGATCAGGGCCGCGGTCCCGGCCGCACAGGCGGGCTCGACCGCCAGCTTGAGATCGTCGAACAGGAGGCGCATCGCCGAGCGGAGCTCCTGGTCGTCGATCATCACCAGGTCGTCGACGAACCGGTGGCAGAGCGAGAAGCTGTAGGGCCGCGCATGGGGGGCGCCCAGGCTGTCGGCGATCGTCCGGACGGCGTCGATCGCCTGCGGCTCTCCAGCGGCGAAGCTTCTGTGCATCGAGTCCGCGCCTTCGGGCTCGACTCCGAAAACCCGGCACTCTGGCGCGATCTGTTTGACTGCAGCCGCGATCCCTGCCAGAAGACCGCCGCCACCAACAGGGACGATGACGGCATCGAGACCGGGAGCCTGCTCGCACCACTCGAGTCCCACCGTCGCGGTTCCGGTCGCAGTCCAGAAACCCTCGAATGGGTGGATGAACGCGCGTCCTTCTTCCTCCTCGATCCGGTGAGTCTCGTCGAGCGCCGCGTGGACGTCGGGCATCAGGACCACTTCGGCGCCGTACGCACGACAGCCCTCCACCCGCGCCGGGTTGGCGTTCTCGGGCATCACGACCTTCGCCGAGGTGCCGAGAGCCTGCGCGGCGTAACCCAGCGCCATCGCGTGGTTTCCGGCCGACACACCGGTTACACCCCGCGCAAGCGATTCCGGATCGAGCGCGAGCATGTTGAGAAGCGCTCCCCGAGGTTTGAAAGTGCCGGCGTACTGGAAGAGCTCGAGCTTGACGAAGACGGAAGTGTCGTCTCCAAGTAGCTCGCCGAGTACCCGGCTCCGCCACTGCCAGACCGGAGTCGTGCGAACGCGATCGCCGAGACGAGCGCGCCCGTCTCGGATCACCTCGGCGGATGGGGCTTCATTCAAATCCGGGTCCGCGATCATCGACTCGATGCTAACAAGCGCGCGGGCCGTGGATGCTTCGGCGATCGGGTTGTCCGCCGGCCCGATCCGGCCGACTCAGATCTCGATGCTTCGGGCGATCCCGTCGGCCCGGGCCATGCCGGCGAGGCTCGGAACCAGAGTCTTCCCGCGAATCTCCAACAGCCCCTCTTCCACCGACCGTGAAAGCACCCTTGCGTTTCTGTCCAGGAACGCTTTGGTCTCGATTCCCGCCAGTGAGCGCAGATCGACGCCTCGCGGCGTGCGCAATCCGAGCATGATCTTCTCGAGCGCAAGGTCAACAAAAGTGAGCTCCTCGCGATCGGCCTCGGGAGTCCGGCCGGCTTCGACCTCCAGACGCCACGGCCTCTCGGAGCGATGATTCCACCAGCGCCGCCGACCGTCGAACGAATGGGCCGACGGACCGAGCCCGAGATAGGGCACGTGCTGCCAGTACTTGCGATTGTGGCGACACTGATGCTCCTCAGCCCGCGCGAAGTTCGACACCTCGTACGCCGGGTAGCCCGAGGCTCCCAGGAACTCGTGCGTCCGGAAGAACAGCTCTTCGAGCTCGTCGCTGCCGGGGAGCGCCCAGTCGCCCCGGCGGCTGTGAACCGCGAACGGTGTTCCAGAGTCGACCGTGAGCTGGTAGCAGGACATGTGCTGCGGCGAGAGGGCGACCGCACTCTCGAGGTTCGCCTGCCAGCCGTCAGCCGCCTGCCCGGGCAGCCCGTAGATCAGATCCATCGACACGGTGAAACCCGTCGCGAGCCCGGTCTCGACCGCCCGACGAGCATCGTCCGGCGAGTGCTTCCGGCCCAGAAAAACCAGCTCCTCGGCGTCAAACGACTGGACACCGAGACTCAGCCGGTCGACGCCCAGCTCGAGCCATTGGCGTGCCCGGACTCCATCAACGTCTTCCGGATTGGCTTCCAGGGAGATGTGGACCGCTTCGGCCAGGCTCACGGATTCTCGAATGGCCTCCAGGACTCGAGCGAGCTCTTCCGCGCTCAGTAACGAGGGCGTGCCACCACCGAGATAGACGGTGTCGAAGGCGGACCAGTCCCGGTGCTCCAACCCGACCTCGGCGACCAATGCGTCGACGAATCTCGCGCGGCGCTCGGCATCGCCCGTGGTTACGGCGAAGTCGCAGTACGGGCAGATTGCCGAGCAGAACGGAATGTGGAGATAGAGCCCCGGAGACCGGCTCGAAGACACGGGCACGACTTGAGGAACTACCATACAAAAAGGCGGCCGGCATCGTGACCATCATGTAGGAGCCGTGGCCGAACTGAACCTGGCTGGCCACTAAAATCCGCCAAATGGCGCAACTGAGGCGCAAGTTCAGGAGTCCGCGTCTGATTTGAGCACCGCGATGAAGGCAGACTGGGGAATCTCGACCGATCCGACGACCATCATCTTCTTCTTGCCGGCCTTCTGTTTTTCGAGCAGCTTGCGCTTCCTGGTGATGTCACCGCCGTAGCACTTCGCGGTGACGTCCTTGCGGAAAGCGTTGATGGTCGAGCGGGCGATGATCTTGCCGCCGATGACACCTTGGATCTTGATCTTGAACTGCTGGCGGGGAATGGTGTCCGCGAGCCGCTCACAGTAGTGGAGGGCGCGGGCGCGCGCTTTGTCTCGATGCACCAGCTGTGAAAGCGCATCCACCGGCTCGTCGTTGACCAGGATGTCGGCCTTGACCAGATCGGTCGGCCGGCGATCGAGCATCTCGTAATCGAACGAGCCATAGCCTTGGGTCATGCTCTTCAGGCGGTCGTAGAAGTCGAACAGGACCTCGGCCAACGGCAGCTCGGAGGTGAGCTCGACTCGGCCCACGGCGAGATAGTGAAACGTGGTCTGCTCGCCGCGCCGCTCCCGGCAGAGCTCCATCACCGGACCGATATACCGCTCCGGCATCAGGATCGACGCCTTGATGTAGGGCTCGTAGGCCTGCTCGATGTTGGTCGGGTCGGGATAGAGAGCCGGGTTGTCGATCGAGAGCTCCGCGCCGTCAGCCAGCTCGATGCGATAGCGCACCGAAGGCGCCGACAGAAGCAGCGACAGATCGTACTCACGCTGCAGGCGCTCCTGCACGACTTCGAGGTGCAGCAGTCCCAGGAAACCGCAGCGAAAGCCGAAGCCGAGAGCCACCGATGAGTCTTTCTCGTAGGTCAGTGCCGCGTCGTTCAGAGCCAGCTTGTCGAGCGCCTTGGTCAGATCCGGATAGTCGTCGGACGAAAGCGGGTACATCGACGAGAACACCACCGGTTTGGCGGGCTTGTACCCTGGGAGCGGCTCGGCGGCCGTGTTCGCAGAATTTGTAACCGTGTCGCCGATCTCGATGTCACGCACCGCTTTGATCCCGGCGATTACATAACCCACGCTCCCCGCTTCGAGAGACGTCTTTTTCTCTCGCTCCAACCGCAGGAGGCCCAACTCCTCGACGTCGTAGTCCTTGCCGGTATGCATGAACCGGGCTCTCTGGCCGCTCGAAAGCGTTCCTTCCTTGACTCGCACCAACAGCACGACCCCTCGGTAGGGGTCGTATTGGGCGTCGAAGATCAGGGCTTTGAGCGGCGCCTCCGGATCTCCCTTCGGGGGCGGCAGCTTCTCGACGATCGCCTCGAGCACGTCTTCGATTCCGTCACCGGTCTTGGCCGAGCAGGTGACGGCGTCGAACGGATCCAAGCCCAGGTCCTCTTCGATCTCCTCCAGCGCGCCGTCCACGTCGGCCGACGGGAGATCGATCTTGTTGACCACCGGAACGATCTCGAGATCGTACTCCAGTGCCAAGTAGAGATTCGCCACGGTCTGCGCCTCGACTCCCTGCGCCGCGTCGACCACCAACAAGGCTCCTTCGCAGGACATGAGCGAGCGCCGCACCTCGTGCGAGAAGTCGACGTGGCCCGGAGTGTCGATCAGGTTGAGCTGGTACTCGTTGCCGTCCTTGGCCTCGTAGTCGAGCGTGATCGTGTTCGACTTGATGGTGATCCCGCGCTCGCGCTCGATGTCCATCGAGTCCAGGATCTGGTCCCGAAACTCGCGCTCCTCGACCCCGCCACAGTGCTGAATCAGCCGGTCGGCAAGTGTCGACTTGCCGTGGTCGATGTGGGCGATGATGCAGAAGTTGCGGACATGCTTCACGGGAAGGGAGTCTATCCGCTGCTCATGCTTTGAAAACTGACTCCGGCTTGATCCTTATACTCCTTTGAATCAACCCAAAGGAGGAGCAAGGCCTACGTTCGCGATCGTCTCGCTCCTCGCCGCCGGAGTCGTCGCGTGGCTCCGCAAGGGCGACGCGCTCGGTCTCACGAGGTAGCGGTCTATACTCACCCTCCGGCATTCGCCGGTACCCGCGTCGATTTCCGGCGCCGCAGGCTCACCCGCCAACGCCCATTCGACCAACGCTCATCCGATAGGAGGCTCTCCAGAATGCGCACAACCATGGTCTTGCTGACGGCTGCCGCCATGTTCCTTTCCGCCCCGGCTCTGACCGCCGCGGACTTCGAGATCCCTGAAGTCGCTTACGAGAAGTTCACGCTCGACAACGGGCTGACCGTGATCGTCCACGAGGACCGCAAGGCTCCGATCGTGGCGGTCAACATCTGGTACCACGTCGGCTCGAAGAACGAGAAGCCGGGCAAAACCGGCTTCGCACATCTTTTCGAGCACTTGATGTTCAATGGCTCCGAGAACTACAACCTCGACTACTTCAACATCATGGAGCGGATCGGCGCCACCGAGCTGAACGGCACGACCTGGTTCGATCGCACCAACTACTTCCAGAACGTTCCGACCAACGCGCTCGATCTCACCCTCTGGATGGAATCGGATCGCATGGGTCACCTGCTCGGTGTCGTGGATCAGGAACGCCTGGATGAGCAGCGCGGAGTCGTCCAGAACGAGAAGCGACAGGGCGAGAACCAGCCCTACGGCAAGGTCCGTACCGTGCTCGCGCCGGCGGCCTACCCGGCGGCCCATCCCTACTCCTGGACCACCATCGGTTCGATGGCCGATTTGAACGCCGCGTCTCTCGAAGATGTGCAAGATTGGTTCAAGACCTACTATGGCGCCGCCAACGCGGTCCTGGTGCTCGCCGGCGACATCGACGTCGAGGCCGCCAAGGAGAAAGTGGCGCTCTACTTCGGCGACATTCCTTCGGGTCCGCCGGTCGCCAAGCAGGAGGCCTGGGTCGCCAAGCGCACCGCCGATCAACGGCTCACCGTCCAGGACCGCGTCGCCCAGGCCCGCATTTACAAGCAGTGGAACGTGCCCCAGTGGGGGACGGCCGAAGCCCAGTACCTGACCCTGGCCTCCAGCATTCTGACCGATGGTAAGAGCTCCAGGCTGTTCAAGAGGTTGGTCTACGACGACCAGATCGCGACCGACGTGGCCTCGTGGGTCTGGCCCTTCGAAATCTCGGGCCAGTTCCGTCTGCACGCGACAGCGCAGCCGGGCGGGGACCTGGCCGCGGTCGAAAAGGCCGTCGATGAAGAGCTCTGGCGCCTGATCGAAGAGGGTCCGACCCAAGCCGAGCTCGAGCGAGTCAAGACCCAGACCTTCGCCGAGTTCATTCGCAACATCGAAGGCATCGGCGGTTTCGGCGGCAAGTCGGATCTTCTGGCCCGCCACCAGGTCTACGGCGGCGAGCCCGGCTTCTACAAGCAGCGTCTCGAGTGGATGAAGAACGCCACCGTCGAAGACGTTCGCAAGGCAGCCGCCGACTGGCTCGCCGCGGGCGAGCTGGCGATCGAGGTGCACCCGTTCGAGGACTACCAGGTCGCCGACGCCGGCGCCGACCGCTCGTCGGTTCCGGACACCGGCGAAGCGCCGGAGGCGGATTTCCCCGAGATCCAGCGCGCCTCTCTCAAGAACGGTCTCGAGGTCATCCTGACCGAGCGTCACGCGGTGCCGCTGGTCGAGATCCGGCTCCTGGTCGACGCCGGATACGCCTCGGACCAGCACTCGGTGCAGGGCACCTCGCGCCTGGCAATGGACATGCTCGACGAGGGTACGACCTCACGCTCTTCGCTCGAGATCTCCGACGAGCTCGCGATGCTGGGCGCCCAGCTCTCGACGTCCTCGAACCTGGACCTGTCCACCGTCCGGCTCTCGGCGCTCAAGACCAACCTGGGCGGTTCGCTCGATCTGTTCGCCGACGTGGTACTCAATCCGGAGTTTCCGGAAACCGAACTCGCCCGCTTGAAGCAGCAGCAGATCGCGCGAATCCAGCGCGAGAAGAAGACTCCCATCCAGATGGCCCTGCGAGTGTTTCCCGGCTTGTTGTTCGGTGAGGGACACGCCTACTCGACGCCGTTCACCGGCTCGGGCACCGAGGAGTCGGTCGCGTCGATCACCCGGGACACCCTGACCGGATTCCACGACTCGCTCTTCCGGCCGAACAACTCGACTCTGGTGGTCGTCGGCGACACGACGCTTGACGACATCGTCCCGATGATCGAAGAGCGTTTCAAGAAGTGGAAGAAGCGTGAGGCTCCCGCCAAGGTTCTTTCCGAGGTCGCGATCCGGGAAGGTCAAGCGCTCTATCTGATCGACCGGCCCGATTCCGAGCAGTCGATCCTCCTCGCCGGCCATCTCGCGCCGCCCAAGGCCAACCCCGACGAGGTCGCGATCGAAACCATGAACACACTCCTCGGCGGAGACTTCACCTCGCGGGTCAATATGAACCTGCGCGAGGACAAAGGCTGGTCGTACGGCGCCGGCACATTCATTCCCGGAGCGCGCGGGCAGCGCATCTTCCTGGCCTTCGCGCCGGTTCAAACCGACAAGACCAAGGAGTCGATCCAGGAACTGGCCAAGGAGCTCTCGGGCCTGACCGGAGACAGCCCGGCCACCGACGAAGAGGTCGCCCACGCCAAGGACAGTCGTACGCTGACCCTGCCGGGCCAGTGGGAGACCGTGGCCGACGTGGCGGGCGATCTTTCCGATCTCGTCCGCTTCGGCTTCAGCGACGACCACTTCGACACCTACGCCGGCAAGGTCCGGGGTCTTTCCAAGAGCGCCGTCGACGAAGCCGCGGCCAAGGTCCTGCATCCCAACGACATCGTCTGGGTGGTCGTCGGCGATCGCGCCAAGATCGAGGACGGCATCCGCGAGCTCGATCTCGCGGACATCCAGTTGCTGGATGCGGATGGTGAGCCGGTAGGAGATTAGGGGCGGGGGTAGCCTTCGTGTTGTTCGTGCCCCGCGCGCAGTGGGCGATCGGCAGGCGAATCCTTCAGCAGACAGCTCCGGCGTCCCTCGGTCGTTCGTCTCGCTCCGCACTCGGCGGAGTCCGATCCGCCTGGGCCTCACTCGTCGCGTCCTCGGAGGGCAACAGCGAACTCGCCTTCGGCTCGACCCTGCGGGTGGCTGATTGCCCTGAAAGGCACCTCGGTCGCTCCTTGTTCGGCCCGGCGGATACCTCGGCTCCGACCTCGAATCACTCCGCTCGCCGACGACCTCGGGGCGCTGGTGCAGCGGCCACCGATGTCCGGAGCAAGTCAAGAACGGCCGTCAACCATCGGCTGCACGGGGCGTCCTCCAACGAGGCCTCACCTCGAGGGTCTGAAACGACGAGCGGCGCGGGAGGTGCCTCGAGGCTCGGCCTCGCGGCCGATCGAGCCGCCAAGGACAGCCCCGTAATGGCAAAGTCGTAAGAGGTCGAAACCTCGAGCTTCCTACCGCGCCGCTTGTTGATCAAATGCTCGAGGTGAGGCCTCGTGATCACGACGGATGCTCTCGGACAATGCTGGTTGTGTAGTGGCTGAAGTCGGCCTCGGCGGTCGCGGGCGCTCCATACCCGGCCGACACGGAGGCCCAGCCCAAGCCGAGGAGCGCGTCGGCTACGGCGAGGCGGCAGGCAATCCGCGCAGGGGGCT
>JBHHWO010000075.1:0-22547 GCA_046756565.1 Thermoanaerobaculia bacterium | reverse complement strand
GCAGCAGCCGCGACCGTATCGCGAGGGGAACGGTGGTCAACTTGATTCCGCTCCTCTATGTCTATGAGGTGCACGTGCTGGTTTCTGTGGCGGCGGTTCTGTTTGCCTTCATGGCTTGGCTCTGGTTCGAGTCCCAGAGCTATACGTTCGAGATCCAGGCAGCCGAGGTTCTGGAGTATCCCGACGGTCCGGGCGACGACTGAGTCGGAAATGTCCGGTTTGCGATCGGCTGCGCGGCCTTTGGGACCGGCGCCGGGAGGAGACAGGCCTACGGGTATCGATCAGAGAGTTTTTCGCATCGCATGTTCGGTCGTCGCGATCCTCGGGATCGTGGCCGGCCGCTCAATTAGCGGCGGCGGTCCGTCTCGAATGCCGAAGTCGTCTGCTTGGTTCCTCCCCGACTGGCGCCGCCGGCTTCGCCTACTGCTAGTGTCCTGTCCCAGTGATTCGCTACACAAATCTCGGGCCTTTCTGCACGCTGCCGGCGTTGCCACTCCTCAACATAGGCCCAGCTATGCTTGCGTCGTGGGCGCCTTGGCAGCGCACACCATGACCTCGAGCCTTATGCACCGAACCACTGGGACAGGACACTAGTACAAGGAGTTGTTGTAGGCGTTCTGTAGGACCGCTCGCGCCGAGCCGGCCGTGCCAGTGATGTCGGAGTTGACGAAGAGCACGGCCACGAGCCGCGGACCCGAGACCGGACCGAAGATCGCTGCCGAGGTCGTGATCAACCGGCCGTTCCTGCCCCAGGCGCCGTTCTTCTCGAGGAAGTTGTTGGGCGCCCAGTTGTCGACTCCGAGACCGAAGTTGAGCATCTGATCGAACTGGGACTCGGTCGCGGTTTCGACGAGGATCCGGCCGTCCTTCTCCTTCAAGCTGAAGAGCACCTTGGCCATGTCCTCGGCCGACACGTACCAGCCCGCGCCGCCGCACTCGAGGCGGACGTCGCCCCAGTCGAAGCCCAGCTCATCGCCGGGAAACTTGTAGGCGAAGGCGTGGGGCCCCGCGCCCCGGGGCCGGCAACCGGTACCGGTCTGGCCGACGCGCTCGAACACATTCTGGCGAATCAGGAGCTCGTACTGGTTGGCCAGGGTCACCGGACGAGTCAGCGCGTTCGTGTCAACCGGCAGTCCCGCGACTCGAGGCAACAGGATTCGGAAGATCGCGAAGTTGTAGTTGCTGTAGCAGCGCTGCATCGGCGGCGGCGGGTCCACCGCATTGGGCGGATTCTTGACGCCGGAGCCCGTGCAGCCCGCGTCCCAAGTGTTGTCGACCGGTTGCTCGAAAAAGCTCTGGAGCTTGGCGTAGTCGAGAGTGACGTTCCCGTAGTCCATGATGCCGCTCTGCTGGCCGAGAAGCTGCTGGAACGTCACGTTCGAGAAGTAGTTGCCGACGTTCCACTCGTCGGGAAGGAACGGGCCGATGGCGTCGGCGATCGCGAGCCCGTCCGCCTGCCGGATGATTCGCATCGCACCGATGGCGGTGATCCACTTGGCGACGCTCGCCACGGTGATCAGCGTGGTCTCCGTAAAGTCAACGGCCGTGCCCTCGGCCGCCGTGCGGGCCTTGCCGCCGCCTCCGAACTTGGGCGAATTCGCGCCGATGACGAACGAGTAGCCGACGGACTTGCCGTCGAGCTGGCTGCGGATGCTCTTTTCGATATCGCAGAGTCTTACGCACTGCCCATCGGCGCAGATTGGAACGCTGGTCGGCAGCTTCGTGTAGTCGGCCCAGCCCTGCCGAGGGAGCAGGGAGTCCCGATGGGGATCGATTGGCGACTCGCTCTGCGAACCGCGCCAGTCCAGGATTCCACGCAGCTCGGGTCCGCAGCGATCACGCCGCAGCCGGTGCCACTCCCGCACCTGTTGCGACTGCGGTGTTTGAGATTTCGGTGGCGGCAGGATCGCGTCCATGCGGATGTCGGCGGTCATCGTTGCGCCCGGGTTGAGCTCGGGCACGTCGACGGGCGGCGAGTTCTGCCGGAACAGCAGGGCACTGTCTCGGACCTTGAGCCACATCTTGTCCGTCCTTTTGCTGAGCCGGTTCGTGACCTGGATCTTGACGTCGGCGAAAGTCTGGTAGAGCTGGGTGTTCTGAATCTGCCGTACGTTCTCCTTGATCGAAATGAGCTCGAGTGAGGGGAAGGCTGCGCCATCTCCGAAGATCGTGATCCCGGGGCGGTTCTTGACCGCCAGCTGTGTCACGTGGACCGACGTAGAGCCCAATCCTACCGGCGCGTTGGATGCCGACAGAGGCACGATCCGGATCTGGTACTTCGTGTCCTCGTTCGGCCCGACCGGCGCCAGAAAGGAACCGGTAGGAATCGTCACTCGCCGAGTGGACCCGGGCTGTGGCGCGCCCGGGTCGATGCCGGTGGCAACGGTTCCCCCTCCGGGCGTGAGTTCCTTGACCTCCCATCGAGCCCTGGCCACATCGGTGCGTTTGGTCGACCATTGGAGCGTCACGGGCACGGCCTCGTACACCACGATCTCGTCCCTGATGCGCTCGAACTCGTTGCTGCCTTCTACCAGCTTGAGCTCCGTGTCCTTGATCAGGAACTTGTCTGCGTGCTCCGGGCTAATCTGCAGGCCCGTCTGATCCTTGGGCTGGAGCCCCGGCGTTTTCTTCTGGACCACTGCCTTCTTCTTCTGGAGCACAGGCGTCTTCTTCTGGACCTTGGTCGTCTTCTTGGCCTGGCTGGAATCGACCAGGACATCCGAGCCGGACTCGGCCACGAGAGCGGTCGGCGAAAACCCCGTAGCTAGGACAAGGAACAGGATGAATGGAACCAGTACCTGACGATACGCCATGAGCATGATCCTCGCTTTCTCGGCTTCTCAACGGGGCCGGCTGGTGGCTCGACTCCGGTGGCTGGCTAACTGTTTGAAGCGATTGTATCCCCAAGCTAGAGTCGCGTAGAGACGTGTCACCTCTTCCTGAGTCACAGCGCTGCCGAGCAAGTCGATGAAGGCGATCGTCCAAGATCGGTACGGGCCACCCGAAAAGGTGCTGAAGCTTCGGGAAGTGGATACTCCGGTCGTACGGGACGACGACGTTCTCGTGCGCGTGCGAGCGTCATGCGTTCATCCGGATATCTGGCACGAGGTGACCGGCCGGCCCTATCTTCTGAGGCTGATGGGAGCCGGGGTGCTGAGACCCAAGAACCCGATCCCGGGCATGGATCTGGCCGGGCTAGTCGAGGCGGTGGGTAAGGCGGTGACCCGGTTCGCTCCTGGCGACGCGGTCTTCGGAGCGACAGAGGTGGAGCTCTGGTGGAAAAACGGCGGTGCGTTTGCCGAATCCGTCTCTGTTCCCGAGAGCGCTCTGGCTCTCAAGCCGTCGCAGATTTCTTTCGACAAGGCCGCATCCGTTCCCACCTCCGGCCATATCGCGTTGCTCAACCTACGGGGCGGCGCGCGGATCGAGCGGGGCGAGTGCGTGCTCATAAACGGAGCGGGTGGTGGCGTGGGCTCGATAGCCGTGCAGATCGCGAAAGCGCGCGGAGCGCATGTCACCGGCGTTGACAGGACGGACAAACTGGAGATGATTCGCTCGCTGGGCGCCGATGAGGTCATCGACTACACCCAGGGCGACTTCGCTCGCAACGGCGAGCGGTACGACCTGATTGTCGACGTCGCGTCGAACCTGTCACTCAAGGCCTGCAAGTACTCGCTGACTCCCTTGGGGGTCTATCTGGTCATTGGTCACGACCATTTCGGACAGGCGAAGGGTCGCGTTCTCGGAAGCGTGCCGCTCATGCTGGGTCTTATGGCGATCTCGCCCTTCGTCCGCCACCTGCCGACCTCGAAGGGCGTTCCGCCTCCGACGAAGAGACAGGTGATGGAAGTCCTGGCCGGCCTGCTCGAAGCGGGAAAGCTCACGCCGGTCATCGACCGGACCTATCCGCTGGCGGAGGTGCCTGAGGCCATGGCCTATCTGCAGAGCGGGCAGGCTTGCGGAAGAATCGTCATCACTCCTTGAACTGACTGCTGCTCCTTTTTACGGGGCACTCGTGTCTGCGGGCTGGCGCGGGAGCGGCCGGCGTCCCCCGACGGGCACCTCGGTAGGAGCGGGGAAGGCAGCACCTCGTTGGCAGGAGAGGCCACCCCTCGGAGGGGTGCCCTGTAGGACTCTTCCTACATCGAGACTAGTGGGTTTCCGACAGATAGACCGCCGTCTATGAAAGAGGATGTTGTCTTGAGACAGGGAAATGTGAGGAACAGGAGGTGAGCTTTGACGAGATTGTCCAAGTCTGCAATGCCCTTGGTCGACCTTGGTGTCGCGAGCCTTGTGCTCGCTGCCATCTTGAGTGGGGCCTGGTCCGGTGATGGGGGCTCTCACGAGTACTTCATCGTTCAGGGGCGGGACCTCGAGTCGGCAGCGACGGCCGTTCTCGGCGTAGGGGCGGAGATCGATCGCGATCTGGGTATCATCCACGCCGTCGCCGCGCGCCTGACCACGACGCAGAAATCCGAGTTGGAGACCGGCACTACGCCGATACGGATATTTGCGAACGGCAGGGTTCGGACCGCGAGCGATGGCGACGGCAATTCGGTGCCCACTCAATACCCCTCGCTGGTGCGAGCGGACGTGCTGCACGACGAGGGGATCAACGGCCTCGGGGTCACCATCGCGATCGTCGACACCGGCTCGTGGCTGGGCAAAGGGATCAAGAAGAACGCTCAAGCCCAGCATCGACTGCTTGCCCGTTTTGATGCCTTTGAAGACCAGGTCGAGTCCGCTGGAGCCACCGGCGTGGACCTCAACGGCCACGGCTCGCACGTAACGGGCGTGGCGATGAGCAGCCGGCAGGCCGCCGGCAAGTTCAATGGTATCGCGCCCGGCGCCGATCTCGTGGTGGTCGAGGCCTTTGACGAAGCGGGCCGATCGACCTACGCCGACGTCATCAACGGGCTCGACTGGGTGGTCGCGAACCGTGACGCCTACGGGATCCGGGTGCTCAACCTGTCGTTCAGCGCGCCGCAACGTTCTCACTACTGGGAGGATCCCTTGAATCAGGCGGTCATGGTGGCTTGGCAGGCCGGCATCGTCGTCGTGGCGTCCGCCGGTAATACTGGCCCCGACCCGATGACCGTCGGTGTGCCGGGCAACGTGCCCTACGTCGTCACTGTCGGGGCAATGACCGACAACTACACGCCCGCCGATGCGAGCGACGATCGGCTGACGTCCTTTTCGGCCGCGGGTCCGACCTACGATGCCTTCGTCAAACCGGATCTCGTGGCCCCCGGCGGTCATATGCTGAGCACGATTTGGCAAAACACCGCGCTCGCCCATGAGCATCCCGAGTACCTCCAAGGCAAGTACTTCGAGATGTCCGGAACGTCACAGGCGGCGGCGGCTGTGAGTGGGGTCGTTGCCTTGCTGCTGCAATCGGAGCCCTGGCTGACGCCAGACGAGGTGAAGTGCCGGTTGATGGATTCCGCTCGACCCGCGGTCGACGACTCGGGTGCCCTGGCGTACAGCATCTTCCAGCAAGGAAGCGGGCTGGTGGATGCCTACGCCGGCGTTTATGGCTCCGAGAACGGCTGCGCCAACGTCGGATTGGACGTCGATGCCGACCTCGACGGCAGCCAGCACTTCCTCGGCCGCGCCCAACGGGCGCCGGACGGGACCTTCTACATCGAAGGTCTGGACGGCTACGCCTGGAACGATGGGTATCCGTGGAATGACGGCTATCCCTGGAACGACGGCTATCCCTGGAATGACGGCTACGCCTGGAACGACGGCTACCCGTGGAACGACGGGTATCCCTGGAATGACGGCTATCCCTGGAATGACGGCTATCCCTGGAACGATGGCTATCCCTGGAACGACGGCTATCCCTGGAACGACGGGTTGACCGAGTCCGCGGCCATCAACGTCTGGGTGGACCAGGAGTAGTCCCCGGCGTCGAGGTCTCCGAGGTGACGGCCGCCGGGGTTGAAAGGGGGTTTGGCAAGACGACTGTGCCGTGGTGGCTGCGGTATCTGGCGCTGGCGCTCGCGATGATCGTCCCGGGCGCCGCGACCGCCCGTGGTGAATTCAAGAACGTCCGCTTCCGCCACCTCACTCTGGACGACGGTCTGCCATCGGCGGGAATCCAATCGGTCCTTCAGGACCATGACGGCTTCATCTGGCTCGGCTCGCAAAACGGCTTGAGCCGCTTCGATGGCTTCGGATTCACCAACTACCAGCACGATGCCGGTGATCCGACCTCCTTGTCGCACGACTTCGTTTGGGACCTCCTCGAGGATCGCGAAGGCGTTCTCTGGGTAGGGACTGATGGTGGCGGTCTCAGTCGTTTCTCCAGATCGACCGGGAGCTTCACCCGCCTCCGTCACGACCCCTCGGAGCCATCGAGCCTGAGCGACGATCGAGTGCGTGCGGTGCTCGAAGATCGCAAGGGTGTCCTCTGGGTTGGCACCGATGGCGGCGGTCTGGAGCGCTTCGACCGACAGACCCAGTCCTTCACCCATTTCAGGCACGACCCCGAAGATCCGTCGAGCCTCGGCGGCGATCTGGTACGAGCTCTGTTCGAGGATCGCCTCGGATTGCTGTGGGTCGCGACCGACGGCGGAGGGCTCAGTGCGCTGAATCCCGCCACGGGTGTCTTTACGCGGTTTCGGCACGATCCCGAGAATCCGTCGAGTCTGAGCTCCGACCGGGTACGCTGTGTCTTCGAAGACAGCAACGGCGGCATCTGGGCAGGGACATACGACGGCGGGCTCAACCGGCTGGATCCGGTCGCGCGCAGAGTCGACCGCTTCCTGCCCGATGAGGGCTCTTCGGGCAGCCTCGGCTCGGCCAAGGTGCGGGTCGTCTTCGAGGACACCGCCGGTACCCTGTGGGTCGGCACCGACGACGGTTTGGATGCCTGGCAGCCGGCCACGAATGACTTCAGGCACTACCGCCACGAAGCCACCGACCCGTACAGCCTGAGCCACGACACGGTCATCTCCATATTCGAGGATCGAGGCGGCGTGCTCTGGGTCGGTACCTTCGCCGGCTTGAACACCTGGAACACGGCTACCGGCGACTTTCATCACTACCGAAGGCGCTCCGAGCAGCCCAGCGAGCTGAGCAATGACTTCGTGACCTCGTTTGCAGAAGACCGGGACGGATCCGTCTGGGTGGGCACTTTCGGAGGCGGGCTCAGTCGACTCGATCGTGCGACCGGTGAGTTCACGAGCTACCGCAACGCGGCGAGCGACCCCACCAGTCTGAGCGACGACCGGGTGATGTCGCTTCTCGTCGATCGGGAAGGAGTTCTCTGGGTCGGCACCCTTAACGGAGGGCTCAATCGGCTCGATCGGCGGCGCGGGAGATTCGACCGGTTCCAGCACGACCCGGACGATCCATCGAGTCTCGCCTGGAACGGCGTGACAGTACTGCTCGAAGACCAGCAATCAACGCTCTGGGTGGGCACGTGGCGCGGCGGGCTTCATCGCTTCGACGGCTCTCGACAGAGCTTCGTTCGCTATCGACACGATCCGAGCGATCCGCGGAGCCTCAGCAGCGACCGGGTGACCGCCCTCTACGAGGACCGGACCGGCACTCTCTGGGTCGGGACCGAGGTTGCCGGGCTCAACCGGCTGGCGCGCGAGACGGGCGGCTTCGTACACTACCGGCACGATCCGGCCGATCCGCGCAGCCTGAGTGGCGACGGCGTGTTCAACCTGGTCGAAGATACCGACGGCAACCTGTGGATCGGCACTCGCGGTGCCGGCCTGAACCGGTGGAGCGCCGCAGACCGGCAAGCCGGGACAATGTCGGTGCGACGATACGGGCTCGCGCAAGGCCTGCGCAGCAACATCGTCTTCGCCTCCGCCCTGAGTGACCAAGGTGATCTATGGTTGAGCAGCGACCGCGGTCTGGCTCGCATGGATCCTCGCAGCGGCGAGCTGACTCACTACGACGCCAGCCATGGGCTGCAGAGCAACGACTTCAACTTCGCCGCAGCCATGCGTGCCCGAAGCGGTGAGCTGTTCTTCGGCGGTGTCCATGGCTTCAACGTCTTTGCACCCGCGGCCATCCGATCGAATCGGCACCCGCCGGCCGTCGTTTTGACGGATTTCCTCAAGTTCAACAGCCCGGTGGCGTTCGACCGTCCGCTAGGCGAGGTCGACGAGATCCGGCTCGGCTATAAGGACTCGGTCGTCGCATTCGAGTTCGCCGGCCTCGACTACTCGGCGCCTGAAAAGAACCGGTACATGTACAAGCTGGAGGGCTTCGACCGCGACTGGATCGATTCAGGCGCGTTGCATCGCGCGACCTACACCAACTTGCGTCCCGGAGGCTACGTATTCCGCGCCAGGGCCTCGAACAACGACGGCGTATGGAATGACGAGGGCCTGACCATCACCCTCCTCGTCGCGGCGCCGCCATGGCGAAGTTGGTGGGCGTACGGCGTTTATTCGTTGGCTCTCGTGACCGTCGCCGTGGCCGTCATACGGTCGCAACGGCGCAAGCGGCGCCACTCCCTCGAGCTCGAGCGGGCCAACACCTCGCTCAAGATCGAGATCCACGATCGGCAGGCCAAGGAGAGGGCGCTCGAGGCTGAAAAGCTCAAGGCCCAGGAGTACTTGAACGTCGCCGAGGTGATCATGGTCGCCCTCGACGAGGAAGGCAGGGTCTGTCTCATCAACCAGAAAGGCTGCCGTGTTCTCGGATACGAGGAGCACGAGATCGTCGGCAGCCGGTGGGTCGAGAGGTTCGTGCCGGCGGAATTGCGAGCCGAGGTGCAGGCCCAGCTCGAAGACGTGGGCGACTACCAATACTACGAGCACGATCTCGTCACCCGGGTGGGCGAGAGGCGAATCATCGCCTGGCATTCGACCCGTTTCGCTTCCGGCGACGACAGCTCTCCGATCGTCCTGAGCTCCGGCAGCGATATCACCCAGATGAGGGAGCTCGAGAAGCAAGTTCGAATGTCGCAGAAGATGGAGGCCCTCGGTACCCTGGCGGGCGGCATCGCGCATGACTTCAACAACATCCTGACAGCTGTTTACGGCTATTCCAGCCTCACCCTGGACTCGCTTCCCGCCGATAGTGAAGAAGCCGAGCACGTCGAACAGGTGGTCAGAGCCAGCGAGCGCGCCCGCGACCTCGTGGCCCGTATCCTGACCTTCAGCCGTCGCGACGAGCGGCCGAGGGAGCCGGTGGCGCTGGGGCCGGTCGTCCAGGAGGCATGTGAGCTCCTTCGATCTTCGTTGTCGGCCACGATCCGGTTCCGGGTATCGGTCGATCCCCAGTGCCCAGCCGTTATCGCCGATCCCGGTCAGATCCATCAGGTGGTGATGAATCTCGGGACCAACGCCGCGCACGCCCTCGAGGCGGGCGGAGAGCTGGAGGTCAGGCTCGAGAGCGTCGAGCTCTCGGCGGCAGACCTCGCCCAGGGCTGTGAGCTGGGGGCCGGTCCGCATGTCCGGCTGACCGTGCGAGACACCGGCCACGGCATGGACAGCGACACGCTGGAGAGGATGTTCGATCCCTTCTTCACGACCAAGAAGGCGGGCTCCGGAACCGGGCTGGGACTCTCCGTTGTACACGGCATCGTAAAGGCCCACGGCGGCGACCTCGGCGCCTCGAGCGAGCCCGGGGAGGGGACCACGCTGGTCATACACTTTCCCGCCTGCGGGCTCGAAGTGTCGGATCACGATCGCGAGGAGGCCCCGGTTACCGGCAAGGAGTGCATCCTTTTCGTCGACGACGAGAAGTCCATTGCGCTCTTGGCCAAGAAGATGCTCGAAGCCGCCGGCTACGAAGTCGTCGCCTTTACCAGCGGTAGGGAGGCCTTGCGCGCATTCAAGAGCCAGCCGGATCGCTTCCAACTTCTCGTCACTGATCAGCTCATGCCGGAGATTACCGGAGCGGCCTTGATCGAGGAGATGCGAGACGTGCGACCAGATCTGCCGGTGGTGGTCGCGAGTGGAACGCGCAAGGAGGACCCGACCCAGAGGCTCGGCCACGCGTTTCTGCAAAAGCCCTTCTCGCCCGCCGAGATCAGCAGAAAGGTTCGTCAGGTCCTGGACGAGCCTGAGGCGGACGCCTCGGTCAACTGAGTGGCCTTGGCCTTCTCCTCCAGCGCTTCTGCGATCCCTCGCCCAGGCTTCAGCTGGCGGTTCCGATCTATAGCTTCGGCGCGGCTGACCGCCCGGTCATGACCATCGAAGTTCTGAGCACTCCCAGCTTCCGAGACTGCGACGTGCGCGCGCACTGGGACAAGCGAGAGACCACCGTTCGCGTGACCGCCCGAGCAGCGGAATAGCCGGGATAGCTCGGCAGTCCGCTGGCGACGCTCGCTTTGGACTCTGAAGGAAGCCCGGTGTTGCCGAAATGAGCGTGAAGCCCAGCAGAGTCCTGGCGGCGGTCGTGATCACGTTCGTGGTCATGATGCTCGTGCCGGTTCTCATGGTCCGTGCAGTCTCAGAATCGCCTTCCGATACGACGCCGCTTCGATTACCTGCGATCTTCCTCGGACCGCCGAGGACGAGCACATGAGAGCTTTCGAGCGCATGGACGATGCGACAACGCGCGAGATTCACCGGCGCTGAGCGCTTCCCGGATTCGCAGACCGCCCAGGTCCCGGGCTCGGCGGTCTTGTGCGCTGGCCTCCGGCTGGCTAGACTCCCGCTTCCAGTTCAGAAACCGAGGAGAACACACGCCATGCTTCACCCAGAAGCCCGAAACCGTTGGATCCTGCTCACTCTCCTTCTGACGCCGACGCTGACCGGCTGCGCCGACCCGGCGGCCGATGCCCCCCAGGCTGTGGTCGAAGCGTCGGCTCCGCCCGTCGAGGAGGCTTCCGCCGACCCGGGTGCGCCCTTCGCGATCGGCTCCGAGTCGACAATCGGATTCGTCGGTTCGAAGGTCACTGGCTCGCACAACGGCGGCTTCGGTAGCTTCGGCGGCACGATCTGGCTGGCCGATGGCGGTCCGGAGAACTCGCGACTCGAGGTCGAGATCGATACCACCTCGCTCTGGGCCGACAACGAGCGCCTCACCGGACATCTGAAAAGTGCCGACTTCTTCGACGTCGAGAACTATCCCGTGGCCATCTTCGAATCGAGCTCGATCGAGGCCACGGCGACCGGTGCGTACATCGTGACCGGCAACCTCGATCTTCACGGCGTCACCAAGCAGATCGGCTTTCCCGCGACGATCGAGATCGGCGACGGCGAGATCCGCGCCACTGCCGAGTTCGCGATCAAGCGCTTCGACTTCGACATCGTCTACCCGGGGAAGGCGGAAGACCTGATCCGGGACGACGTGCTGGTCAAGCTCGATCTGGTCGCGACTCCGACCGGCCCGGCGGTCTGAGCCGCCGCCCGGCATCGCGCCTGGGAAGCGGCCGGCCAGCTGGAGCTCAGAACTCCGGAGAGCTCCTAGCCGGCGAGGTCCGCCCGCCGGCGCGTAGGATGTGGCCGTGCCGCTCCTTCGCGTTCTACTGATCGCCGACACCCACCTCGGCTTCGACCAGCCGCACCGGCCGAGAGTCGAGCGCCGCAGGCGGGGGCCTGATTTCTTCGCCAACTTCGACCTCGCGCTCGAGCCGGCGCGCCGCGGCGAGGTCGATCTCGTGGTTCATGGCGGTGACCTGCTGTTCCGGAGCCGGGTCCGCCGAGAGCTGGTCTACCGCGCCTTCGAGCCTCTGATCGAGGTAGCCGCTTCGGGCATTCCGGTGGTCGTCGTGCCGGGAAACCACGAGCGCTCGGCGATTCCGTTTCCGCTGCTCGCCGGACACGAGCGGCTGTACCTGCTCGACCGGCCGCGCACGGTTCGGCTCGAGGCCGGAGACTCGGAGGTCGCAGTCGCCGGCTTCCCGTTCCAGCGTGAAGACGCCCGAGGTCGATTCCGCCAGCTCGTTCGAGAGACCGGGTGCTTTGACGCTCCCGTGTCGATCCGGCTCCTCTGCATCCATCAGACTGTCGAAGGGGCCCGGGTCGGACCGAGCGGCTACACGTTCCGTCGTGGGGCCGACGTCGTCCGTGGGAGCGACATTCCGCCCGGATTCGCGGCTGTCCTGGCCGGCCACATCCACCGGCGGCAGGTGCTGTCGACGGATCTCTCCGGTCGCCGGCTCGCGGCCCCAGTGCTCTACCCCGGATCTATCGAGCGCACCAGCGCCGCGGAGCGTGACGAGCCCAAGGGGTACATGACGCTGGAACTGGAGCCGCGCGAAGACGGAGGACGCTTCCGGCAGTGGCGGTTTCACGAGCTCCCGACTCGGCCGATGATCGATCTCGCAATCGAAGTCGCCGGGCTCGGGGCACGACAGTTGGGCGAGCGCCTGCGAATCCTCCTCGAATCCGTTGACCCGGACGCCGTGGTCCGGTTGGAGGTCAAGGGGGTTCCCAAGCCACGAGCGGCGGCAGTTCTTGGTGGCCGGAGCCTGCGCGGCCTGGCTCCCGCGACGATGACTCTGAGCCTCCGACGCCCTGGTCTCCATGCCCCGGGAGAAGGGTAGGCTGTCCGACGATGAGCTTCGGACCCGCGAAGGCCGGCACCGCGATATCGCTCGCCCTCGGACTGGCAATCCTCGGCTGGGGAATCCGGCTCCGGGTCTCGGAAGCTTCGGCGCGGACCTGGCACGTGACACGGGGCGAAGTGATGTCGTTCTCCTGGGGCCATTCGGACGGCGTCAACTACCCCAGAGTGACCTACCGCTACACGGTGGACGGCGTCGCGTACCAGGGCAATCGGATCCTGTTTGGCAGCCGCGGCCTGGCCACGCTGCGTGAGCGCGCCGTGGGCGATTCGGTCAGGGTCTTCTACGATCCTCGAGAGCCGCGTGAGGCCGTGCTCGAGCCGTGGGTCTCGACGAACTGGGAGTTCTTCGTGATCTTCGGCCTGCTCTTCGCCACGACGATGGCGTTTCAGCTCAGGTGGCTGGCTCGCCGGTCGCGTGGCGGCGCCGACTAGCAGCCGGTGGTCTCGCCGCGGCCGATGATGAGCCCGGCGGCAGGGTCCCGGTGCGGCCCTTGGTAGGCTCGGCGATCGCCATGGGACTACACGTTCACCCCGGAGTCTTCGAAGCTCTACCGGGCTTGCGGATCGCGGTGATTGTCGCCGAAGGCCTGGGTCGGGCCGGCGACCCGGAGGCGATCGCGCGGTTCTGGTCCGAGGCCTGGGACGGCGCCGCCGCCGCGGGCGAGTACGGGAACGCCCAGTCCCACCCGCGCATCGCGCCTTGGCGCGAGAGCTTCCGAGCACTGGGCGTCTCCGGCAAGCGGTTTCCAACCTCGATCGAGGCTCTTCTGCGCCGCGCGATGAAGGGCGGCGAGCCGTTCCGGATTCACCCGTTGGTCGATTTCTACAACGCGATCTCCCTCCAGCACGTGTTGCCGGCCGGCGGATACGATCTGGCGGAGATCGCCGGCGATCTCGAAGTGCGCCTGACCGGCGAGGGCGACACTTTCCAAGCGCTGGACGACGAGGATCCTGAGACCGTTCCGGCGGGCGAGCTCGCCTACACCTGCGGCTCCGAGGTCCTCACCCGGCACCTCGTCTGGCGCCAGTCCGAGCGTGCGCTCATTCGCGAAACGACCCGCGATGCGGTCTTCGTTTCGGAGGCTGTCGCCGAGATTCCGGACCAGGCTGTGGACGCTGTCGCGGCGGACCTCTGCGACGGGCTCCGGCGTTGGTTCGGGTCCTCGCCAGCCACCCATCGCCTCGACGCCGAGCGACCGGCTCTGTCCTGGTAGCGGCGGTGGGTCGCCGGTTGGCGATCTCGTTGTTTTGATCTCAATAACGCGACTCGGGCTCTCTGAGTCAATTCGTGCGTGGTCCCCTACCTCTTCGGGTGTTTCGAGGCACTCGGCCATGCGTTAGGTTCAGCAACGGCCTCCGCGAAGAGGTTTCGATGAAGCCCGCCAGTGACATCCGATCCGGGATGGCGATCCGTGTCCAGGGGTCTGCCTATAGGGTTCTCCATGCGGAATACCACGCCGGTGGCGGCAAGATGCACGGCACAGTCCACGCCAAGCTCGAGAAGCTGGAATCCGGGCATCTCACCGAGCGGCGCTTCCGGCCGGAGGAGCGTTTCGAGGAGCTCGAGCTCGAGCGACAAGCCATGGAATACCTCTACGATGACGGTGACCAATGCGTTGTCATGCATCCCGAGACCTACGAGCAGATCGGCATACCAAGGACGAGCTTCGGATCCTTCGCGCGCTACCTCCAGCCGAATCGGGAGGTCGAGGTCGAGTTTCTGGAGGGCGAGCCGTTCCAGGTTCGGCCTCCAGCCACAATCGAGCTCGAGGTGCGTTCCACTCCGGCTCCGATTCACCTCGAGAACAGCAGTGTGCCGAAGGAGGCCATTCTCGACAACGGCGTCGAGGCCCACGTGCCCCAGTTCATCAAGGAAGGCGACGTGGTCCGGATCGAGGTCGAGACCGGCAAGTACCTCGAGCGGGTTCGATAGCTCGACTCGAAGGTAGCGAAGCGCCGTTCTACTCGGCCGAGTGGGGGAATTCCACCCGGCGGGGTCTGGGCAGAGTCGGCGCCACTGGCAGAAAACTGCTCGCGTGGTCGGTCGGTGACCACGACTCCACAGAACACTACGAACCAGCCAGAGCGTCAAATGACGAAAGAGGCAGAGTATGAAAACAAGTTTTCGTGCATCTAGTGTCGAGTTCTTCTCGACCGAGGCCTGTCCTGTCATCGGCCGCCGATTGGGGAAGCGCGGAGTGCCCAAGGCTCAGGGCTTCTTTCTGCCCGGGGACTAGGCTAGAAGTCTGTCTTGGGTGAGCTGTGACCCTGCAGCGGGCTCGCGGCGCTGCGGAGGAGAACATTGCCGATTCCGCGGGCTTCGTAGTAAGCCTGTGGTCCGATGTTCCGCATCCAGGCCGCCGGCCGCTCGCTTCGGTTCTCGATCGTCGGCGTAGCCTGGGTGGGGTTTGCCGCGCCGGCCTCGGCGGCGCTGACGTTCACGAAGGTCGTGATTGACGCTTCGAATCCGACGAACCCCCACTGCAAGACGCTCGGGGACATCGACGGCGACGGCTTTCTGGACGCGCTGGCCGCAAGCTCGAACGGCGCTGGGATGTTCTGGTACGAGTACCCGGCCTGGACGAAACACACGATCCGCGCGACGGGCTCATGGACGACGGACATGCAGGCCGGGGACGTCGATGGCGATGGGGATCTCGACGTCGTGATTCCGGACGGCTCGGCGCTCAAGTGGTACGAGAACCCGCGGCCGGGGCTGGATCCGCGGCCGGCGACCTGGACCGAGCACACGATAGGAGGGGCAGGCGCCAATCACCACGATGTAGAGCTCGCCGACATGGAGCCGGACGGTGATCTGGATGTCGTTTCGCGGAAGAAGAACGGCAACGACACCTCGTTCTGGCGGCAAGGCCCCGCGAATGTCTGGACACGGGTCTCGCTGCCGTCGGGCACGGGCGAGGGCACGGCGCTCGGGGATCTGGACGGCGACGGCGACCTCGATGTGGCGCACAACGGCTTCTGGATCCGTCAGGTGACGCCGACGAGCTGGACGTCGCACACGATCGACGCGACGTTCGTCGACGACACTGGCGTGACGATCGCCGACGTCGACGGCAACGGCGACAACGACGTGATCCTGGGGCCGTCCGAGAGCGCGGGCAAGCTCTCCTGGTACGAGGCGATCGATCCGGTCAACGGGCCCTGGACCGAGCATTCGATCGACGCGTCGGTGACCTTTCTCCACACCTTCAAGGCCGCCGACATGGACCATGACGGCGACCTGGATCTGGTCACCGCCGAGATGCACCAGTCGTCGAACCCGGACGAGGTCTCGGTCTACTTCAACGACGGAGAGGGCACGACCTGGTCACAGCAGGTCGTGGCCGAGTCGGGCTCACACAACCTTCGCGTGGGCGACATCGGTGGCGACGGTGACCTGGACCTTTTCGGCGCCAACTGGAACGACGGCGCGCCCAACTCGGCGGTGATCGAGATGTGGGAGAATACGACCTCGCCACTCGCGCTCGGCTCCTGGAACCGGCACATCGTCGAGACGTCTCTGCCCTGGAATGCGGTCTTCGTCGACGGCAAGGACCTGAACGGAGACGGGCTGCCGGATCTCGTGACGGGTGGCTGGTGGTACCCGAATCCCGGGGCTCTCGGCGGGACCTGGACTCGGCAGACGATCGGTGCCCCGCTCAACAACATGGCGGTGGTTCACGACTTCGACAACGATGGGGACTTCGACATCCTCGGAACCGACGGTCAGGTCGGTGGCGAAGACTTCTCCTGGGCGCGCAACGACGGCGCGGGCACCTTCACCAACTTCGACATCACGAACACTGCGACGGCCGGAGACTTCCTCCAGGGCGTCAGCCTGTCGCAGCTGATCGTTGGATCCGGAGGCGGGGGCCAGGAGGAGGTGGTCCTTTCGTGGCACAACGGCGGCTCGGGCACCGCGATGCTCTCGGTGCCGGACGATCCGACCACGACCGCCTGGCCGCTCACGGTCCTGAGCGCCACCACCAACCAGGAGCAGGTGCCCCTGGGGGATCTGGACGGAGACGGCGACCTGGACGTTCACCTGGGCACCTCCTGGCTGCGGCAGGATGCCGGCGGAGCTTTTTCGACCCAGAGCGGCATCAGCTTGAGCGGCGGCGGGGTACCGGACCGTGTGGCTCTGGCCGACGTCGACGCCGACGGCGATCTCGACGTGGTGATCGGCGTCGAGTTCGCCTCGACTCTGGTCTGGGGCGAGAACGACGGCTCCGGTGGCACCTGGACCGAGCACGGCATCGCCACCGACTTCGACTACTTCAGCGTCGACGTCGGAGACCTAGACGGCGACGGAGACGTCGATGTGGTGGGCGGCGCCCACAAGGGCAGCGGCGAGGTCTCGATCTACGCCAACAACGGCAGCGGGACGGCGTGGACGAGCCACGTGGTCGACAGTGGAACCTCCGCGGCCATCGATCACCACGACGGGACCATCCTGGTCGACATGGACCTGGATCGCGACCTCGACATCATCTCGGTCGGTTGGACCAAAAAGAGTCTCGTGATCTACGAGAACCTGGCCATAGATGACGGCCCGACGATTGACTCGACACCGCCGACGGTCGTCTCGGTGTCCGCGCTCGGGACGGCGACCGAGGTGGTGGTGGACTTCAGTGAGCCGCTCGAGACGACCTCGGCGGAGAACACCTCCGACTATGCGATCTCGGATGAGGTTACGGTGAGCGCCGCTGAGCTCGCCGCGAATCAACACTCGGTGACCCTGACGACTTCGACACTCGCCGCCGGAACCGGTTACACGTTGACGATCGACGGCGTTCAGGACCTGGCCGGGAATTCGATCGCGACGGGGACGACGGCGATGTTCGGCCTCGGAGCGGGAGATCCGACAGCCGGATTGGTCGCGCGCTGGCCGTTCGACGAGGGCGCAGGTTTGGTGGCTCTCGACGCTTCCGGCAATGGAAACACGGGCTTCTTGATCAACGGTACGCTGCGGATGCCGGAGGCGTCGGGCGGCTCACTGGCCTTCGACGGCATCGATGACTATGTCGATGCCGGGAGCTTCGACGTCTCGGGCTCGGCGCTGACGCTCGCTGCTTGGATCTATCCCGAGAACCTCTCCAACTGCTCCTCGCACGACTGCCGGGTGTTCTCGAAGTCGACCGGCACCGCCGAGGCCGACCACTACTTCATGCTGAGCACGATCTCGAGCGAGGGTGGGACCCGGCTTCGGTTCCGCTTGAAGTCCGGAGGCACGACAACGACCCTGATCGCCTCGGACGGCGATCTGGCGGAGAACCTGTGGGTGCACGCCGCGGCGGTGTACGACGGTGCGACGATGAGGCTGTTTCTGAACGGCGCCGAGGTCGGCGAAACCGCCAAGTCGGGCGCCATCAGGGCCAACCCGGGGGTCCCGGTCTGGATCGGTGGAAACCCGATCGAGCCGGCCTCGAAGCCCTGGAAGGGCAAGATCGACGACGTCCGAGTCTACGATCGCGCGTTGTCGTTCGCGGAGCTGGCGGCGCTGCCGCCGCCGAGCGTCGATTGGATCTTCGCCGACGGATTCGAGTCTGGCAGCATTTCCGCCTGGAGCGAGCACGCTGGTTTCGTTCAGGTCCTGGGTGCTGCAAGCCGGGTCCGAACCCTGGGTCTCAGGGCGCAGGCCGGGACCACATGCGCGTCGGCCGATTTCGAAGCGATCACCCCGCCACCGACAACGATCCAGGGCGTTCGCGAAGCGTGTCGGGAGCTCACCGCCGAGGGTGTCGAGGTAGAACCCCCGGGCGCCACCCTGCGCGCGGGGGAGCTTGTCGGCCTGGGGGCAGGCTTTGGAGTGAGCGGCGACTTGACGGTCGAAGTCGACCCGACTCTCACGCCATTCGCCTGGGTCCGGGACGAGTCGCCCGAAGGGGAGGCGATCTACGCCGCCGAGCTCGACCTTCGGCTCGATGCCTTGACCCTCGGGCCTACGGACCGCCTGGAGCTGTTGGTTGGGCTGTCCGACACCGAAGAGGTCACCTTCCGGCTCGTCCTGCAATCGGACGGTGGCGGCGGGCACGAGGCCTTCCTCGAAGCTCGCAGGGACGACGGCTCGTTCGCGACGACGCCATCGGGACAGGAGGCCGCAATCACCGCGGGCTGGCATCGCCTCCGGCTCGAGTGGAAGGCCGCCGCCGGTACCGGCTCGCTCGCGCTCACGATCGATGGAGCCGCTTCCGGTGCTCTTTCGGGACTCGCGAACGGTACGCGCCGCATCGACGCTGTGGCGATCGGCGCGGTCGACGGCAGCTTGGCGGGAGCCGCCGGCTCGGTCGACCTCGACAGCTTCTCGTCCTGGCGCTGACGGGGTCAGGACTCGAACATGCGGGATTCCGCCGGAGTCTGGCCGCTACCGAAGGCGACGGCACGGTGGACGTCGAGGGCGGCGCTTTTCGCTGCCGCGTCGAGTGAGCAATCTCTCTAGCAGGAGAACGGCAAGGCCAGTCGCCAGCGTAGCCCGCGGACAGCGACCGCGCCGAGCTTGACGCTGTCGAGATCTCCCAATCCGGGCCAGGCGGTCATCTTTGAGGTAGGCGGCGTCGGTAGCTCGTAGCTGGTCTTTGCCCGCGAGACGCGAGCATTGGCGAGATCCCACTCGAAGTATGAGCACACCGATGTCCCAATTGCGGTCCGTCCCAGAATGCGGGTTGTCCAGATCGCGAACATGTCGTCGAAGTTCGCCAGCTGGCTCATCGCGGCGCTGCCGTCCAGCCAGACGCCGGTGAACCGGAAGTCGCCGGTCAGGAGCTCCTGCTTCGATCCGAGGTAGGTAGGTGGACAGACAGCCGACTGGCGCCAGATCTCTACCTTCTTTCCGGTCCAGTCGAGGCAGGTGAACTTCTTCTTGTAGCCGTAGAGAGCGCCGCCATTGACCGCGATCTGATTGTCCAGGTACATCCGCACGATGTAGGTGTGCCAGCCCACGTCGTTCGTCTTCTGTACGAACGGGATCGCGAGAATCGTCTCGCTGTAGTGAACTCGGTCGGCGGGAAGCACCGGCACCGGCTGTCCGGCGACAAACTGCCGACCGTCGGTCTGGTCTCCGAAAAGCAACGCAACGGGGTGCTTGGTCTTCAGCCAGAAGGAGAGGTTCTTCGCCAGCGAGTAGCCGGGCGGCAAGAGCTTGGCGACCATCGTGCGGTCGACGTTTGTGAAGGTCAGGACCCCGTTGAAGGTCGTTTGTCCCACCGAGGAGGAGCTAGCCGGCGGTGGAATCGGTTGCCCCGAGAAATCGGCCGGGCCCAGAAATTCGTCGGCCTTCGGGTGCCACCAGATTGCGGCGCCTAGCGCGATCACCGAAATGACGATCACCCCGGCGGTCATCCACCGCGCCCTAATCTTGCGCTGGGCTACTTCCTCCACCAAAGCCGCCACCCGGTCAGCCGGTCCGGGCGCCTCTGAGGGCTAATGTTACTTTGATAATTACGGCAGTGCAATTGGCCGGCCGGGAGCGGAAGCGGGATCAGGCCGCGGCTACCGGTGCTCTCTCAGACCCACCAGGGCCGCGAGGGCGTCGTGTGTCGGCGTCGGGACGCCGAGCTCGGCACCGCGCCGCGAAATGAAGCCGTTGAGCGAGCCGATCTCGGTACGCCGGCCACGGGCGATATCCTGCTCCATCGAGGAGGTCGCATCGCCCACCGTCATCGCGATGCCGTGGGCCGACTGGATGACCTCCCCGACGTCCAGTTCGACACCGAGCCGCTCTGCTACTGCCGCGGCTTCGCGCGCCGCGGTTACCGCGAGCTCCCAGGTGGGCCGGTAGTCGGCCAGAGCGCGATAGGAGGCTCCGCCCAGCGCGCTGATGGCGTTGGCCATCGCGTTGATAATGAGCTTGGTCCATTGCTCCCGGGCGAAGTTCGTGGATACGGGGCAGGGGACGCCGGCCGCTTCGAACTGTTCGGACACGGCGGCGGCCGCGGCCGGGTCGTTCCCCGGGCCCAGGATCAGATCGCCGCGACCCCGGTGGCGTACCGTTCCGGCCGTCTCGATCTCGGCAGCGACGAAGACCACCGATGGCAGCGCTCGTACGCCCTCGGCGAGCATGCGCTCGACGTTGTCGACGCCGTTTTGAAGGCTGACGACGACGCTTCGGGGCCCGAGGTGCGGAGCGATCGATCGCGCCGCCGTTTCGGTGTCCAGGGTCTTGACCGCGAACAGGACCAGATCGGCCTGTTGGAGATCCTCGAGATTCCGGCTTACCGCGACTGGGATGACCTCGCGAATTTCGATTCCATCGATCGTCAGCCCTTGACGCGCAGTCGCGTCGAGATGAGGGCTTGTCGCTCCCGGCCGGCCCAGGAGCGTGACCGACGCGCCGGCTCGGGCCAGCATGCCTCCGAAAAAGGATCCGACGGCGCCGGCACCAACTACGGCGACCGACGGCTGCCCCTCGCCCCGCTGAGTTTCTGCCATGGCATAGATGTATCACGCGCGGTGTCGCCGGTTCGTGCCGGTCGCTTCTTGACGGCGGTATCCGCGGTCATTACCCTGCGGCACGAGTGGCGCGAGAAGAGAACCAGAGCCAGGTCGAAACGAAGGTGCCACGGCTTCTATCGCGGAATCTTCCCGCCGTCGAGATCCGGGACCTCCCTGAGCCCCGCCCGCTGTGGCTGCTGCTCGGCCCCGGCGTGATCATTCTGGCCACGTCTCTGGGCTCGGGCGAGACGTATTTCTGGCCCGGCATCACGATGAAGTACGGCTTCACTCTCCTGTGGCCGGCGCTGATCGCGTTCTCGCTTCAATATGTCCTCAACACCGAGTTCGCGAGATACACGATCGCCACCGGCGAGACCGTCGTCACCGGCTTTACGCGTCTGTGGAGGCCGCTCGCCTGGTTCTTTCTGGCCGCGGCGACACTGCCGTGGCTGTGGCCCGGGTGGAGCATGGGTGGCGCGTCGGCGCTTTCGTGGGTCGTGGATGGGCGGCCCGAGTTGATCGCCGCGATCTCCCTGATCGTCACCGGCGTAGCGCTGTCGGGAACCCGGGTCGTCTACCAGGCGGTCGAGCGGATCGAGAAGGCCCTGCTTCTCTACATCGTGATCGCGGTGGGGATCGTCTGCATCACCGTGGTCGGCGGAGACTCGGTGCGCGCGCTCGGCGAGGGTTTGACCACGGTGCCGACGAGTCTGCCGCCGGACCTGAGTTTTTCGACTCTGCTCGCTGCTCTGGCGTTCTGTGGCGCCGGAGGCTCGATCAACCTGGCGGTCAGCCACTGGGTGCGCGACAAGGACATGGGGATGGCGGCCCATGTCCCCCGAGTCACCAGTCCCCTGACCGGCGCCGAGATTCCGGTCGGCGCCGAGGGTTACTTCTTCGAGCCGACGGACGGCAACCTCGAGCGCTGGCAAGGTTGGTGGCGCGTGACTCGCCGCGAGCACATGATCACGTTTCTGGGTATGGGCCTGATCGGGCTCATCCTACTGATGCTGGCTTCGCACTCGTTGCTGTACGGCCGGGACCTACCGTTCGGCCTCGAGATGCTCCAGGCCGAGGGCGAGGCCATCGGGCAGCGGACCGCCGGCGGGATGACCATAGCCTTCTACCTGGCGGTGGCCGCAGTGTTCTTCACCAGCGCCGTGGGCGTTCTGGACCACGTCGCTCGGCTGTCGGCCGACATTCTGAAGATGAACGTCGTCTCGATTCGTGGTTCGCGAAGCCGGTATCTGAGCGAGAGCGCCCTCTACTTTGTCTTTCTGTGGCTGATGATCGCCTTTGCGCTTGTCGTCCTGTTCGTGGGCAACATACGGGACGCGCCGACGCTTCTCCAGATCGCCGGTTCCTTGTCCGGGATCGTGATGTTCGTCTACTCCCTGTTCACGATCCCGCTCATGCTGACCCTGGCGCGTGACGCGGAAGCTGCCGACCGGCGCTTCGCGCGGGTCAATCCCTTCCGGCTTCCCCGTTGGCGCCTGGCGGCGCTGGCGCTGGCGGTCGTCTTCTACGGCGGGTTTTCGGTGCTCTTGGTCGTCAATCTGGTGCGGGACTACATGGGCTAGTGGCCTGTAACACTCGAAGCGATACTAGTGTCCTGTCCCAGTGAT
>JBHHWO010000074.1:0-22809 GCA_046756565.1 Thermoanaerobaculia bacterium | reverse complement strand
ACTCGCAGCGCCGATGATCTCCTGATCGTCGATTGCCTGCTGCCCTCCAAGGTCCGCCGTCTCGGGAGACGCTCGACGTTTCTGGCACCCCGCCAGCCGATTCGCACGACGGCGGTGGATTGCCGAATCCGCGGCGGCGAGTACACCCAGCCCGATCAGGCCAGCTACGCCACGGCTCTCGAGGTGTGGCTGCCGCAGGCGAAGGCGGGTGACCAGGAGGCTCAGTACTACGTCGGCCAGATCTTCGAGAAAGGCCTGGGCGCGCTGCCGGATTTCGAAAGTGCCGCCGTCTGGTATCGCAGGGCCGCCGAACAGGACTACGGCGCCGCCCAGATCAGCCTCGGATACCTCTACGAGTTGGGTCTTGGGGTCGATCAGGACGACGTCGAAGCGCTCAACTGGTACCGCCGCGCGGCCGGGCTGGCCCAGGATCTCGTGGTTCTGGGAGAAGACGAGTACCAGGAGCTGCTCACCGCTCGGGCCGAGCTGGGTGTGACCCGCAAGGAGGTCGAAACACTGGAGCTCGAGCTCGAAGAGCTCCGCCGCCAGATGAACGAGATCGAATCCCAGTCAGAGGAAGCTGACCGCCGTCGATCGACGCTCGAATCGGTTGTCGAGCGGCTGGAGGGAAGCCTGGCCCGGGAGAAGGTCGAGGTCACTCGACGCGAAGAGCTCATCGCCGAGCTCGAGAAGCGTCTCGCCCGGACTTCGACTGCCGGAGGGACGGCGACGCCGGCCACCGGCCCGCCCACTCGATCCGAGATCGACTTCGGCGAGTACCACGCTCTCGTGATCGGCAACAAGGCGTATCAGAAGCTCCCCGAGCTCGACACCGCGGTCAACGACGCCAGAGAGATCGCCGAGTTGTTGGAGGGCAAGTACGGCTTCAAGGTCCGCCTGATGGTCGATGCCACGCGCTACCAGACCATGACCGCGCTCAACGAGCTGCGCGAGTCGCTGACTCGCGAGGACAACCTGCTGGTCTACTACGCCGGACACGGCAAGCGCGACGACAAGGGCGAGACCGCCTACTGGCAGCCGGTCGACGCCGACCCGGTCAATCCGGTGAACTGGATTCCGAGCGCGGTCGTCACCGAGCACCTCGATCTGGTGCCGGCAAAGCACGTCTTCGTGGTGGCCGACTCGATCTACTCGGGCCTGCGCACACGAGCTTCGATTGCGCGATTGCCACGCGGGATGAGTGACGAAGAGCGCTTCCACCACATCCGGCTGCTGCTCGCGAAACGGGCGCGACTGGTGCTCACCTCGGGGAACTCGTCACCGGAAGCCGCGGGTGACCAGGATCATTCACGGTTTTCGACTGCGCTCCTCTCGGTCCTGCGCGACAACGACGGGGTGCTCGAGGCTTCGAAGTTCTACCGCGAGCTCCTCGACCAGCTGACCGCCACCTCCCCCGGGAGCGTCCCCGAGTTCGCCACCATGCGCTGGGCCCGCAACGACATCGCCGACTTCTTCTTCGTGCCGAAATCGTGACGCACCTCCGGCGTGCGCTCGCGCTCCTGGCGCTTTCCGTCTCGGCCACGGCGGCCCGCGGCCAGGACCTCAACATCTCCGACCCGATGGCCATCGCCGAGGGTGATATGGGTACCGCGCAGCTCGTCTTCAATGTGACGCTGACCGGCGTCCCCTTTATCGGCAGAGCGGCGAAGCTGGCTGCGATCAGTGTCGAATTCTCCACCCGGGACGGAAGCGCCACTGCCGCCGATGGTGACTACGTTCCCCAGACGGACACGCTCGCGTTCACCGGACTGGAAGGCGAGATCCAGCCGATCTTTGTTTCTGTCAACGGCGACTTCACGGTCGAAGCGAACGAGTCGTTCTTCGTCGATCTGACCATGGTAACCGGCGCGACCCCCATTGACAGCGAGGGAGAGGGCACGATTCTCAACGACGATTCGACCGAGCTCTCGATCGCCGACGCGTCACCGGTGACCGAGGGCGATGCCGGAACAGTCAACGCCGCCACATTCACGGTCAGCCTGTCGAACCCTAGCGCGCTGCCGGTGAGTGTCGACTTCACCACCCAGAACGGCACGGCGACGACGGGCGACGGTGACTACACGGCCACCAGTGGCACCCTCGGCTTCATTCCCGGCCAGCAGAGTGGCACCATCAGTGTCCCCGTCAACGGCGACACCAAGGTCGAGGCCGACGAGACCTTTTCCGTCACTCTGTCCAATCCAACTCCAGCGGAAGCCACTATCGCCCCCGGCCAGGGACAGGCCGTGGGCACGATCTTGAACGACGACGCGACCGAGCTCTCGATCGACGACGTGGTGGTCTCCGAGGGCGACGCCAGTACGGTCGACGCCGTCTTTACGGTGAGCCTCTCCGCCCCGAGCGATTTCCCGGTCTCGGTGGATTTCGCCAGCAGGAACGGTACGGCGACGACGGCCGATGGAGACTACAGGGCCACCACCGGAACGCTCGACTTCGCGCCCGGCCAGCTCACACAGAACCTCACCGTCGCCGTCAACGGCGACGGCACGGTCGAGGGTGACGAAACTTTCTTCGTCGATCTCTCGAGTCCGGCCGGCGCGAGCATCGCCGACGGAGTCGGGCAGGGGACGATCCGCGGCGACGACTCGACCGCGCTTTCGATCGACGACATCGAAGTGACGGAGGGCGATTCGGGGACGGTCGATGCCATCTTCACGGTCAGCCTGTCGAGCCCGAGCGGCTCTCCGGTCGGCGTCGACTTTGCTACCCGCAACGGCTCGGCCACGATCGCCGACGGGGACTACACCCCCGCCGCCGGTACTCTGCGCTTTCCTCCCGGCCAACTGGTTCTCGAGGTCTCCGTCGCTGTCAACGGCGACACCCGGGTCGAGCCCGACGAGACCTTTCTCGTCGATCTGTCCAGCCCTTCCGGCGCGGCTATCGGCGACTCCCAGGGAATCGCTGTCATCGTGAATGACGATGCCGAGCCCAGCGTGATCCGTCTCCTGGCCGCCTCGGCGGTTCAGGAGGGGGCCGGCGGCGCGGCGATACGGGCCGAGCGGACCGGCAGCCGTGACGGATCGGCCGAGGTCACGATCAGTGCGGCCAACGGCACAGCCGAAGCCGGCGAGGACTTCGCGTCGGCCTCGGCGCGCCTGACCTGGGCCGATGGCGAGCTCGGATCCAAGAGCTTCGAGCTGCCGATTCTCGACGACAACATCGTCGAGGGCGACGAGACCGCCCGCATCCGATTGACCGATCCACTGGGCGCAGTCCTCGGAGATCCGTCCGCGCTCGAATTGGTGATTCTGGACGACGATGAGCCCTCCCGGTTGGAACCAATCGGCGACACCGAGCTCGCCGCCAGGGTCTCGGAAGAGATCGAGCTCTCGGTGCGCGCAAGCCGTCAAGACGGTGCTCCGGTCCAGGGGGCAACGGTGTCCTGGCAGCTGGTCGAGGGCGACGCCGAGCTTCTGACCGGTGAGACCTCGCAAACCGACCCGGACGGCATCGCCGCTCAGCGCGTCCAGCTCGACGAGGTCCCGGGGCAGGTCACCGTGCGGGCCAGTCTCGGCCCGGAGCAGGGAGCGAGTGTGGCCGGCAGGCCGCAGGCCGAGCAGCCCGATGACGAGGTCGTTTTCGAGATTACCGTGCAGGGCAATCTGGACGCACTGTTCGATGCCCAGGAGAATCCGGACGAGGCCTCGGTTGCCGACGTCGTCAACCAGGCCTGCAGTGGGAACCAGGAAGAGCTGGAGGAGTTCTGCGTCTACATCTTCGGGCTGGATCCTCCGGATCAGCGGACCGTGATCGAGGAGCTGACTCCGAGGGAAGCGGCGGCCCAGGGCGATTTTTCGCTGAGCTCACTTCAAGCGCAGCTGCGCAATATCCTGGAGCGCTTGGCCACCCTTCGTGGGGGTTCGAGCGGATCGGCAACTCAGGGACTCGCGCTCATGATCCGCGACCGGTCGGTGCCGCTGGCCGTGCTCCAGGCGGCGTTCCGGCCCGGCGGGCTGACCCAGGGGCGTTTCCTGGCTCGGGTGGATTCGGCTCTCGCCGGCGGCCTCCAGGGAGCCGCAACCGAGGAAGAACCCTCCGGCGATCCGCTCGAGCTCGACGCGCCGTCGAAATGGGGTTTCTTCGTCAACGGCCGCATTTCGATGGGCGATCGGCCGGCGACGAGCCGGGACGAGGGCTTCGACTTCGAGACCCAGGGCCTCACTGCCGGCGTCGACTACCGCCTCGGCGAGCGCTTCGTCCTGGGGGGAGCTCTCGGCTACCTGACCATCGACAGCGATCTCGATCGCGGCGGCGGCAGCCTCGACGTCCAGGGCTACTCGCTCTCGGCGTACACGAGCTATTTTCGCAAGAGCTTCTACGCCGACGGCGTCTTCACTTACGGCCGCAACGACTACGACGTCGTGCGCACGATCAGCCTGCCCCAACCGTTCGGCGGAGCGAGTCGCCTCGAGGCACGCGGCGACCCGAGTGGCACGCAGCTCTCGGTGGCCCTCAGTGCCGGCTACGACGCGGCCAAGGGTGCCACCAGCATTGGCGGCTTCGGCCGCTTGAGCTGGATCGACGGCGAGGTCGACGGCTACAGCGAGCGTGGCGCCGGCGTCTTGAATCTGGTCATCGGCAAACAGGATGTCGAATCGCTCCTCCTCGAAGCGGGGATCGAGGTCTCGAGAGCCGTCAGCACCTCGTGGGGCGTCCTGCAACCGACGCTACGCGCCTCGGCGCTGCACGAGTTCGAAGACGACAGCCGGCTGATCCGCGGCCGTTTCGTGGAGGACCTCGAGGGCAACGAGTTTGTCCTTCCCACCGAGCAGCCGGACCGCGACTATTTCAACCTCGGCCTGGGGATAACCGCGACGCTACGCCGCGGCCGGGCCGCCTACATCTTCTACGACACCGATCTGGAACGCGAAGACCTCGACATTTATACCGTGTCCGTCGGCCTGCGTTTCGAGCTTTAGCAGAATCAGGCGCTACCCACGCCTGCGCGTGGGCACGAAGAAGAAGTCTCCTCCTTCGTCTCCGGCCTGGGGAATCGGCGCAAGGCGGGGGTCCTGCTCGACGCCCAATCGAGCGGCACTCTCGGACACCCGGCTCTGAAGCAGCCCGAAGATGCGAGACGCCTCGACGACACGCTCGTTGTCCTCGAGGAGCTCGAGCAGCACCTTGGAGAAGACCGAATGGCGGCCGTCGCCGACGTCGAGCACCGGGCTCAGGCCTCCCGAGGTCAACGCCAGCCTCGCCCTGCGCTCGAGCAGCTGTCGCACCTGTTCGACGTGCTCCGGTCCGGGCGGCAGCGGCTCGAGGTCGGGCGCCAGCTCTTCCGATAGCGCCCCCGAGTAACAGGAATCGGCGATCACCAGCACGCGCTTGGACGGCAGCTGACCCAGAACCGCCGATATCTCGTACTTGGTGGAGATCCAGTTGGCGGTATTGGTCGGCTCGGCATCCACCGGCTGCCAGTAGCCGCTCTGGTTCTGTTCATCGAGCCAACCGTGGCCCGCGTAGTAGACCAGCAGATTGTCGCGCGCGGTCAGCTCTGCGGCGATCTCGGTCAGGCCGGTGATCATCTCGTAGCGGTTCGCGTCGGTCATCAAGCGGACCTTGAAGCCGTAGTCGCGCTCGAGCACGGTGGCGATGTCCTGGGCATCCAGCGCCGCCGTCTCGAGCCGCGGCAGCTGCTCATAGCGGTTATTACCGATAACCAGAGCGTGATACACACCGAAGTCGAGATCGGCAAGAGCCACCGGCGGGCCCGGCCGGGAGCCTCGAGCGCCGTTCCCGCCCGGCCGCCCGGCCGGCGGGTTCCCTCGGCCGGGTCCGCCGGAACCCACTTCGGAAAGCCGGTCCAGGATCCTGGGCGGCCCGAACACCAGGGAGCCCAGGATGGCAATTCCTGCGAGTCCGGCAAACAGCCCCGGCCGGCGCCTGAGGAGCGCTATCGTGCTGGCGCCCAGACCGGGTGATTCCGGCACGCCTCCCAGTTGAGTGGACTCCGGCGAGCCGGCCTCCGGGGACGCAGGCACCGCCAGCGGCCGATCCAGTATGACCGTCGTCGGTTCGTCGTCTTCCTCGCCCCCGGCCTCGGACACCGGAGCACCCACGCCGATCACGGCGTCGCGGAACTCGTCGGCGCTCGAGTAGCGATCGTCGATGGACTTCTCCAGGGCCTTGAGAACCACCTTGCGTACTTCCGGAGGCACCTTGTCGTGCGGGTCCGTCTCTTGGAAGCTCCGAGGCGGATGAAAGAGGTGCCCGGCCATTACCGACGCCTCGTCGGTGCCGGTCACGGCGAGCCGCCCGGTCAGCATTTCGTAGAGAACTACGCCCATCGAGTAGAGATCGCTGCGGGCCTCGAGCTTCCTTTGCGTACTGCCCGAGAACTGCTCGGGCGAGCCGTATCTGACCTTGCCGACAAAGAGTCCGGTCTGTGTGAGCCCCTGCGAGGACTCCAGGGACTTGGCGATTCCCAGGTCGATGAGCTTGACGTACGCCTTCTCTTCCCGCTCGGGAATCAGCATGATGTTGTCGGGCGAGATGTCACGATGGACGATCTGCCGATCGTGCAGGTAGGCCAGCGCGCGCAAACACTGGGCGGTCACGGCCAGTGATGCCGCCACCGAGAGCGGGCCTTCGCTCTGCAGAACTTCGGCCAGGTTCCGGCCTTCGATGAACTCCATGACGATGTAGGCGGTACCGTCCTCGGTGATGCTGAAGTCGTCGAGACGGGCGATGTTGGGGTGCCGGAGCTGGGTCGCGACCTTCGCCTCACGCATGAACCGCGCCTGGAGATCGGAGTTCTCCTTCAGCTCGGAGCGGATCATCTTGATCACTCTGAGCTCCTCGAGAAAGCGATGGCGCACCTTGTAGATCGCGCCCATTCCTCCCTCCCCCAGCTTCTCGAGAATCTCGTACTTGCGGTCGATCTCGTCGATGCCGAGCGCCGGCTTGCTCATCTCAGCGCCTCTCTCCAACGCCGCAACGCTGAGACACGGAAACTCGGCGCTGCCCGCCGGGCCACTTCATTCGGGTACACATCGGTGTCCTCAATCCTACTCCCACCACGGCCGGGAAAGACCTTGATCCCTCGACGTAAGTACACGCCGCGTTCCGGGCGCCAGTCCCACGGCGGGTCACACGATGCGCACGGCCTCAGTTTCTTTTGGGACCGGTCATTGCGGTCGAGCGAAGAGCCCCTGACACACCACCGACTCCCATTCGCCTGGTCGTGATAACCTTGCAGAGCAGATTACACCTACATTATCCACTGGTCCAAACGGGCACGCCGATCCGGCTCGCGGAAGAACGAACCGCTTGCCCGTCCAACTGACAGGCGGCATCGTGTCGGATCGCCGAGAAGAACAAGGATGCAAGCCATGGCATGCAGCGACACCTGGGCGATAGCGAGCGGCCGCACGGTCTCGATGCAAGTTCCTTCCACAAGATCCCAGCAAGCCTCGAGTGCCACATCCGGCCGCCGGAACCGAGCGGTCGTGGTGTGTCGGGAGCGGCGTCCCTATCGCCGCAAGGACCCTCTCGCTGCCCCCATTTCGAGGAGTCAGCGGGTACCAAAGAAAGAGGTGTGAAATGAGGAAGCTCCCGAGTAGGGCCCAGGCCGGCCCGGAGTCGCCGTTCTGATGCTCCTGTCTGCTCGTCGCCGTGGCTGCGCCACCGCTGCCGGCCGCGCAAGTCCAGCCACCCACGGAGGAAGAGCAGCCGCCGCCCGAGGGCGAAGAACCGCCCGAGGGGGAGGATCCCCCCGACGATGGGGATTCGCCTGAGAATGACGATCCGCCGGTAGCGGCCGGCACCGACGCCGACGAACGTTCGCGGATCAAGGCCAACATCTTCGCCGGCAGCTCGTTCGATGACTTCGCCGCCGGCGAGCTGCTCCAGTTTCTGAACGAGGACGATGCAAACGACATCCGCGAGCGGTTTGTGGGCGGCTTCAGGATCAACTTCCGTGTCGGCAAGGAAGGGCACCCATGGTGGGTGGACATCGAGACCTCTCACGGCGTACGTTCCGCCAGCGTCAACTGCAAGGAGAATCCGGAGATCGCGGTCTGCAAGGACATCTTCGATCCGGCCACCGCCGGCGAGAGGGTTCTCTTCCTCATCCGAGAAGCCTCGAGCCTCGAGGGGGCGCTCAGGGTGAGGAAGGAGTTCAAGAACTGGAACGTCACCAACGACCCGCCCAACGTCGCGGCTTACCTGGTCGGCCATCTGGGATTTCTGACCGTGAGGAACAGCGGAGGGGACGTCGTGGACAACCATCACATCGGACTCGGCCTGGCGCTCAAGCAGGGTGACTTCAAAGGCAGCTATGTGGAAATCGGCCACGGCAAGACCGACCTGTTCGCCGAGAGATCCGACGATCGCTGGAAGGCGAACGCCACGCTGCGATGGAGTGTCGCACCGGAGGCGGACAGCGCATTCAAAGACCTCTTCTGGATCTTCGCACGCATCACGGTCGACGCCGACTTCGGTGCCGGTTCCGACAGCATCCAGAGCTACTTCGGGGTCGAGGTGAACGCCAAGAAGATCACCGGCGGCGGGAGCTGAGAGTCACCCGGGAGTCCTTGAAAGAGCCCGCCTACCGGCAGCCGAGACCTCCGCTCTCCTTTCCTGAAGAATAGGCGCCTGTTGGCTTACTAAGATAGTGTAGAAGCCAAGGAGGAGCTCTCATGCCGACCGATCTCACTGTCATGCTGCCGAACCGCCCGGGCGCCCTCGCCGAGATGGGTGAGGCCTTGGCAAAAGCTGGCGTCAACATCGACGGTTTCTGCGCCGTCACGACCGCCGAAACGGGCGAGATCCACCTTTTGGTAGAGGACGCGGATACCGCTTCGCAAGCACTTGGAGGCGCCGGAATGGGCGTACGCCGTCACCAGGAGGTCCTGGTCGTATCCGCCGAGGACAAGCCCGGCGGATTGGGCGAGATCATGCGCCGGATAGCGAACGCCGGAGGCAACGTCGGCTTGGCCTACTTGGCCACCGAAACCCGAGTGGTGATAGGCGCCGACGATCTTACTCCGGTGCGCTCTGCGCTCTAGGTTCCCCGGCGACTCTATTCAGTCCGCGGGTCGAGCACCGGCCAGACGACCTCGTCGTTGCTGCCGCGGGCGCCAATCAGGCTGCAGGGCAGCTCGGCGACCGCTACCGGGCGCCGGCCGGACCGCAGAGTCCCCAAGAGCTCGCGGGGGTCATGACGGAAATCCACCCGAACCGAGCTCTTCGCTCTGGAGGCTTCGATCGGAAGCTGTAGCGTGAGCTCCGCCTGTTCATAGCTGACGATCTCGCGAAGGAAGGGGACGGCGAGGCGCTTTTCCTCGGCGAGCAGGTGATCGGTAAAGCCGATGGCCTCGCCGAGATAGTAGAAGCTCCTCGGCAGGCGCCGCTGCCAGAATGTGCCCAGCTCTTCGGCCAGCAGGTCCTTGTCGAACAGAGCCACGGTCAGGGGTAGCTGCCCGAGAAGCTCGTTGAGCCTGAAGGCCTTGTGCAGCGTGCTGGTGACGTCCATCCCCGGATCACGCGCCGCCCCGATCAGACGCCTGCGCTCTTTCCGCGAGAGGTCTTCGGGAAAGGCACCCTCGGCCTCTTCTCTGACCTCGTCCCGGTAGTCGGGATCGATGATCAGCCGGGCCAGCAAATTCTGAAGAGTCTCGGAGCTCACGGCGCAACAGCGCCAGCCAGCGTTGGCGAGTGCGCCACCGGTTGGTGGCGGTGCCACAGCTCTTGCATTCCCGAAAGCTCGGCCACCAGGCGATCTCTGCCCATCTCCTTCCCATGAGAGCGAGCCTCGGTCTCCTTGCTCGTTTCCTCTCGGCTTGGTGTAGAGACGGAAGTTGAGTCGCAAATCTCTCAGAGCTGTTTCGCTGAAAGCCGCTGGCGTCGTCCTCGAATCCGAGGCACCCCGCTCATTCGAACGGGGCCGAAGTGATCTCCACGCCGCCGTCGATCACCACGACGCTCTGCTCAGGAACCTCCTCCCACGCCTCTTGCGTGATCGGCTCCGACGCCACCGCCGCGGCCCGGTAGCCATCCACTGGGCGCTTCTCCACATGCGGTAGGCCGCAGATCTCACAGTCGCGCACGCCTTCACGGCGAAGCCAGAAGAGAGAGTTCCCCCAACGCGAAGCGATCAGCGTGACGCCGTCGGTCAGCAGCAGGTTCAGCTTGGCGGGCTCGTCGGCGCCTGCCTCCTCACTCCTTGCGGCCAGCAGTGGTATCGATCCGGCAAGCAGAAGAGTCAACCGCTCGGAATCTCCGCAGGTCTCGTCCGCCTTGATGCCTTCTGATGTCATGCGACTCAGGAGCCACAGGAAGATCAACTCACTGTCGGTGGTGCCTCGACGTCTGCTGAGGAGTCCGCTGCCGATCTCTTGCTCGAGGCCTGGCGCGACCTGGTCGAAGGCCGTCAACGTCCCGTTGTGCGCAAAGGACCAGACCCCGAACGCGAAAGGGTGCGTGTTGACCACTTTGGCGCCACCCACCGTGGCCTGGCGCACGTGAGCCAACACGGTTGATGAGTTGACCCAACCGGCAATCTCGCTGAAGCGTCGATCTTCGTGGGCCGCCGTGTCGCACTTCTTGATGATCGGTCGGTCGGTCTCATAGAGTCCGATGCCCCAACCATCGGCGTTTGCAAAACCTCGTCGATCGAGGCGGCTCTGCCCGATCAGAGCGTTCTGCGCGCGCACGAGACTACAGTCGAGGCGGGTCGGCGCGGTAGCCCGAAAGCCGTAGAGCCTGCACATTCTTCAGTCTCCAATTCCCGTGCCGTCGCTGCCAGCTGGTCGGGCGATCCGGCTTCCCCGCCACTGCCGCGACAGCTTCTCGCATCGACGCTCCAGTCGACTCACGGCGGTGAGAGAAACGACAACGACCAGGGCCAGCAGGATACCGCGAGTTCTTGCATGCTCTCAATCCTCCTCTGCTTCTGCCGGCACGCTGCCGGAATCGCTCTTCCCAAAGCTCCGCGTGAGGCCGACGTGGAACCCAACGTCTGGGGTGTTGTTGAAGGCGCCAAAATTCTCGGTGAGTCCCACGAACAGCACTTGACGCTTGATGACCTTCTTGATTCCCAATGTCACCTGCTGCGAAGTTCTGTCGAGACCGCTCAGCTCAAGGTCGGCAAAGGGGCTCTCGGAGATGGTCACCTGTGCCAAACCCGAAATCGCAGACCCAAGTGCACGCTCGTAGGCGATCATGCCGGAGGTGATCGTCTGGGAGCCCAAGCCAAGCTGGTCGGAAGCTCCGAGCGCCAGGAGACCTAGCGATCCATGGATGCAAGCCTTGGCGTAGTAGCGGGTTAGCAGAAGCTGGGCCCCGAAATCGGTCGAGCCCGACGTCCCCAACGGCTCCGCGCCCCCCGTGGGCAGCTTGACCTGGGTCTCGAGACCCAACCGCCAGCGCTCCTCGGCCGAGCCCCGAACACGAAACTTTGCTCCAAGAACGACGTCCCCGAGAACCAGACCCGGGTCCTTCTCGACGATCACCTCGGCCTCTCGACTCCGCGCGTAGACCGTGAACGAGTCCTGGGGCACCCCCAGCCGCCCGACCTGATCGAACCCGAACGTGCTGTGAAACTCCTCGACCAGCGAGTCGACGATGCCGCCCTGAAAGCTGAGCACGGGAACCACCAGCTCGAGCTGGACGCCCTTGCCCACGCCCCGCCGAAAGGCAAGGGCCGTCCGGTAGAGCTCGCCGTCGACGAAGAAGATGCCGCTATCACCATCCGCCGGATCGATGGCACGCAGCTGTTCGAGCGTCAGGGACGCGCGCCGGTCTCGCCTCTCGAGTATGTCTCCCACCGCGTCGGAGCGAGCGAAGTCGTTGGTCGCGGTTTCAATCCAATCGATTTGCCACTCGCCTTTCGCCAGGACATCGGCCGACACGGGATCGAACGCGAGAAACCCCATACCCAGAGAGAATTGGTCGCGAATACGCAGGGGCCCTGTATCGATCAGGTAGGAACTCACCTGGGCTGCTCCAGGCGCAGCCGCGAGCGGAAGAATCGCCTGCACCCAGAGTAGGGCCGCCAACGCGCATGTCCTCCGTCCCCGCTCTGGTGCTCGCTCCGGAGCACTCGCGCCTCTATCCGCCGACGAGCTCATTCCTCAGGAACTTCTTGACGCAGTCCCCCCCGGTGAAATGCACCCAGACGGCATCTCCTGCATCACGGTCACCCTCGGCGAGCTCTATCTTGACCGAAGGGCAGGAAAGCTCCTCGAGAGAAAGAAGCTCTATCAGCGCCAGCACTGGCGACGAGTGACCGGCAATCAGGAGAGCGTAACCACCGGGCAGCTCTCGCGTGCTCGAGATGTGCGGCCGGAGCTCGGCCAAAGTGTCCTTGGTTCGTCCTGGCTCTCGTGTCGGCATCACCGAATCCCCCCGAATCTTCAGAATCCCAGTCGTAGGGCCGCCCGTACAATCCGAAGTGACAGGCTCCGAGCACGGGCGAACCTCTTCCCGAGGTGAGTGAGCGTGACCATCTACTTGTTACACGAGCATCAGACCCCGCCGGAATGACCGAATCGCTCTTAAGCCACCCCGACCTCCCAGCTCGGATTCGCGAGCGCGATCGCGAAGCTCTGACTGCGGTGGTTGATGCCTATCTCGACCAGATCGTCCGTGCCGCTCGCGGTGCCGGACTGAACCAACATCAGGCCGAGGAAGTCGCCCAGAACACGTTCGCCACTTTCATCGAGACCGCTCCCCGTTTCGAGGGCCGTTCCCACGTACGCACCTGGATCTTCGGTATTCTGTACCGCAAGATTCAGGAAGCCCGGCGCGGTTTTGCCAAAGACCGTCAAACGGACGATATCGATCAGGTGTTCGAAAGCCGCTTCAACGAGCAGCAAAGCTGGAGCCGACCGCCGCGAGGCCCCGAGGACGAGCTCTTTGCCAAGGAGGCAAACCAGGAGATCAGCGACTGTCTCGACGCGCTGCCCGATCGACAGCGCATGGCGTTCGTTCTCCGAGAGATCGAGGGCGTTTCGACCCAAGAAATCTGTAAGATCCTCGAGGTTTCCGCCACCAACACTGGAGTGATGCTGTTTCGCGCCCGCAACCGCCTCCGGGAGTGCCTGGAAAGTAAGTGGGAGCACGCTTGATCGCCATGCTGACTTGCCAAGAGGTTTCGCGCTCGATCGCTTCCGATGAGTTGCCGACAGCCGGCTGGCGCCGGCGTTTGTCGATCAAGTTCCATCTCCTCATGTGCCGCCATTGCCGGCGCTATTTTCGCCAGATCGAAGCGATCGGCAGCGCTACGCGCGGGGCTATCGGACGCGACCGGCTGGATCCTGCAGTGCGAGAGCGCCTCCGGAGCTCGATTCTTGACCGGTTGCTTTCGGGCCGAGACAACCGGTCCGATACCTAGTGTCCCGTGCGGTAAGTTCGTTGCCACACCGAGAGCGGTGAAGCGTGCGCTGGGCAAGGCGCGACGACTGAGAATATCGGGCATATTCGACAGAGGAGCAACGCCGCCCAGCGGAATGCAGCACCGCTCGAATGTAAAGGAACTTGCCGCACGGGACACTAGCCCGACCTTTTCGCCGGTCTGCGTGGCAAAAAGCCGTAGGTACCTGGAGATACAAGGCTTGCGACCGAGGTCACCGCAGGCGTACCCGTAGGTACGTCGAGGATGCCCGAACGAGCGTAACGCCGTAGATCGAGGTACGTACGGCGTTATTGCAGATGATCGGCGAATAGTCCAGGCTGCCTGTAAGAAAACTCCCTCGCTGAACACTCACCCTTCGATTCGGCGCTGGTGTCGAATCGAACCCAAAACCAAACAAAAGGGAGAACAAGCCATGACACGAACCATCCTCATGAATCGTTGGTACCTCGCCGGCGCGCTGGCAATCGCATTGCTCACGCTGGCTGCGATACCGGCGCCAAACGCGGCCGCGGAGGGTACCTCCGGTTGGTCGTCGGATGCGGCCCATACCGAAATCAACTTCTCGGTCGACCATTTCTTCACCCCGGTCACCGGGAGCTTCGCCGACTATGAGATCGAACTCGACTACGATGCCGAGAACCCGGAACTGAGCACCGTCGAAGCGCGGATCGAGGTCGCAAGCGTCAGCACCGGTAACGAGAAGAGGGACAACCACCTGCGTTCGGGGGACTGGTTCGAGGCTGAAAAGCACCCCTACATAACCTTCAAGAGCACATCGGTCCGCCAGGTGAGCGACAACCAGCTCATCGCCAGAGGGCCGCTGACCATCAAGGGCACGTCTCAGCAAGTCGAGCTCCCGATCACGCTCCTCGGCAGACAGATGATTCCGGAGCCGATGCAGGCGATGATCGGTGCGAAAGAAGTAGCGAGCTTCGAGGCCACCACCTCGATCGACCGAGGCGACTTCGGCGTCGGCGTCGGCAATTGGGCTACCACCATGGTCGTGGGCGGCGAAGTCGACATCGAGATCCTGCTCGAGGCCCACAACGGCTGACGGGTCGCGATCACAACCTATTCGAACTCCGGCCGGAGCCTTCGCGGGGCTCCGGCCGAGTTGCTTCTGACGCCCACGCATTCCCGTCCCAGCGCCAGCCGACTCCTCCCCAAGTCTCCCGACAGATAACATCCGTGGGGGTTGGCGACACTCGTGACGGACTCTCGACACAGCGAGACGATCCACCCCTACCCGACCCAGGCCGAGGTCATCAAGAAAGCCGCTGACGCCTACAACCGCACGCGCCTGACTCCAGGAGTCCGCTGGCTCTTCGACAAGCTCCTCGCCTTGCGACGCTAGGTGCCGCGCCGGGAAGCGGGAACCGGGGCTCAGGGCGAAGGGCGGCCGAACACCGTTAGGCCAGGCCTCCCTCCATCATACGCAGGACCTCCTCTTGGCAGCTCGGGCACTTGCCCAGAGCTTCGTCGAGGCCCGCCAAACGAAAGACCCTTCGTACCCTCTCGGTCGGGCCGCACAGAAGAACCTCAGGAGCCAGGTCTCTCGTTGAGATTATCCCTTCCACCAAGACCGCCATCGATGCGGTGTCCATTCTTCGGACCTCGCTCAAGTCGACCATCAACGGACCCTGGCTAGTCGTCGAGATCGCCTCGAAGAGCGACCGTCGAAGAGCTGGCGCCTGGCGAAAGGTGGCCCGCCCACCGACTACGAGCACGGCCGGGCTCTGCCTGCTCGGCGCTACGAATTCGATCTTGAGTTCCGTCTGGAGATCAGGAGATTCGCTGTGCATGTCTGACCACCTGAGGGTCTAATGACCAGAGAGAACGACCTGCGTGTCGGGATGAAACTGAGCCCAGATTCCCCAGTACACCGTGGATCCCGTGAGTCGGCGCAACGCGCGGCCCCGGAAGGGCCCTTCTAGACATTCGCCCGACTCCCAGGACCAGGTGGAACCGGTGGCAAGATCACGCACGGTCAGTGTGCTGCCCTGGTTCTCGATCAGCTCGAAGGTCAGCTCTTGGCCGTCGACGACTCTCTCGTACGCGAATGCCGCCGCCTCTGCGCGTGGCGAGAAGACGACTATTGGTGCACCTAGCGCGTCGGTGTTGAGTACCGGACTCTTCTCGAGAAGCGCGAACGGGACGGCGGCGTAACTCTGATTCAGAGTGATCCCGTAGACCAACATTTTCCCCGGCAAACGCTCGTCCGGGTTGCGTGTTCCCCGAACCCCGATCGCGCCTGGATCCGCGTGATAGGAACTGTAGCTCGTCCCACGCCGGCGGGTGTCCTCGAGAGCCTCCCAGGCCGGTTTTCGGAGAACAAGGGTGTCCGGGTGACGCTCTTTCCACGCACTCCAGGTAGTGACCTCGGCAGCGATGACCTCGAGCGTCCGCCCCGTCTGCGGCCCGGCAACTGCCGAACCCAGGAGCTGGCTCCAGAGTGATCTTGTGGCCCGATCGTACATAACGAGCGTATCTCGCCAGAGTCTGCCGGAGACTCCGAAAGTGGTCACTTCGCCGTCGATAGTCGGTCGGGCGTACACGACGCCCGCGTGAGCGAGGGGTCACCAAGTAACGGCGAGCGGATCCGGGCCGAAGTCATCGTTGACGATTTCGTGGCGATCCAGATGCCAGATCGAATAGGCCTTCGCAATCCCATTGTGGACTACGCCCAACACAGGCTCGTTCAGTTGCATGAACTTGGCCTTGGAGGCCGGGGCAAATTTGGGCCGATCGATTGCCGGAATGCCGTCGGGGGGCAGCAACGTGACCACCGGGTCGCCTTCGATCTGCTCGATCTCGGGAAGACGGCTACCGGCGGCGTGAGCCACCGCCGCGATTCCAAAGAGACCCATCAGGATAGGAACGGTTCTTGAAGTCAATCGGCTCTCCGCGGCAACAGGATCAAGCTCGGCTCTCGATCAATCTCTCTCGTACACGTGAGTGCGGCGGTGAGGTGACTTCTTACACCGGCGGATCCCAGGCGCTAACACCGTGTAAGAACTCCATCCGTCGGCGCACTCATGTCCGAGGAAAGAAACCACGTTCATGTCGAGCCGTTTGGGCGGAGCTGACAGGCCAATGAACGGGGAAACCGACCCCTCTGCTCCGCCGATTCGCGCGCGTGTTGCGAGGTCCGTTGCCGCAATCCTGCTCCTGTTGCCGACCTTCCACCCGACGGCCGCCGGTGCGGAGGACGAGGAAGAGTGGCGCCTGATCTTCGGCGGCTTCGGCTTCAGCTTTGAGACCACTGGCACCCGGGGTCACTTCGAGGACTGTCGGCTCAAGGCTTGTGATCGTGAGGATCTCCGTCTTGGCAATCTCGACAAGTCACTCGGCTTCAGACTCGGAGCGGAGCGGGCTCTCCTTCGGCGCGGCCGGCTCGAGCTCCTGGTGGGAGGGGAAGGCGATGTCTACTTCACCGAGCTCAATCGCAGCCAGCGCACGCTCATCCTGTACGAGGGCTTCGTGACCGGCAGTACCGCGCTCCATCTGGGCTTCGCGATCCCGCGGATCACGGTCGGGATAGGCGGGCTGGTCGCCCATGATGTAGACCTCCGGGGAGCGGGGTTCGTGGAGAGCGCTCTCGATATTCCGCTTGTGCATTCGGTCGGCCTGAGGCTCGCGTACCGGGAGACCTTTCGCTCGAACCTCAGGAACTCGGATACCTCGGCTGTTTTCGTCATGGGCACCCGGCCTCGACGGCGGACATCTCGCTGGGCGTTCGAGACCGTCGCGGGGGCTTCGATCCCGGGTACGTTCGGGGGACGATCGCGCGCGCTGTCCGCCTCACCTTTCTGGCAGATCACCCTGTATCGACTGTTCGGCCGAGCGGGCCAGCGGGTCGGGCTGGGCTTCGACTCCACCGCCTGGGAATCCGAACGGCGAAGAGACTTTCTCGGCGTCCCCGGCAATGAGAGAAGCAAGGAGATCGCCGCGGCAACCCTGACCTGGGACTTTCCGGTCGTCCAAACCCAGGCCATCGTTCTGCGAATAGGTGGTGGGATCAAGAGGGCGCCCTGGTCGGACGATTCGCTCCTCCTAGACGACGACGGCAAGGTGGTCATAGGCACAGAGGCCGAGTTCGGCGTTCTCGTTCGCACCGACCTCGCGATCGCGATCAACAAACCCCTGTTTCTCCTGCTGGGGCTGGAGCCGGTCTACTGGCCGACCATCGGTCTCGAGGAGACACGGCTGCGAATCGGACTGCGGATGGGCCGTCGCTGACCGCCGGGCCATTCTGTTCCGAGACAATTCGACAATCCCCTATCCGTTTGGGTAGGGGCCGCGCTCACCCTATTGGGTAGGTGTAGCACCTTCGGCCCTCTGCTAGGCTGCACGCGCTTCGATCACAGATCCGGGGTGTGCCCTCCCGTACGGAAGCGGGCCAGCTCCAGGCGAGAGTTCGGCCCGGTACCGGATTGGACGGTCACCATCATATGACCCGCGGGAGTAAAGGCATGGTGGACAAGAGCTCACAGAGACGCTTAGAGGCCATCGCGGTCGGTTTGCTGTTCATGGTGCTGTCGCTGGCTATGGTCGCGCTCGGGTCCCGCGGATGGCTGCCGGAGCTGGCGTCGAGACACGGTGCCGGCGTGGACAGGATGTTGGTTTATCTCCTGGTGACCACGGGCGCCATGTTTCTGGTCGGCCACTTCGTCCTCGGTGTGTTCATCTGGCGCTATGCCGGCGGAGTCAAGGTCCGTCACCGGATGGCGAGCCCCAAGATGGAACGGAACTGGTCGATCGCGCTCGGGCTGCTCATGACCCTGGTGGCCGAGGGCGGCGTTCTGGCCATTGGCATGCCGGCCTGGACCGAGTACTTCGCCACCGCGCCGTCTGCAGACGCCCTGACCATCGAGGTCACCCCCGAACAGTTCGCCTGGAACGTACGCTACCCGGGGAAGGACGGCGTTTTCGGGGAGACACACGCCGAGCTGATCGACCTCGTCAATCCGATCGGACTGGATCCTGATGATCCCAGGGCCACGGACGACTACACGGCGATCAACCAGATTCACGTTCCGGTGGGAAAACCGGTCAAGATCCGATTGCGCTCCAAAGATGTGATCCACAGCTTCTTTCTGCCTCAGTTCAGGGTGAAGCAGGACGCGGTTCCGGGGATGACGATCGAGATCTGGTTCGTACCCACCAAGACAGGCACCTATGAACTGCCCTGCACCGAGCTCTGTGGCCTCGGCCACTACCGGATGAAGGGCTTCTTCAACGTCCTCACGGCCCAAGACTTCGAAGCCTGGAAGAGCGGAACGTGGGCACCCGGGGAGATTCGCGAGGAGGCCGGATGACCGAAAAAGATCTCGGCTTCGTTCGCCGTTACATCTTCTCGACCGATCACAAGATCATCGCCATCCAGTACATCCTCACCGGATTCCTGATGGCGCTGGTGGGCGGCGCGATCGCCATGATGATGCGCATGCAGATCGCCTGGCCGGGACGAAAGTGGGGGCTTCTCGAGGCGCTCTTCCCCGAAGGCATGGCCGGCGGGATCATGACGCCAGAGTTCTACATCGCGCTGGTCACCATGCACGGCACCATCATGGTGTTCTTCTTCATCTCCTATGTCCTCGTCAGCGGCTTCGGGAACTACCTGATCCCGCTCCAGATCGGCGCGCGCGACATGGCGTTTCCGTTCTTGAACATGCTGTCCTACTGGCTCGCGGCGCTGAGCGCGCTGGTCATGCTGGTGTCGTTCTTGGCCCCAGGGGGCGCGGCCGCGGCCGGTTGGACCGCCTACCCGCCGCTGTCCGCGATCGCGGCCGCGGTGCCCGGCTCAGGGCTGGGGCAGACGCTTTGGCTGCTGGCGATGGCGCTCTTCATCTTCTCGTTCACCATGAGCGGCCTCAACTACATCGCCACGGTGCTGTCGATGCGAGCGCCGGGGATGTCGATGTGGCGCCTGCCGCTCACTGTCTGGTCGTATTTCACCTCCGCGGTCGTCGGCGTTCTGGCGTTCCCGCCGTTGACCGCGGCGGCGATCATGCTGCTCTTCGACCGCCACTTCGGCACCAGTTTCTTTCTCCCGGAGGGTCTTGTGGTTGGCGGCGAGCTTCTGCCACATCAGGGCGGAACGCCCTTGCTCTGGCAGCACCTCTTCTGGTTCCTCGGGCATCCCGAGGTCTACGTGCTCATCCTGCCAGCCCTTGGTGTCGTCTTCGAAATCCTGCCGGCCTTTACCCGCAAGCCGGTCTTCGGCTATCGCATAACGGCTTGGTGCTACCTCGCGATCGGTGCGCTCAGCATGATCGTCTGGGGCCACCACATGTTCGTCAGCGGCATGAGCCCGTACTCGGGAGAGTACTTCTCGATCATGACCATGGTGATCACCATCCCGTCGGCGATCATCGGAGTCAACATGCTGGGGAGCCTCTGGGGCGGCTCGATTCGTCTGAGAACGCCGATGCTCTTCGCCCTCGGCTTGATCGCCTTCTTCGGTACCGGTGGCTTCGGCGGCATCTTCCTGGGCAACGCAACCGCAGACGTCCAGCTCCACGACACCTACTTCGTGGTCGGCCACTTCCACTTCATGATCGGCGGGGTCACTCTGCTGGCCACCTATGCCGCGGTCTACTTCTGGTTCCCGAAGATGTTCGGCCGGATGATGAACGAGACCCTCGGCAAGATCCATTTCTGGGCGACCATCGTGTCCTTCTATTCGATCTTTCTCACCCAGCACTTCATCGGCCTTGCCGGGACACCGCGTCGCTACTACGCCTTCCTCGACTACGAGTTCCTGGCACCGCTTCGCGGCATGCAGACGTTCGTGACCTTCGCGGCCTTCGTGATGGGAGCGGCTCAGCTCGTTTTCGTCGTCAACTTCTGCTGGAGCCTGCTCAAGGGTAGGAGGGCGGGTTTGAACCCGTGGCGGGCCACTACCCTCGAATGGACCGTGCCTTCGCCTCCGCCCCACGGCAACTGGACCGGCGAGATGCCGACGGTGGAGAGGTGGGCCTACGAATACAGCGCCGAAGAGGCAACGGAGGACTTCACCGGTCAAACGGTCGCGACCAGCCAGGTGCCGGCCACGTTCTAGCCAGGCTCTAGACGGATGAGTAAGCCCACCCGATCGGCGACCTGGAACGTCTACCCGCCACAGCTGGGTATGTGGGTCTTTCTTTCCACAATCACCATGCTCTTCGCCGCCTTCAGCAGCGCCTACATCATTCGCCGTGCCGCTGCCGACTGGGTGCAGATCTCGCTGCCGGCGATCCTGTGGGTCAACACCGTTGTGCTCGCGGCCAGCAGCTTGGGCCTCGAAAGTGCCCGGTCGAGCCTCGATAAGGGGCGGCACGTCACCGCCGCCCGTTGGGTGGGTCTGACCATTCTTCTGGGGTTGGTCTTTCTTGCCGGACAACTCGCCGGTTGGCGCGAGCTCGCCCAGCAGGGCGTTTTCGTGCCGACCAGCCCACACAGCTCGTTCTTCTACATCCTGACCGGGCTCCACGGCCTTCACGTGGTAGGTGGCCTGGCGTTTCTTTCCGTCACCAGCGCAAGGGTGGCCGGCGGAGGCGATGTAATCCATCTGGCCCGGCTTGTCCGGCTTTGCGCCACGTACTGGCATTTTCTGTTGAGTCTCTGGATTTTTGTCTTCCTGGTGCTCGCCCTCCTCTGAGGCGCACAGGTGAAAGGACGCGGCATGGCATGACGAATACAGCCGAAAGCGTAGCGGCCTCGCGCTGGGCCGGGGGCGTCTGTCCCTTCGAAGCCGGTTGGCGCAAGGTGATGATGTGGGTATTCATCATCACCGACGGCCTACTCTTCGCCGGGTTTCTCGCCGGGTACGGTTTTTCACGACTGTCGCACACCGACTGGCCGGACCAGAGTGCGATCTTCAATCTCAGCTTCATCGCCGCCATGACGTTCGTACTGATCTCCTCGAGCGCGACCATGGCCAGCGCGGTGAGAGCCGCCGAGACCGGCGAGCGGAAGCTGGCTCAGCGCTTTCTATGGTTGACGGCGCTTGGTGGCCTCGTCTTTCTCGCCATGCAGGCAAAGGAATGGTCGACGCTGATCGGCGAGGGTGTCCGGCTGTCCACCAATCCGTGGGGAGCTCCGCTCTTCGGTTCCTATTTTTTTCTCATCACCGGTTTTCATGGCACTCACGTTCTCTCGGGGGTGATCATCCTCGTGGTGACCCTGTTGCGCTGGGGACGGGGCATCACCAAGCCCGCGGGCGTCGAGTTGGCCGGCCTCTACTGGCATTTCGTGGACCTTGTCTGGGTCTTCATTTTCACCGTGTTCTATTTGCTCTGAGGAGTCGGGAGATGGCGAAGGCGGCACAAGCGGAACCACGCGCCGAATACAAGCTCTACTGGCAGATCTGGCTGATTCTTCTGATCGTGACCTTGATCATGATCTTCATCGATCGACCGGCAGCTCAGGCACTCGCCCAGGAACCGTCCGGTGGGTCGTCCGGCACGTTGATTGTGGTGCTCGTCCTGGCGATGCTCCTCAAGGCGACGCTCATCGCCAGTTATTTCATGCACTTGCGCTACGAACGGCTCTTCCTTCGTCTCAGTGTCCTGTTCGGGCTTTTGATCAATGGCGCAATTCTGTTCTCTCTGATCCTCCCTGACAGCCTGCGGATTCTGGGGATGAACTCGCCGTGAAGAGGGCCCTGACGCTGGCCTCACTCGTCGCTGCCATCCTCTTCCTTCTGCCGGAAGCGGCGGAGGCCCAGTGCCCGATGTGTCGCTCCGCGCTGAGCTCTGCTGAGGGCATTGTTCTGGCGGCGGCCTTCCGCCGGGGCATCCTGTTGCTTCTTGGCGTGCCGTTCGCCGCCGTCGGCGTCATTGCCGGCCTGATCGTCCGCGAACAACGGCGGGGCCCGGACGCCGCCATGACAACCCCTTCCACGGACTGCTAGTCAGCTTCGCCGGCTCTTCACGGTTCCGAAGGCCTTCCTGCCCCCGCTCCGGGGCGGTGGCTTCGACGTTCGAGGACTCAACCGTCCGCCTCCTCGATCGAGTGGATCGACACGATGCTCGGGTGACTCAGCGCCGCGACGACCTCGGCCTCGCGGCGGAACCGCTCGAGCCGCTCCGGGTCATTCGCCATTCCGGGCGGCAGGAGCTTGAGCGCTACTTTCCTTTTGAGCTTCTCGTCCTCGGCCTCATAGACTACCCCCATGCCGCCCTCGCCTAGCTTGGCGGTGATCCGGTAGTGGGACAGAGTCGAGTCGATCATCGGACGGCGGACACTCCTCCCGCCTGGCTCGAAAGCACCGACAGTGTAGCCGGTGGCCGTAGAATCAGGCGAGCGGCCGAAAGCTGCCCAACAACCTCAGGCCAGACCTTCCTCGATCATCCGCAGCGCCTCCTCGCGGCAAGTGGCGCACTTGCCCAGGGCCTCATCAAGACCTGCAAGATGAAAGACCTTGCGAACAGTCTCGGCCGGAC
>JBHHWO010000073.1:0-22957 GCA_046756565.1 Thermoanaerobaculia bacterium | reverse complement strand
GGCTTGACTCTGAAGTCTACTTTAGGGTGTAGGTTCTTGGTTGACGGCGGCCGAGAAAGGGCTCGGCCGGCGAACGAGAAGCCGAGACGATGCGACGAAACCCATTCCACTGGCTCAGCTCGGGGGGCGGCGCGCTGGCCGTGCTCGTGCCCAACTGCCCGGCGTGTGCTGCGGCATCGGGAACAATTCTCTCGGCGCTTGGCCTAAGCGCCTCGGCCGCCGCTTCCGCGACCCGCTGGCTCGTGCCCTTCTTCTTGGCGGCCGGTCTGGCGGGGCTGTGGGTCGGTGCTCGGCGCCATCACGCCTGGTGGATCCCGGGTCTGGGAGTCGTCGGCGCGGTGCTCCTCTACGCTGGCTGGTGGGCTCAGTATGAACTCGCCGTCTTCGTCGGGGTGGCGACAGTGTTCGTCGCCTCAGTACTCAACCTGCGTCGTCAGCGTCGCCAACCGGCAACGCTGCGACTACGAAAGGAGAGTCAATCATGAGCAAGAGAACAATCGAGATCTTCAGCGCCGGATGCCCACTCTGCGATGAGCTCGTGGCAACGGTGCGCGAAGCGGCGTGCCCATCCTGCGAGGTGAGCGTGTCCGATCTGCAGGACCCCGCGGTCGCGAAGCGCGCACGCAAGCACGGCGTAACGAGGGCCCCTGCCGTGGTGGTCGACGGTAAACTCGCCGACTGCTGCGAGGGTGGTGTGAGCCTCGAGCGACTGCGCGAGCTCGGCCTGGGCCGGCCACTGGCCGGGAGTGTGTGATGGTGAGGCGGCTATCGGCGGCACTTGTCATCGCCATTCTGCTCGCCGGGCCCGCCGCGGGCCAGGTCGTCCGCGCCACGGTGGAAGTGCAGGGAATGGCCTGCCCATTCTGTGCCTTCGGAGTGGAGAAGAGGCTGCGCAAGGTCGAAGGTGTTTCCACCATCGAGGTAGCGATGGCCGAGGGCCAGGCGACCCTCGAGGTGCGCGAGGGCGAATCGATCGACCTCGCGGGGATCCCGGGGGCGGTGCGCAGGGCGGGCTTCACACCCGGACGGGTAGAAGCCGAGGTCATCGGCGTCCCTCGCCGGGAGGAGGCGCAGACGAGCCGCCGGTGGTCGCTCACAGCTGACGGGCAGAAGATTCTTCTTGTCGACACCCCCGACGAGCTTGCTGAGCAGCTCGCCGGGCTTGCCCAGGGCGGATCCGCAGCGCGCGTGCGCGGCATTCTGCGGCTCCCGATCGGCGAGCACCCCGAACTCGAGCCTCTCGAGGTCGAGGCAGGCCCGTGAATCATCGCCGATCACTAGCCATTGCCGTGGCGATGGTCCTGTCGGGGCCGCCCCTCCTCGGCGCTCCGATTACGTTCAACACTGCGCTACCAATCACCCAGGGAGAAGGAATCTTCAGGATCCAGGTGAAGCATCTGGCCTTCCGCGGCCTGGCCGGGAGCGATCTGGAGGTTGACGCTATCCCGCTCGTCGTGGTGTGGGGAGCCACGCCGAAGCTGACCCTGTTCGGGATCACACCGCTGCTGGACAAGCAGTTGACGATCGGTACACCGGCGGGCCAGATGTCGCGCGGTGACTCAGGAGTCGGGGATCTGACGCTGCTCGCCCGCTACACGCTCTGGCAGCGTGACTCCCGCGGCGCCACTTTCCGGGTCGCGCCGTTCGTCGGAGTCGAGGCCCCCACCGGCCGGGACGACGCAAAGGACGCTCTCGGGTCCCTGCCCTCACCGCTTCAGCTGGGATCGGGTTCCTGGGACCCGGTGCTCGGGCTCGTCGTCACTCGTCAGACGCTCGGGTGGCAGGTCGACAGCTCATTCTCTTATCAAGCCAACACGGAGGCTAACGACTTCGAGATCGGAGATGTGGCCCGCTTCGACCTTTCGTATCAGCATCGGGTGCGGCCCCGAGAGCTGAGCGCTGGCGTCCCGTCCTTCGTGTATGCCGTGCTCGAAAGTAATGTGGTGTGGCAGGACCGCCATCGTGCTGCAGGTCAGGAAGTCTCGGACTCCGGCGGTACAAGCTGGTACCTGGCTCCGGGTATCCAGCACGTGCGCAAACGGCTTATCCTCGAGGCGGCCGTCCAGGTGCCGGTGGCCCAGAGCCTCCACGGCAGCGCCCGAGAAAGCGACTGGATCGGCACAGTGAGCCTTCGGTTCAACTTCTGAGACGCGGGAGATGAAGAGCAGGATGTCGAGGCGGATGGTGCTCCTTCTCGCGCTCGGTGGGCTCGCGGGAGTGCTGCTCTGGTGGCAGTGGTTCCCGCTGGCCCGAGAGCACGGGTATAGGCATCTGGTTACCTGGGGTGAGGGCAACAGCCCAGAGAGCCTCGTCGGCCCCGTTGGGATCGCGCTCCTGCAAGATGAGGTCTTCGTGAGCGATGCGGAGGCCCACCGGATTGTCGTCTACAACCGCGAAGGCCGCTACCGGCGATCGTTCGGCGAGCGCGGCTCGGAGGCCGGACAACTCGACCGCCCGATGCACATCACGGCCCGGAATGGCAAGCTGTACGTGGCCGAATACCTCAACGACCGAATCCAGGTTTTCAGCCCAAGCGGGGAAAGTCTCGCGATCGTCGGGACTAGCGGCAGCGGCCCTGGCGAGTTCGACGCCCCGGGCGGGGTGGCTGTCGACGAAGAGGGGCAGCTGTGGGTCGCCGATTTCTACAACCATCGCGTACAGCTCCTGGACCCGAATGGCACCTTCGTGCGCCAGCTCGGTAGCCCAGGTGAGAAGGGCAAGCTCCCTGGCCGCTTCAACTACCCAACCGATGTGGCGATCCTTGGCTCGGGAGAGGTGGCCGTGGCCGATGCATACAACGACAGGATCCAGCTTTTCAGCTCGTCAGGTGAGACGCTTCGTCGGTGGGGCGGGCCATTCGCCTTGGGGCTAGCCGGGCCGTTTCACGGCTGGTTCCGGGTAGCCACGGGCGTCGCCTCCGGACCGAATGACGCTCTCTTTGTGGCCGACTTCTTCAACCACCGAATTCAGAAGCTGTCTTCGGATGGCAGGTTTCTCATCGCTCTTGGCCAGCCTGGGAGCGGAGCTGGTCAGCTTGATCGCCCCACCGACGTCGCCGTGGCCGAGGACGGGCGGGTCTTCGTCGCCGACTTCGGCAACGGCCGCGTTCAAGTGTTCGTCCAGGAAGGGGGCAGCTGAGCCCAGCCGAGCTATCCTGGGGATGCGGAGGTCGCATGGTGCTCAAGATCGGTCACGTGGCACAGACGACGGGGCTCTCGGTCGAGGCAATCCGTTACTACGAGCGACTCGGATTGATCGACGAGGCGACGCGGACACCGTCTGGTTATCGGCAGTTCGAGCCTGACGTCGTACGGCGCCTGCGCTTCGTCCAGCGAGCCCAAGCCCTAGGCTTCTCACTGGAGGAGATTCGCGAGCTCCTCGACCTCCGCCTTTCTGCCGCCGCCTCTGCGGCCGAGGTGCGCGAGAAGGCAGACGCGAAACTCTCCGAGATCGAGGTCAAGCTCTCCGATTTGCGACGCATGCGCCGGGCTCTCAAAGAGCTTACCCGCAGCTGCTGTGGCGACGGCTCGACGAGCGACTGCCCGATCCTCGACGCCCTAGAGGGGCCCGAAGCGCGCTGACAACCCACTAGCCCGCTAGCAGCGATCGGTTTGAGCCAGTTCCCGCTTCGGCATCAAGGCCGGCCACGGCGAACAGCCCGACCCAGACGGCGATCGAAATGTTGTAGCCGAGCAAGTACAGCAGCCAGATCGGGCTGACCGTCGCTTCCGCCTGCGAAGCCGGTTGAGCGTGTGGTTGACCGCCAACCGGTAGAGCCACGTCGAGAAGCGGGAGCGTCCATCGAAGCGGCCGATCTGCTCGAAGAGCCGCAAGAAAGACCTCGTGAGTCTCGTCCTCGGCGGCCGCCTAGTGTCCCGTGCGGCAAGTTCCTTTACATTCGAGCGGTGCTGCATCCCGCTGGGCGGCGTTGCTCCTCTGTCGAATATGCCCGATATTCTCAGTCGTCGCGCCTTGCCCAGCGCACGCTTCACCGCTCTCGGTGTGGCAACGAACTTACCGCACGGGACACTAGTCCCCCAGGGTTCGAGAACAGGTGCGGAATACCCGCTCGGCTACGGAGCATCAGGAGTATTCCGTCTGACAGTTGGTGAACCTCCCAGCCAGTATTTTCGTATATGCTAAAGTACCATGCCCCGCCAGAGGCCGGGCACAAAAGGAGAACCAGCGAAATGTCAACCACTACTGATTCGAGTACCGGACCGGGCTGGCTGGGCGTCGGAGCCCTACTCGCAGCCGTCGGGGCCTCCCTTTGCTGTGTCTTGCCGGTCGTCGTGGCCTTTGCCGGCGTTGGCTCTGCCGCCTTCGGAGCGATGTTCGAACCCTACCGTCCGCACATGATCGGGGCGACTGTTCTGCTCCTGGGATTCGCCTTCTACCGGGCCTACCGGCCGGCTGAAGCCGAGTGCGCTCCCGGCGAAAGCTGCGCGGTGCCCGAGAACCGCCGGCGCCAGCGTCTGCTGCTCTGGGTCGTGGCCATCGTGGCCATGCTGCTCTTGACCTTCCCCTATTACATCGGATGGATCCTGTAGGCCGATACGGAGGACCAACACATGAGATACCGACTTTCACTCGCACTCGCCGTAGGACTCGTGCTCGTCGCACTCGCCTCGTGGACCGCCCGCGCTGGCGACGAACCGAGCCAGGACGAGCCTGAAACCACCACGTCCACGTTCCAGGTCACCGGCATGACCTGCGGTGGCTGTGAGGTGGGTGTTCGCCGGGTGGTCAAGAAGCTGGAAGGAGTCGAAGAGGTCGAGGCCTCCTATGAGGACGGCACCGCAACGGTGACCTACCGGGTGGAGGAAGTCACCCCCGACGACATCATCGCTGCTATCGAAGAGCTCGGCTACACCGCGGAGCTGGTAGCCGACGAGGAGCCGGCATGAGCGAGTCGTGTTGCTCCGTGAGTCCCGCGGACACTGGGAGCTCCCGGTGTCCGGCCAGCGCTTTCCAGGGTAAGCCGGTGGATTGGACCACTGTTGCGGCACTCGCGGCCGGCCCCGTGCCGCCCAAGCAAGAGTTCCGGCTCTGCCGAGACACGGCGTGCGAAGTCGTCTACTACGGTTCGACGGGCGCTGTCCTCACGGTGACCGACCTCAGCGTCCGGCCAGGTTTCAAGGACGGCAGCGATGGACTCGTCTGCTACTGCTTCCTGCATCGCAAGTCCGACATCGCGCGCCAACTCCGCGGGACGGGCGAGACGGATGTCTTCGACTCGATCAAGAGCGAGGTCCAGGCCGGCAACTGCGCCTGCGAGGTGCGCAACCCCACAGGCAAATGCTGTCTCGGCGAAGTGCAGCAGGCGATCCAGAGCCTCGAGAAGGAGTTGGGAGTGAGGGCATGAGATGTGTCGGACCCACCCTGGAGCGAGAAGAGATCGCCAGCATCCGCAAGAGCATGCAGTTCTCGCCCGAGCTCGAGGAGGCGGCCGAGCTCTTCAACCTGGCGAGTAACTCGACGCGGCTGAAGATCCTCTTTCTTCTCGACGCTCTCAAAGAGCTCTGTGTCTGCGATCTCGCCGAGATGTTGGATGTCTCGGTGTCGGCGACCTCCCAGCATCTCGCCAAACTGCGAGCCTACGGCCTGGCCACGACCCGCCGCGACGCCCAGACCATCTACTATCGGCTGACCGATCACGCCTTTGTCGGCAAGCTTCGCAGCACCGACTTCGACGGAATCGAGCTCGAGGTGGTCCCCGATCATGCACAGCGATAAGTGGGGCCCGCTCGGGAGCATCTTCGCCGCCCTGTGCTGCCTTGGGGTAACGCCCGTTCTGGGTGCCCTGTCGGCAATCGGTCTCGGGTTCCTGATCCACGATGCGATCCTGATCCCGCTCCTGGGTCTCTTCCTGGCTGCCACAATCTGGGGGATCCAACGAGACCGCCGTCGCCACCGGAGCGCCGGGCCGGTCACGCTAGCCCTTCTCGCGGCCGGCCTCACCCTGGCAGGGCTGTGGGTCTCACCCGCTATGGTAGCGGCGGGTCTCGTCGCGCTGGTGTCTTCGTCGCTATGGAATCTCAGCCTTGTGCGCTCAAGCAGTAGCGCTCCGGGCAATCGACAACCGGAGGGCAACCGATGAGCGACTCGGAAACCGTCGCGAAGCTGGCCGAAGCGATCTCGCAAGCCATGCCGACTCTGGATGAGACGGAACAACGAATCGCCGTAACCCTGTACCGCGCCCTCGCCGAGGGGAGGCCGGTCGAACACCAGGAGATCGCCCGCAGCAGCGGTCTCAACGCGGCGCAGGTGAAAGAGACCCTAGGCGGTTGGCCTGGCGTCTTCCGCGACGACGATGAGCGCGTCGTGGGCTTCTGGGGCCTGGCCCTTCGAGAAATGCCCCACCGGTTCGAGGTTGATGGGGTCGGGATCTACACCTGGTGCGCGTGGGATCCGCTCTTCATTGGTCCGCTCCTGGGCAAGCCCGCGCGCGTCGAATCGCGAGATCCGCAGACCGGCGAGACGGTCTCGCTGATGGTCACTCCGGAAGGGATCGAGGACCTCTCGCCTGAGGGAGCCGTCGTGTCGTTTCTCATGCCCGACGAGCCATGGGATCACGATGTCATCCAGGGCTTCTGCCACTACGTGCTCTTCTTCGCCAGCCGCGAGTCGGGACAGCAGTGGCTGACGAAGCATCCAGGCACGTTTCTCGTATCCGTTGACGACGCGTTCGAGGTCGGCCGCCGCACAAATGCGGTTCAGTTCGGCGCTTCGCAGGCGAGGCTCGCGAGCTCCGCCTAACGTCAGCGTCCCGCAAGAGAAGGAGTACGCATGCCCTCCTACGACTACGACCTGCTCGTCATCGGGGCCGGCCAGGGAGGCCTGCCAGCCGCCCACATGGCGGCCAACCTGGGCGCTCGGGTGGCGCTCGTCGAGAGCGCCGAAGTCGGGGGCACCTGAGTCAACGAAGGGTGTGTGCCCACCAAGGCCTTGCTGCGCTCGGCCGAGGTCATGCACCTGGTTGCCCGGCGGGCGGCCGAGTTTGGCGTCGAGGTCGAAGGGAACGTCTGCTTCCGCATGAAGATCGCGGTCGAGCGCAAAGACCGCATCGTTCGAGGAATCCACCGATCGATCTACGACGCTCTGGGCAAACGCTCGGATCACATCGACTTGGTACGCGGTGAAGCCCGCTTCGTCAGCCACCACGAGGCCGACACCGGTGATCGACGCCTGAGCTTCGAGAAGGCCATCGTGGCGACCGGCGCCCGCCGAGCCGTTCCGCCCATCCCGGGCATCGATGCGGTCGACACCCTCGACAACAAGTCAGCCCTCCTTCTCGAAGATCTGCCGGCGAGCCTGATCGTGATTGGCGGTGGCTATGTGGGCATCGAGTTCGCCCAGATGTACGCAAGGTTCGGCAGCCAAGTCACGCTCCTGGGGCGGAATCAGCAACTCGCTCCCAGCGAAGACCCGGAGCTAGCCGTTCTGCTTGGCGAGTTTCTGCAGGAGGAAGGTATCGACGTTCGCACGGACGCGACCGTCACCGCCGTGCGCGCCAAGGGCACCACCAAAGTCGTCTCGGCCCGAATCGGTGAAGAGGACGTCGACCTCCAGGCCGGGGCGGTGCTCGTTGCCGCGGGTCGGGTCGGAAACACTGATCGGCTCGACCTGCAGGCAGCGGGCATCGAAACCAAGAAGCAGGGGTTCATTGCCGTAGACGAGGAGCTGCGAACGAGCCAGCCGCACATCTGGGCCATCGGCGACGTCAAGGGCGGCCGGATGTTCACTCACGTGGCGACCTACGACGGACCGATCGCGGCGCTCAACGCCACCAAGGGCCTCGGGCGGAGCGTCGACTACCGCGTCGTCCCCAGAGCGGTCTTCAGCGACCCAACGCTCGCGTCAGTCGGCTTGACCGAAAGCGAAGCCCGAATGAGAGGCATCGACGTCGCCGTCGGAACCGTCCCCGCAGATGGGGCGCGCGCCAAGGCCATCGGCGACCGCCGTGGAAAGCTGAAGACCGTCGTGAACAGCGCGGACGGCGAGATCCTCGGCTTTCACATCCTCGCCCCCCATGGCGACGACCTCCTTCACGAGGCGGTGGCGGCGATGCACGGCGGCGGCAGGATCGACCGCATCAGCAAGTCCATCCACGTCCACCCCACTCTCAGCGAGATGGTCAAGGCCGCGGCTCGTGCAGCGAAGTAGGACCAGCAGGTACACAATCCGCGACATACCGATTCGCCGTATCACCGAGCTTCAGACCCAACAGATGGCTTACCCGCAGGAGTGGATCACAGCGGTCTCGGACCCTACGACCTCATCATGAGTCTCAAACCATCCTTTCAGGAGGCCCTCGAAGAGACGATCAACATCCTGGCGAGTCGCTGGGACTCGGCCGGGCCCTTGCTCGCAGGCTTCCCCCTGCTTGCGCAAGGGCGGCCGGTAAGCGTCGAAGAGATCGCGAGCGCAGCGGGTGTCGAGATCAGTCAAGTCGAGGAAGCGGTCGATGCGGCCCGCTGCGAGCGGGACGCGCGAGGACGGCTGATCGACCTCTACGGGCTAACGCTGACGCCGACCCGACACCAGCTCGAGATCGGGCACAAGGTCCTGTTTAGCTGCTGCGCTCTCTGGGCGTATGTCGTTCCAAGGCTCGTCGACGCCACCGTGGGGGTGAAATCCGTCGACCCTCTGCGTCAAGAACTGGTCCGCCTCTCGATCTCTCCAGCTGGCCTCGAAACCGCTGATCCGCCCGCTGCTGCGGCCACCCTCGTCATCACGTCGCAAGAGGCCGTCGATCGAGATGTGTGCGCAGCCTGGTGCTGTCAGGTCTGCTACTTCGTCTCGCTCGAATGCGCCGAAGAGTTCGCTGCCGAACGCCCCACGTGCTACGCCGTCGAGCTGTCGGAGTTCCAGCAAGCTGCCGAGTTCTTTCATCAGGCGATCTGGAGCGCGATCGAGGCGTGAGTCAGCCCCGATCCAGCAAGAGCGCGGTCGGTGTCGCGGCGGCCGGCGCGGGAGCCCCGGCACTCGCCACAGCGGCCAGTGCATGCTGCGTTCCCGTCATCGCTCCACTGGTCGTCGCCGTCCTCGGCGCGGGCGGCGCCGCCTGGGCCGCAGGCTTGAAGCCGTACAGCCTCGCGATCCTCGCTGCCGCGGGCCTCTGGTCGTCGCCCCAACGCTTGAGGGACCGGCGGCCGAGCGGGATCCCGTTCAGCGTACCCTCGACAACCGTCGTTCCCTCGAGCTTCCACCTGGCGACTACCGACGCAGGGATCACCACGCAGCGCGCCATCTGCGGGTGGTGGCGCTCGACGGTGGCTTCGAGATGAATGGGGCGGGGCATCTGTGCCGCGACAGTCTATGGGCAAGGTGGGGCGCCAATGGCCTGCACCGGGCAAGATCCTGAAGGGGTTAACGTTCCTCTCGCTGTTGATGCAGCACTCGTCCCTTCCAGATGGCAAAGATCGCCGGGTAGATTGTCAGCTGCAGAAGAAACGAGCTGACCAGACCGCCCACCATCGGCGCGGCGATGCGCCGCATCACGTCGGACCCCGCTCCGGTACTCCACATAATGGGCACCAGACCGATCATCGTGGTCAACACCGCCATCAGCTTCGGCCGAATTCGTTGCGCCGCCCCTTCGACGATCGCATCCCGTAGATCAATGGGTGACCCCAGCTGCCCCTGACGCTGGCGGCGCTCGTAGGCGAGCTTCAGATACAGCAGCATGACCAGGCCCGTTTCGGCATCCAGTCCGGCCAAGGCGATCAGCCCGACCCAGACGGCGATCGACATGTTGTAGCCGAGCGCGTACAACAACCAGATTGCCCCAATGAGGGAGAAGGGAACGGCCAGGAGCACGATGCCCGTCTCGAGAGCCGAACGTGTGTGGACATAGAGCAGGAAGAAGACGATCGCCAGGGTGAGCGGCACGACGATCTTGAGTCGCGCCTTGGCCCGCTCCAGGTACTTGAACTGCCCGGCCCACTCCAAGCGCGTACCCGACGGCAGCTCGACGTTCTCTGCGACGACCTCCCGGGCTTCCTCAACGTAGTCTGCGATCGCCCGGCCGGTGATGTCGACGAAGACGAAGCCCACGAGCCTTCCGTCTTCGCTCCGGATCATCGGAGGGCCTGTCGAAAACTCGATGTCGGCGACCTGTGGCAAGGGGATCTGGGCTCCCGAGGACGTGGGTACGAGCACGCGCCGTAATGCCTCGCGGTGGTCGCGAAACTCCCGCGCATAGCGAACGTTGATCGGGTAGCGCTCTCTGCCTTCGACGGTCTGCGAGACATTGATGCCGCCGATGGCCGCCATGACCGTGTCGTTGACGTCTCGGACGCGCAGGCCGTACCGAGCGGCTTTCCTGCGGTCTACTTCGACGTCGAGGAAGAAACCGCCGGTCGACCGCTCCGCAAAGGCGCTTCGGGTGCCTGGCACCTGCGCGACCACGCGCTCGATCTCGACCGCAGCCGCCTCGATCTCCTGAAGGTCATCGCCGAAGACCTTGATCCCCAGTTGGCTGCGGATCCCGGTGGCCAGCATCTCGGTCCGGGTCTGGATCGGCATCCACCAGATGTTGGGCATCCCCGGGTACTGGAGCTCACGGTCCATCTCGGTAACCAGATCGTCCCACGTGAGTCCCGGCCGCCACTCTTCACGGGGCTTCAAGACGACCACTGACTCCACCATGCCGACAGGCGCGGGATCGGTGGCCGTTCGCGCTCGACCCATCTTTCCGAACACCCTCTCGACCTCCGGAAACTGCGCCAGCTGGCGATCCATCGACTGGAGGATCCGGCCCGCCTCGGTGATTGACATGCCGGGGGGCGCAGTGGGCATGTAGAGGATCACCCCCTCGTTGAGTGGCGGCATGAACTCGCTCTCGAGCGCGAGGAAAGCGGGGACCGCTGTCGCCATCAGTGCCACTGCGACCAAGATGACGCTCTTGCGAAAGCGCACTACGAATCGCACCACCGGCGAATAGGCGGCGATGAGCCAGCGGTTGAGCGGGTTCCGTTCTTCGCCACGGATCCTCCCGCGGACGAACAGCGCCGCCAGCACCGGGGTCAGCGTCACCGCCAGCACGGCGGCGAAGCCCATCGAATAGGTCTTGGTGAAAGCCAGCGGTTTGAAGAGGCGGCCCTCAGTGGCCTCGAGCGTAAAGACGGGCAGGAAAGAGACGGTGATGACCAGCAGCGAGAAGAAGATGCTGGGGCCCACCTCCTGCATGGCCGCGATAACCACCTCAGATCGCTTCTCTCGACCGCCGTCGCCATCCCAACTCTCGAGTTTCTTGTGGATGTTCTCGATGATGATGACCGAGGCATCGACCATCGCCCCGATGGCTACCGCAATGCCACCGAGCGACATGATGTTGACCGTGAGGCCCTGGTAGAACATCGGAATGAACGACAGCAACACAGCGAGCGGCAGTGAGACGATCAGCACGAGAGCGCTTCGCACGTGGAGCAGAAAAAGGAAGATCACCACGCTCACGACGATCATCTCTTCGGTGAGGGTGCGCTTGAGCGTGTCGATCGAGGCCTCGATCAGCTCTGAGCGGTCATAGGTCACGACGATCTCAACACCGGCGGGGAGGCTCTTCTCCACCTCTCGAAGTCGTTCTTTGGCGGCTTCGATGACCCGCAGAGCGTTCTCGCCATAGCGCATGACGACAATCCCGCCCACTACCTCTCCCCTGCCATCGAGCTCGGCCAGGCCGCGGCGCATCTCTGGGCCCAGCGCCACCTCGGCGACGTCCTCGAGGTAGACGGGCGCTCCCTCGTCGCTCACTCTCAGGGGGGTGCTCTTCAGATCCTCGATGCTCTTGACGTACCCTCGGCCGCGGACCATCTGCTCGTGTCCGGAGATCTCGAGGACTCGCCCGCCCGTCTCGTGGTTGGCGTCTCGAACCGCCTGAATCACCTCGCGCAAGGGGATCTCGTACGCCAGCAGCTTGTTGGGGTCCACGGTCACCTGGTACTGCTTGACGAAGCCGCCCACCGACGCCACCTCGGCGACGCCGGGAACGCTCTCCAGGGCATAGCGCAGGTTCCAGTCCTGGAGGCTCCGGAGCTGTTGCAGATCCAGGTTCCCGGTCTCGTCGAGGAGCGCGTACTCGAACACCCATCCAACGCCCGTGGCATCCGGCCCCAGGGTCGGTGTCACGCCTTCCGGCAGACTGCCCTGGACCTCATTGAGATACTCGAGGACCCGCGAGCGAGCCCAGTACATGTCCGTGCCGTCTTCGAAGATCACGTAGACGAACGAGAGTCCCAGGAAGGACTGGCCACGCACGAACTTCACCTGCGGCGCGGCGAGAAGAGTCGTCGAGATCGGGTAGGTGATCTGGTCTTCGACGATGTCCGGGCTCTGACCTGGCCACTCGGTGAGGATGATGACCTGAACGTCGGAGAGATCGGGAATGGCGTCCAGCGGCCCGTGGGTCATCGCGTACCACCCCCAGACGGCCAGCGCCGCTGCGAGCAGCAGAGTCAGTACCTTGTTGCGGGCGCTGCCCGCGATTACGCGGCCCACCAGGCCGACCTCTCTTTCTTCCCGCGGTTCCATCACCACTGCTCCACGGCGGACTTCAGACGGCTTTCGGCCGCGATGAGGAAGTTGCCGGAAGCCACCACGACGTCGCCCTCTTCGAGGCCGGCAAGCACTTCGTAGTCGTCGCCCGACTTGATCCCGATCTCGACCTCTTGCGGCTTGAGCCGGCCCTCTCCCAGATCCAGGAAGACCAGGCGACGCGGGCCGGCGTGGAGCACCGCCTCCACGGGCACGACAAGTCGCTCGCCGCGATCGATCTCGAGCTCGACATCGGCGTACATGTCGGGGCGGAGCTCGAGGCTCGGGTTCGCCAGCTCGACTCGGACTCGGCCCGTGCGGGTCTGGTCGCCAAGGTACGGATAGACGAAGGAGACCTCGCCGCGGAACCGCTTGCCCGGAAGATATGGGAGCGCCACCTCGGCCTCCTGCCCCACCGAGACAAGCGGCAGTTCCGACTCGTAGACCTCCGCCTCGACCCACACAGTCTCGAGGCCGGCGATGCGATAGAGCCTCATACCCGGCTCGACCGCCGTCCCTTCCACAACGCTCTTCTCGACCACCACCCCACTCACCGGTGAGACCACCGGGATCTGTTCCAAGGGGCTTCCTTTCTCGGCGACCTGGTCTATCTGCCAGTCCCGCAGGTCCCAAAGCCTGAGCCGTTCGCGGGCCGCTTCAACCAGGTAGTCGGCTCGAGCCGGAGCCGCGGTAGCCGCTGCCGCGCGCTGGCTGGCCAGAGCTGCCAGGTACTCTTCCTGGGCGGAAAAGAGCTCGGGGCTGTAGAGGGTGAAGAGGGTCTCCCCCTTCCGTACCCGCTGGCCCATGCTGTTGACCGAGAGCCGTCCGATCCAGCCCCGGAACTTGACCGACACGTCGCTCAACCGGGTCTCGTCGTAGACGACCTTGCCGACGGCGCGTACTCGAATCTGGACCGGGCGGCGCCCCACCGCCGCAGTCCGGACTCCGACCAGCTGGCGCCGCTGGGCATCGACCGTGAACACACCGGTCTCCACCTCCTCCCGAGTCACCGGAACGAGATCCATGGAGCAGATCGGGCATGTTCCCGGTTCCTGGCGCCGCACGGACGGGTGCATCGAGCATGTGTAGTGACTGATATCGCCCTCATGCGCGTGCTCAACGTGCGCCTCCACCTCGGCGCTGATGAGAGGCGCGGCGACAATCCAGTCGGCGGCTTCGCCGCAGCCGGGCATCGCCCGTCCCATGAACGGGTTCTCGAGCTCCGGCGACGGCTGCATCCACTTGTTGAATCCGTCCCTGACCATCGGGCAAGAGAAGACGTGCCGGCCGCGACTCAGCCGCTCGTCGAGGGCCACCACCGGGATGAGCAGGCGGCTCACCTCGCCAAAGGCTGCTCTGGCGGACTCGAGATCGGTCGCGCCTTCGAGCGATCGCGCCGCCCGCAGAGCCTCTCCGAGCAGCGCAGCCAGATGGTCTGGGAGCTCGTCACCGCGGGAGCTGGCCGCTTCAAGATCGGCCGCCAATCGTGAGGCGGCAGCGCCGACACCTTCGGCCTGATCCTGGGCAAGTCGGGTGCGGATCTCCTCGTAGGACCGCAAGGCTCCCTCAAGCGACTGGAACAGCTCGTCGGCGTAGCTCAGGGGCAACAACTCGAGGGCTCCTGCTTCGGGACTCGGCCCCGCGGCGACTGCGGCCGGTCTCTCGGGTTCGACGGACCGGCCACAGCTAGCGATCGCGGCGGTGACGGCCAGAGCGCAAACGACAGATTTCGCTGAAAAAGGGATCGTGCTTCTCATCGTGAATCTCCCGATTGGGGGGCAGGTGAGGCCGCTTGGTCTTCTCCGATTGCAGCTTCTTCTGGTGGACGGCTTGCTCCTGGGAACCGGCCCATCAGCCGATCGAGCGCGGCGCGGCGCTGCCACGCATCCGCGAGCGCTCGCTCGTACTCGAGACGGACGTTGCGCTGGTTGCGCTCGGCCTCGATCAGCGCCAGGAAGCTATTGCGCGAGGCCCTGAAACCGGCTAGCGCTGCATGAACCTGATCCTTCGTTGCGGGGAGGAGGCGACTCTCGTAGAGCTCTAGAACGTGTCTCGCTTCCTCGAGGCGGTCGTAGGCCTGTTGGACCTCCGAGCGAATGGTGTCTTCGAGTGCCTGCCGGCCGGCGACGGCTCCAGCCAGGTGAGCCTCCGTCTCGGCAACACTGGCGCGGACGCGGTCTCGATTCAACGGAATGTTGATACCGGCGCCCACCATCCAACGGTGGTCGCTCTCGTTCCACATCGAGTTGAACGACGCCATCGCCTGGAAGTCCGGCCGGAACTCGAGCTTGCGGAGAGCCAGATCCGCTTCGCGAGCCCGAATCTTCGCGGTCGCCGCGCCGAGCTCGGGCCTATGCGTCAGAGCCTTGTCTTGCATCTCGCCGGCCTCGACCTCCTCCATCGAAGGAAGAGGCAACGCCGCTGGAGGCAGAGGAAGCGGCTCCTCCGGCGCCCGATGCTGGAGCGCGTTGATCTTCGAGCGCAACGTGTCGCGCCGGGTCTGCAGGACTATCGTCCGGTGCCTCAGATGGGCGAGACCTACTTCCGCCTGAATCGGGTCCTGCTGGGCGGCGGTTCCCGCCTTGTACTGAGCGATGGCGATGCGCTGGAAGTCAGCGAGAAGCTCGATGTGCTCGGCGTTGATCTCCAGCGCGCGCTGCACGTAGTAGTACTCATCGAAGAGCTGAGACGCCAGCATCGCCAGCTCGAGACGGAGCGCCTCGAAGCTCAGGCGCGAGACCTCGACTTCCTCTTCGGCCGCAACTCCAGCGAGCCGGCGCTTCCCGGGGTAAGGAAAGCGCTGGCCGAAGCGCACGACCTGGCCGAACCGCGCGTCCGATGTCCCTACACTCAGCGGCGCCAGGCTGTAGGAGACGGTGGGGTCGCCGAGGCTGGTCGATTGAAGAACACGCTCTCCAACCGTCAGCCAGGTCTGTCTGGCCTCCTCCAAGGAGCGATTCCTCTCCAAGACCGCTCGTACCAGGGAGTCTCGGCTCAGCGGAACCCCAGACTCGGCAACCGCGGTTTCACCTACAGCCTGTAAGGTTTCGGAGGCCTCACTTCTATCGGGCTGGGCCATCGCTGTCGTTAGCGCGACAGCGATGGCCAGACACAGTCTGACCAATTCTCGAGACATGACGCTCCTTTCGAACAGGGGTTGTTGACAGCGACCCTGGCGGGCCGCGCCGAACAGGACCTACCCTGCGAGGAGCGTCAAATCAGCAGAGCGGAATGGAGCGTGTAAAGGGGCTCGTGGGAGCGAGAAGGCGGCGGGGATCGGCCTTCACGGCCTACACTCAAGGTGGCCTTGATCTCCTGACCGGCAGTCATCGCGGCTGGAGGCGTCGCGACGATCCGGACATCGTGACTCTTCGCGCCGATGAAAGACAGCTCCGAGGACGCGGCACCGTCGCAACATCTCTTCGCAGCCGGATCGTCCATCGCCGCCTCACAACAATGGGCTGACTGCGCCGCAGCAGTAGGACAGCCCCAGAATCCGGCGCAGCAAGCTGCCTCCGCGGGAACAACCAGGGTCGCGGCGAGGACAGCCAGAGGGAGAAGTCGGAGAATCACGACCGAGAAAGTATAGCAAGGCCCGCTGCCGGCCCACAGAACCCTGACCCAGCCCCGCCCGTAGTTCACTGAGGGCTGCACATGGGCCCGGTATAATGCCCGCCGTGAAACGCTGGATCGCACGTCTCGTCGCCTTGGCGCTGCTGTGGATCATCTTCCCCGGCGTGATGGAGGCGACCGAGAACCTCGCGCACATCGTTCGCAGCGGGCACCTCGCGCACGCGGCGGAAGACGGCGATTCGCATTCCGATCCGGGGCCGGAGCACGGCTGCAACGGCACGTTTCACCTCTGCTCGTGCCACCTCACGCAAGCGGGCCTCCTCGCTGCGGCTGGCCCCGCTGCCGCGGGAGCCGACGAAGGCCTCTTGTTCGTGGACCGCGGCGACGGTGCCGCCTCCGGGCATCAGCACAACATCGAGCACCCTCCTCGTTCCTGAGTCTCACGCCGAACCCAGGGCTCGGCCCGGGTAGCTGAGGCCGCCCCGCGCGGGCGGCTACCCCACCTCGGGGGCTTCCCGCTCCCGAGACGAACACTCGACGCCGAGCGGAACCGAAACGGCCGGCCGCGTGACGTGCGACCTCGCACGTCGAACGGACGCAATGGAGGAACGATCCTCCAGGGACTCAAGGAACGAGGAATGCAGGAAGACTACAAGTCACGACGGACCAGCAGGCGGGTCCTACTCTGCGCCTGTCTGGTGGCGGTGAGCTCTCTGGCGCGAAGCGCAGCCGCGGAGACCCCTACACCGGTCGAGCTCACGCTCGAGCAAGCCCTCGAGCAGGCATTTCGCGAAAGCCCGATACTCGCAGCTCGGAGGGCCGAAGTGCGCCGAGTCGAGGCTCGGCTGCTCACCGCCCGAACCTACCCATACAACCCAGAGATCGAGCTCGCAGCCGCGGACCGTCAAGGCCTCGCCGACGGCAGTACGGACCGCAGTCTCTCGCTCTCCCAGGAGATCGAGATCGGCGGCCAGCGCGGGAAACGTGTGGCAGTCGCGACCAGCGAGCTCGAAGCCGTTCAGAGCAGCTTCGAGCACGAGCAGCGGCAGCTGGCCGCGCGCGTCCGCCTGGCCTTCGCGGAAGCCCTGCGCGCGGTCGAGCTGGTTCAGATCGCCGAGGGTGACGCCGAGCTCACGCGACAGCTGCTCGACTTCGCCAGCCGCCGGCTCGAGGCCGGAGCCGGCACCCAGGTCGAGCTCAACCTCGCCCGATCGACTGCCGGCCAGGCCGAGCGGACGCTGCGCCTGGCCGAGGCGGCCGATGCGTCAGCGCGCGGCCGCCTCGCGGAGACGGTCGGCGCTTCAGCTGGCGAGATGCCCGTGCCCATCGGGCAGCTGGACTTCCCGACCGGCGAGGTCGCCGAGCCACAGACCCTCCTCGAGTTGGCGCTGAAGAACCGTGCGGATCTCGAGGCGCTTCGGCGTGAGACCGAGTCGTCTCGCCGGGCGATCCAGCTTTCAAGATCCCAGAGGATCCCGAATCTCCGCCTAGGGGCCTTCTACGAGGAAGAAGAGGGGACCGACGAGATCAAGGGCGTGGCACTCGCGATCCCGATTCCGGTCTTCAACCGCAACCAGGGAGAGATCGCCGAGGCGCGCGCCGAGGTCGATCGTCTGAGCGCGGAAGGCTCGGCCGCCGAGCTGGCGATCCGGAGGGAGGTCATGGACGCTTTGGCAACCTATCGGGCTGCCCAGCGGGCGGCCGTTTCGCTCCGCGATCTCGTCGTCGGCACGCTCGAAGAGAACCTCTCACTTCTCAGGCGGGCACTCGAGGCCGGCAAGATCGGCGCTTCCGACGTCCTCGTCTTTCGTCGCGAGTTCGTCGAAGGCCAGCGCCAGTTCATCGAAGCGCTCTTCGAGGCTCAGGCAGCCCGTATCGCCCTCGACCTGGCTACGGGCTCAACGACCCTTCCAACGACTGCAAAGCAGGAGGCCCTGCATGATTCATAAAACCTATCGACGCTTTCTTCCGACGGGAATCCTCGCCGCAGGGCTTCTTGTGTTCGCCGGCGGCTGTTCGAACGACGGCCCAGCCGACACCGACCACCATCCGGGCGAAGACGCGGCGGCCATGGAGGAACAACACGACGAGAACATCGTCGAGCTCTCCCCGGAAAAGGTCAGCGCAGCGGGGATCGAAACGACAGCCGCCGCGTTCGCGGCCCTCCCTTCGCTCCTCGTCACGACCGGCCAGGTGGACTTCAACCAGGACCGACTGGCGCACGTGAGCCCCAGGCTCGCGGGTCGCGTCCACGAGACGAGGGCTCGCCTTGGCCAGCAGGTTCGACGCGGCGAGGTTCTGGCGATCCTCGATTCGATCGAGCTGGGACGGTCGAAGGCCGAGTACCTGCGGGCTAAGGCTCGCGAACAGCTCGCGAGAGAGAACTACGAACGCGAGCAGGAGCTTTCCGCCGACCGCATCTCCTCGGAGCAGGAGATGCTGGCCGCAAGGGCCGCCCACATCGAGGCGCAAGCCGAGCTCCGGAGTGCCGAGGAGACCCTCCATCTCTACGGCCTGACCGAGGCGGAGGTGGCAGAGGTCACCTACGACAACCCAGGCCAGTCGCTCTTTCCGATCCGAGCGCCCCTTTCCGGCAAGGTGGTCGAGAAACACGCCACCCTCGGAGAGTTGGTCACCCCGAACGACAATCTCTTTCTTCTGGCCGACTTGAGTGAGGTCTGGATCTTGATCGACGTCTACGAACGGGATCTCGCTGGAGTACATCTCGAAGATCAGGTACGAGTGCAGGTGGACGCCTATCCCGAGAACGTGTTCGACGGCGAGGTCTCCTACCTCAGCGACCGCGTCGATCCAGACACGAGAACCGTTCGGGCCCGGATCAACGCGGCGAACCCGGGGGGCAAGATGCGACCCGGGATGTTCGCGCGCATCCGCATCTCCGATCCGCACGGCGTTGCTGGGGAGGGCAAGGCAACAAGAACACGGGTGGTTCCGGAGAGTGCTGTACAGCGCGATGGCGAAGAGATGGTCGTCTTCGTCCCGGTCGGAGAGCACCGTTTCGAGCGACGAGAAGTATCAGTCGGGCGGAACGCCGGTGGTCTTCTGGAGATCCTCGACGGGCTCGTGGCCGGAGAGCCGGTCGTGACTCAAGGGGCGTTTCTTCTGAAGGCGGAGGCTGCCAAGGAGGATCTCGGTGAAGGACATGGTCACTAAAGGAGAAGTCTTGTGATTCAACGGATTATCGATTTCTCGCTCGACAACCGATTCCTGATCATCGTCCTCTGGCTTCTGGTCGCCGGCCTGGGAATCGACTCCCTTCGCAATCTGCCGATCGACGCGGTTCCCGATGTCACCAACGTCCAGGTGCAAATCCTGACCAACAGCCCGGGTCTCGCGCCCGAGGAGGTCGAACAGTTCATCTCCTTTCCCGTGGAGACCGCCATGAGTGGCCTGCCTCGCGTTGAGGAAATCCGCTCGGTTTCGCGGTTCGGTCTTTCGGTCGTGACTGTGGTCTTTGAGGAGGACGCGGACATCTATTGGGCTCGCCAGCTCGTCGGAGAGCGGCTGGGCGCAGCCAAGGAGCAGATTCCTGAGGGCTACGGCGAGCCGGAGATGGGCCCGATCTCGAGTGGGCTCGGTGAGATCTACCAATTCGAGGTCCGAGGTGAGCCGATGTGCGCCGCGGGCGGCCCAGACACGGAGGACTGCTATTCGCCGATGGAGCTACGCACGATTCTCGACTGGAACGTCAACTACCAGCTCCGCTCTGTCCCGGGAATCGTCGAAGTCAACTCCTTCGGCGGCGAGCTCAAGACCTACCAAGTCACCCTAGACCCGGATCGCCTCGTCGCCTATGGCCTGTCGATGAGCACTGTCCTCGAGGCGCTCGAGGCCAACAACCGCAACGTCGGTGGCGGCTACATCGCCCACCAGGGCGAGCAGTATCTGGTGCGTGGCGAAGGCCTGATCGGCACTCTCGAAGACATCGGGGACATCGTGCTGGCGCACGATGAAACGGGCACGCCAGTGTATGTCAAGAACATCGGCAAGGTGGAGTTCGCCCCCATGATCCGACAGGGAGCAGTCACCCGGGATGGTCGTGGGGAAGCGGTCGTGGGAATCGTCATGATGCTGATGGGCGAGAACTCTCGGGTTGTCGTCAACCGGGTCAAGGACAAGATCGAGGAGCTCGAGAGCAGCCTGCCGCCTGGAGTCACGATAGACACCTTCTACGATCGCACCGAGTTGGTGCGCCGAACCATCCGAACCGTTGCCAAGAACCTCCTCGAGGGAGGCCTTCTGGTCATCCTTGTGCTCTTGATCCTGCTCGGGAACCTGAGGGCCGGCCTGATCACTGCGCTCTCGATTCCGCTTTCGATGCTCGGCGGCTTCATTCTCATGCGGTTCACCGGCATCTCTGGGAATCTGATGAGTTTGGGATCGATCGATTTCGGACTGGTTGTGGATGGTTCGGTGATCCTGATCGAAAACGTTGTCCGTAGGCTTCACGAGCGTCGAAACGAGGCCGAGTCCCTGCTCGAGAAGGTCCGGGCAGCGAGCCACGAGGTAAGCCGGCCGGTGGTCTTCGCCATCGGCATCATCACCATCGTCTTTCTCCCGATTCTTGGCCTACGCGGTATCGAGGGCAAGATGTTCGGCCCGATGGCCGCCACATTGATCTACGTCCTGTCGTTCTCCCTGGTCTGCGCACTGACACTCGTACCGGTGTTGGCGTCCTTCTTCCTCAAGAACGTTTCGGAGAAGGAACCGCTAGTGTTTCGCATCCTCCACTCGCGCTACGTTCCCGCCCTCGGTGCCGCCCTTCGTCGTAAGGGAGTCACCGTCGGCGTCGCAGCCGTCGTGTTCGCCGCGAGCTTGAGCATCGCTCCGTTCATGGGCGCCGAGTTCATTCCCCGGCTCGACGAGGGGGCAATCGCCATGCAGATCTGGCGGCTGCCAAGTATCTCGCTCGAGACGTCGAATCAGATCAGCACCGATGTAGAGAACCTGCTCACGGAGCAGTTTCCCGAGGTCAAGACGATCGTCTCGCGTACGGGCCGCGCCGAGATCGCCACCGACCCCATGGGAGTCGAGATCAGTGACAGCTATCTCATCCTTGAACCGCGGGATGCATGGCGCTTCTCAAGCAAGCCGGAGCTCGTGGAGGCGATCGACGAAGCGGTGAAGAAGAACATCGTGGGTGCGATCTTCAGCTATTCCCAACCCATTGAGCTACGAGTCTCTGAGCTCATCTCTGGAGTCCGCTCCGATATTGCAGTGCACATCTACGGCGACGACCTTGATCAACTGAAGGAGAAGGCCGACGAGATCGTTCGGGTGCTGCAGCGTGTTCGAGGAGCCGCCGACGTCAAGGCAGAGCAGACCGTGGGGCTGCCGATGCTCAGAGTGCGAATCGATCGGAAGGCGATTGCTCGGTACGGCATCAATGCCCAAGACGTGCTCGATGTTATCGAAACCGTGGGCGGCAAGCCTCTCGGGGTGGTGCTCGAGGGCCAGCGGCGCTTCACGCTTCAGGCCCGGTTCGACACCGATGTGCGGTCCGACCTGGAGAAGATCCGGAACTTGCGAGTGGCGGCACCCGAGACCGATGCACCACGCCTGATTCTTCTATCCAGCCTCGCGAACATCACTATCGAAGACGGTCCGGCCCAGATCAGTAGGGACCGAATCAGTCGGCGAATCAACGTGGAGTCCAACGTCAGAGGCCGCGATCTTGCCTCCTTCGTCGCCGAAGCCCAGGAGGCGGTAGACCGCGAAGTAGAACTGCCGGCGGGATGGACTGTCGAGTGGGGTGGACAATTCGAGAACCTCCAGCAAGCGACAGAGCGGCTCGCGGTTCTCCTGCCGGTAGCCATCCTCATCGTCTTTCTGCTGCTGTACAGCACCTTCGGCTCGGCCCGATTGGGCTTGATGATCTTCATCAACGTGCCAATCGCTGCCACCGGTGGGGTCTTTGCACTCATGCTGCGCGGCTATCCCTTCTCGATCTCGGCCGGCGTCGGATTCATCGCCCTGACCGGTGTCGCTACCATGAATGGGCTGGTGCTCGTTTCCCACGTCGAGAAGCTGCGCCGTCAGGGGCTCGACCTCGTGGCGGCGCTACACCGCGGCGCGGCCGAGAAGATGCGCGCCATGATCCTCGCCCCCCTAGTGGCCGGTCTCGGCTTCTTGCCCATGGCGCTCGCCACGTCGGCCGGCGCCGAAGTCCAGCGACCTCTGGCGACCGTCGTCATCGGAGGCCTGGTGACCTCCACCTTGTTGACCCTTTTCGTTCTGCCAGCGATCTATTCGTGGTTCGCCGCAAAACGCGTTGAGGTCGAGCTTTGAGCGAGGTGATCCTCATGTCGAAAGCCACTCCGAGGCGCGGCGTCGCGACGGATCTCGAGTGGAAACGCACCTACTTGCGCGATCTCGAGAAGAAGCGGCGGCGTCAGCAAGACGCCGTCGCAGACACCGACGAAGAACTGGCAAGAGTCCGGGAAGAGATCGCAAGGCTCGAGAGAAAGCTCGAGCGCCCCCGAAGAGAAACCAACTGACTCCACTTGGAGAATCCCCATGAAGGAAATCAAAGCCATTATCCAGCCATTCATGCTCGAATCGGTGCTCCACGCCTTGGCGGCCATTCAGAAGCTGCCGGGCGTTACTGTTTCCCCCGTCACCGGCTGGGGGAGAGCCCGGGGCGAGGGCGCCTCGGACGCTGTCCACGAAGGGGAACATCGTCTGGCAAAGAAGACCAAGCTAGAGATCGTCGTCTCCGACGAGTTGGCACCGCAGGTAGCTGAGGCGATCGCCGAGAGCGCTCGCACCGGAAACGTCGGCGATGGGAAGATCTTCCTCTACGATGTTCAGGATGCCATCAAGATCC
>JBHHWO010000072.1:0-23096 GCA_046756565.1 Thermoanaerobaculia bacterium | reverse complement strand
CGAGCTGGTGTTCTTTCCCGAGGCGGCGCCGTCCGAGCGGCTCGAGGTCGAGCGAATCGACATCCAGGCTCTCAACGACACCGGACTGGCGGCGGAGATTCTGATCGGCCTCGCGCAGGACCCGGTCGCGACGCAGGCGAGCCTTTCGATCGACGTCGACGCCGCGACCATGCTCGCCGATGGCCTGACTTCGTACGCACTCCTTCTGCTGCGGCTCGGCGGCTTGCACGCTCGACTCGAGCATGCCGAGCATCTCTTGAGCAAACACCTTCGGGCGGCCGGAAAGTCGATCGCGTCTGGGGCGGCGCCGCCGGATCCCTTCCATCCTTCCGCCGCCGGCGCGGCCGCTGCCGGGGCTCTCTTCGTGGACATTACCGATTCATCGGGCGTCGATTTTCGCCATCGCAGCAGCGACTGGATCGCAGCCTTCCGGCGCTATGGACGCATCGCGCCGACCTTCAGCGGAGGCGGAGTGACCGTCGGCAACGTCGACGACGATTCCCTGGCCGACCTGATCCTGTGCGGCGGCACCGGCTGTCGCCTCTATCGGGGCCAAGGCAACGGCAGCTTCGTAGACGCGACCGTCGCTGCTGGCATCAACGTGCCGGGAGAGGCGCGTATGGCGGTCCTGGCCGATTTCGACAATGACGCCGACCTCGATCTGTTCCTGACCTATGCGCGCGACACCAACCGGCTGTTCGAGAACGCCGGCAACGGTCGCTTCGAAGACGTCACCGCCGAGTCGGGACTGGCCCGCGACGGTGACATCAGCGGCCCCGCGTGCGCCGTCGACGTGGATAACGACGGGCTGCTCGACATCTACGTCGGCAACTTCGGCAACTATCTCGCCGGCGAGAACCCGTGGTCTCCCAACAAGTCGATCAACGGCCAGCCGAACCGCCTCTACCGAAACCTGGGCGGGCTGATGTTTGAGGACGTGACCGAGACCGCCGGCGTAGGCAACACCGGCTGGACACAGGCGCTGTCTCACGTCGACGCCGATCGCGACGGAGATCAGGACCTCTACATCGCCAACGACTTCGGCGCCAACGAGATGTTCTTGAATCGCGGCGACGGCACGTTCGAGATTCGCGGCGAGGACACCGGCAGCGACGACGACTTTCACGGCATGAACGTCTCGTTCACCGATCTCAATCGCGACGGTTACGCCGATGTCTTCGTCACCAACATCTGGTTCGTCAATGCGGCCAGCCAGGAAGTTACCGAGACCAACACCGTACTGGTTTCGCAGGCCGGCGCCGACGGAGTCCGTTACGACAGATTTGCGGAAGACGGTTTCCTGGATCACGACACCGGCTGGGCATGGGGAGCGGCGTTCCTGGACGTCGACAAGGACGCCGACGATGATCTGTTCGTCGCCAACGGTTTCACCGACTATCTGACCTTTATCCAATACCGACCTCACCCCCAGATCCCCAATCGTCTCTACGCGATCAACAACGGTCGCGAAGCCAACTACTTCTTCCGCAACGAAGCCGAATTCGCGACCCAGTGGGTGCCCGACAGCGGTCTCGAGCTGTTCGGCTACAACAGCCGCTCGGCGGTCGCCTTCGACCTCGAGGGCGATCACGACCCGGACCTGGTGGTGACCACCTTTCACGACCGGGCTCGGCTGTTTCGCAACGACGCGGGCCCGCAGAAATCGGGTTGGCTCGAGATCGAGCTCGAAGGCGACCCGAATCGCGGCGTCAATCGTGATGCGATCGGTTCTCAGATCACTATTCGGGGAGATGGCGACCTGTACATCTACCGAACGGTGACCGGGGGTGAGGGGTACCTTTCGATGTCCGCTCTGCCCACCCTGGTCGGGCTGGGCGAGGCCGAGACCGTCGACATCGAGATCCTGTGGCCGGACGGCAGCTCGCAGATGTTGACCGGCGTCTCGGCGAATCAGAAGCTCCGTATCGTTCAGTCCGGCACCAACGGATGAAGCACGTCGCGGCAACTGTCCTCGGTCTGACCCTGGCCCTCGTACCCGGTGGCGCGACACGTGCCGCCGGTTTCCGAGAGCCCGCTCCGGCGAGTACCGAGCCTGGCCCATCGGCGCAGGGCGAGGCAGACCTGCGAGAAGCGGCTCGCCTCCGGGGTGCGGCCCTGGTGGCGATGGAGGAGGGCAACTACGCGGCCGCGATCGAGCCTTTGCTGGAGCTCGCCAGGCTGTTGCCCGACAACATCCTGCCGCCCGTGAATCTGGCCATCGCCTACCTTCAACTCGATCGGTCCGAGGAGGCCACCGCCCAGATCCGGCGCGCGGAGTCCCTGAGCCCGGCGAATCCCCAGATGCTTTTCGCTCTCGCCCGAATTCTCGAGGCGAAACCGGAGGCCGAGCCGATCTGGTCGCAGACGCTCGAGCGTTTCGCGTCGGCTCATCCGGGAGACCCGCGTCCCCATTTCCTGCGGGCACGCCGAGCCGAGGACCGAGACGCCTTCGGCAGTGCCGCGGAAGCGCTCGAATCGGCACTGGATCTGGATCCCGAGAACCTGGCTCTCATGACCGAACTGCTCGCCAGTGCAGCCCAGGCTCAAGAATTCGAACGCACGGCGGACGCGATCGATGCGATCGAGGACCGTCTGAACGGTTTCGACGGCGGCGCCGCGGAGTTCGCCGGGAAGCTGCGAACGGCTATCGACAACGGCGACCCGCAAGCCCTCCGGCCCCCGGCGCTCGTGCTGAGAAATCTTCTGCGTCCCACCGAGCTCTACCAGCTCGGCCTGCGGACTCTGACCGGTCGGCGGCCGGGCGGTGTTCACATGTTCCCGCAGCTCGATTTCGAGCCGCCACTGCCGAAGAGCGTCCAGGGCGGGCAGGACATCGACATCGCTTTCAGCGCCGTGGGCGCGGTCTTTCCGATAGCCCGCAACGCCGGATTCACGGCAGTGCCCGACCTCGACGCCAACGGTGAGGCGCTCCTGACAGGCGCTCCGAGCGGGGCGCAAGGGCGGATTCTACGTTGGACGGACTCCTCGTGGGCGGCGATCGGCGAAACCGCGTTCTTCCCAGCCGGATCCGCCTTTGGAGATCTCGATCAGGACGAGAGTCTCGATCTCGTCACCGGGCTGCCCGGCGGCGGTCTCGTCCTGCACTCGAACGCGATCGCGTCCAGTGGTGCATCCGGTAGCGAAGCCGGAGTCCCGCTCGGCCTGGAGCTGGCGCCGGGCGCCTTGCTGCGGCCGGCCGATCTGGACCACGACGGAGACCTCGATCTGCTGGCTGCCGGCCCGTCCGGACTCCGGTTCCTCCGCAACCTGGGCAACGCCGGCTGGGAGGACGCTACGAGAGGGACCGCCCTCACCTACGGCCCCCGCGGAAGGAACCCGACTCACGCCGACGTCGCCGACTTCGACGGCGACGGTGATCTCGACGTTCTGGCAGCGGGTCCCGGCGGGCTGGACGTGTTCATGAATCCGCGGCGTGGACCGTTCAGCCGCGAGACCGAGCAGCGCGGGCTGGCTGGACTCACCGGGTTCACCGGAGCGGTGATCGAAGACTTCGATGACGACGGCGCCGCCGACATCTGGCTCTGGGGCGATCGGGGCCATGCCCTCCTGGCCAATCGGTCCGGGCGCTTCGAGGTCACCGACACCGCGATCGCTCAGGGCGGTTCCTGGACCACGGCCTCTGCCGCCGATTTCGATAACGACGGAGACGTAGACATCGTCTCGGTGAGCGGGGATTCGGCGCAGCTGGTGCGTAACCGGCGCGGGAGCTTCACCGTCGAGCCGATCCAGCTGGACGCGACCGGCGTTCGCCGAATCGTGCACGGGGACTTCGACCGCGATGGCGATCTCGACCTCGCCGCAGAGACACCGGAGGGGCTCTCCCTGTGGCGCAACGACGGCGGCAACAAGAACAACTGGCTGCGGCTTCGGCTCAAAGGCAAGAACGACAACAACGCCAAGAACAACACCCAGGGTCTTCACGCCCGGATCGAGCTCCGAAGTGGCGATCGCCTGCAAACACGCCTCGGAAACGGCGGCTTCAATCACTTCGGTCTCGGCGCACGCCGCCAGTCCGAGGTGGTACGAGTCATCTGGACGAATGGCCTGCCGCAGGTCTGGCAGCTGGTGAGTGCCAACCGGACGCTGGTCGAGGAGCAGATTCTCAAGGGCTCGTGTCCGTTCCTTTACGCGTGGAACGGCGACGGCTTCGAGTTCGTCACCGACCTGATGTGGAAGTCCCCACTCGGCATGACGCTTCCCGACGGATCTGCGGCCCCCCACCAATCGGCGCGCGACTTCGTGCTGATCCCCAGTGGGGCGCTGGCCGAATCCGACGGCGAGTTCTGGCTCCAGGTGACCGGCGAGCTCTGGGAGACGATCTATCTGGATCGGCTCGAGCTCCTGGCGATCGACTCCCCGGAGGGGGTCGAGCTGGTCGTTGATGAGCGCTTCCTACCACCACCCTATCCGGCCGAGGCGCCCCTTCACACGATCGATCGCGGTACGGGCTCGAGACTCCGTCCGATTGAGGCTTCAGACGAGACCGGACGCGATGTCCTGGACCGTTTGATCGAGCGCGACGGGGTCTATGTCGATTCGCTGCCGCTCGGCAGGTATCAAGGAACCACCCGCGGCCATTCGCTCACTCTGACCTTCGACGGCGTCCCGGCGACCGGGCGGCTGAGACTTCTCTTGTCGGGCTGGATCTTCCCCACCGACACGTCGATCAACTACGCGCTCGAGCAGGGCCCCGGCGCCGTACCGGTGCCTCCCAGCCTCGAGATCGAGACCGCCGACGGCTGGCGGACCTTGGTTCCCTCGATCGGGTTTCCGAACGGCAAGCGCAAGGCGATGGTGGTCGATCTGCCGGCTCTGCCGGCGGGCCGAGTCACCCTACGGATCCCGACCTCAATGCAGATCTACTGGGACGACGCCGCCCTGGCCGTCGGCGACCCCACTCCCGAGCTGCGGGTAGTGCGCATCGACCCGGCGCGCGCCGATCTCCACTACCGGGGCTTCTCGCGGCTCTACCGCGCGTCTGCCAGCGGGCCGCACCTCTTCGACTATGAGCACGTCGAGGTGGATCTGCGATTCCCTCACATGTCGGGTCGGCTGACGCGCTTCGGCGAAGTCGGCGAGCTCTTGCTCGCCGAGGACGACCGCTATGTGGTGATGGGACCCGGCGACGAGCTCACGGTGCGACTGCCGGTCGACGACCTGCCTCCCCCGGCCGAGGGATGGCGCCGCGATTTCGTCCTCTATACCGACGGCTGGGTCAAGGACGCCGATCTCCACACTAAGACATCGCAGACGGTCGAGCCGCTTCCGTACCACGGCATGCGCGCCTACCCGGACACCCCCGACCACCGTCACCCCCATGCCGGAGACCTGGGAGATTTCGCCCGGGAATACCTGACCCGGAGCGTGTCGGCAGCCTGTCTGAACGACGCCATACGGCCCGAGAGCGACGGGGCCTCCGTGCTAGACTGCTTTCGCTCCGATGGCAGGCCCTAGCGACCCCGACCCTCCAAGTCCCCGTCGTAGCCCGGCCGCATGACGGGCCTGTTCACAATCGCCAGTGGCCTGCCCGGCTCGCTGCAACTGAATCCCTGGGTGGGCCTTTCGCTCGGCCTGTTTCTGGTTCTGCTCAACGGCTTTTTCGTCGCCGCCGAGTTCGCGCTGGTCAAGCTGCGTCCCACGCAGCTCGCTCCGGACGTGCGCAGAGGCGAGCGTCGAGCCAAGGTGGCCAGACACATGTTGGTCCATCTCGACGCCTACCTCTCAGCGACCCAGCTCGGAATCACTTTGGCGAGCCTAGCCCTCGGCTGGATCGGCGAGCCCGCATTCGCCTGGTTGCTGGAGCCGCTAATCATGAGGATCCCCGGAGCCACACCTACGCTGGTCCACTCGATCTCGATCGGCTCGGCCTTCCTGGTGATCACCATCCTCCACATCGTGTTGGGTGAGCTCGCACCCAAGTCACTCGCGATCCGGAAGCCCAAGCCGACCGGACTCTGGGTCGCCATACCGCTGTTTCTGTTCTACAAGGCCACCTACCCGGCGATCTGGATCCTGAACCATGCCGCCAACTGGATCCTGCGGCTGGTCGGAGTCGAGCCGGTTCACGGCGAGGAGATGAGCCACGACGAGGAGGAGCTCCGCCTCTTGCTGGCTTCGACCTCGAGCGCCCGCATGACCGGCCAGAAGCGGCGTATCCTGGACAACGTTTTCACGTTCGCCGGCCGGCCGGCGCGGAAGATCATGGTGCCGCGACGCGACGTGGTCTACCTTTCCACCGAGCGATCGATGGACGAGAACATCTCGCTGGCTCGCCGCACCGGCCACACTCGCTTCCCTCTATGCGAAGGAGATCTCGACAACATCCTGGGGCTGGTCCACATCAAGGACGTGTTCCGGGCCGATCCCACGCCGGCCTCGCTCACACAGGTCCGGCGCGAGATCCTGTTCGTTCCGGAAACGCTGACCTTGGATCGGCTCCTGCGCCGAATGCGTGAAAAGAAGATCCATCTCGCCGCGGTGCTCGACGAGTACGGCGGTGTCAGCGGCATCGTGTCGCTCGAGAACGTCCTCGAGGAGATCGTCGGCGAGATCCAGGACGAATTCGACCGTGAGGCGCCCGAGATTGTCCAGGTCGGCCCCGACCGCTACGAAGTCGTAGGCTCGACACCGGTCGAGGACCTAGAAAAGGCTCTGGACGTGGAGTTCTCGGAGCGGGACGAAGACACCGTCGCCGGAGTGGTCCTCTCCGAGCTCGGGCGCCGTCCGACTCCGGGCGACGCGGTCCGTCTGGGACCGCTGGAGCTCCGAGTCGCCGAGGTTCGAGGCAACCGCATCCTGGCTCTGGAAGTCGCGAACCACGGAAGCCAAGCCGACTCGCCGGCCTCGGCGCGATAGGAGTCTTGCGCTCAGCCCTGCGGTCGGGGCGATTCCAGGACGATAGCGTCGAGCACCGCTTCGGTGACCGTTGCCAGCGATACCAGCTTCTTGTCGCCGTCTCGCCGCAGCGAAAGCTCGACCTCTCCGTTGGCCAAGGACTTCGATCCGACCACCACCCGGATGGGAACTCCGATCAGATCGGCGTCGTTGAACTTGACGCCGGGGCGCTCCCTGCGATCGTCGAGGAGAACGTCGACGGCCTTCTCGCGAAGCGACTGGTAGATGGTCTCGGCGGCCTGGACGACCTCTGGGTCGTTGGTGTTGAGCGGCACGACCAGGGCTTCGAACGGCGCCAGCGGAAGCGGCCAAATGATCCCTTTCTCATCGTGATTCTGCTCGATCGCTGCGGCAACGGTGCGGCCGATTCCGAGGCCGTAGCAGCCCATGGTCATGGGGTGACTCTCGCCCTGATCGTCGAGGAAGTTGCAGCCCATCGGCGTGGAGTACTTGGTGCCCAGCTTGAAGATGTGTCCGACCTCGATCCCGTGCGATATCGAGAGCGGCTGCGAGCAATTCGGGCATCCGTCGCCGCCCGAGACGAGCAGAAGATCGTGGAACTGATACAAGCGTACGTCTCGTCCGAAGTTGGCGCCCACCCAGTGGGCATCCGCCCGGTTGGCCCCGCAGACGAAATTGGTAAGCCCCTCCACCGACCGATCGGCGACGATGCGGATGTCGTCGAGCCCGATCGGCCCGGCATAGCCCACCGGAGCTCCACTCACCTCTTCGACCAGCTCCGCATCGGCGAGCTCGAGCTCCTGTACGCCCAAATGATTCTTGAGCTTGATCGGATTGATCTCGCGATCGCCCCGGACCAGGGCCGCAACCGGTCCCTGATCGGTTCGATAGATGATCGTCTTGACCACGCGCTCCGGTTCCACCTCCAGGAAGGCCGCAACCTCGTCGACCGTGGTCTGGCCCGGCGTCTCGACCACCGCGGCCTCACCGGCCTCGGGCTGCGGCTCGGGACCGGACAGGCCGGCAGTCTCCGCCTTCTCCTGGTTGGCGCCGTACCCGCACTCCGAACAGCGCAGAACCAGACTCTCGCCGGTATCCGCGACGACCATGAACTCGTGTGAAGCGGAGCCGCCGATGGCGCCCGAATCGGCCTCGACCCGGATGAAGTCGAGGCCGCAGGCCTCGAAGATCCGCTCGTAGGCGCTGCCCATCGCCTCATAGGCCTCCTCGAGGCTCTCGCCGGTCGTGTGGAACGAGTAGGCGTCCTTCATCAGGAACTCGCGACCGCGCATCAGCCCGAAGCGCGGCCGGATCTCGTCGCGGAACTTCACCTGAATCTGGTACAGGTTCACCGGCAGCTGCCGATAGCTGGTGACGTCCTTGCGCACGATGTCGGTGATGATCTCTTCGTGAGTCGGCCCGAAGCAGAACTCCCGGGCGTGGCGGTCGTCCATTCGCAGGAGCTCTTTGCCGTAGTCCGCCCAGCGGCCCGATTCCTTCCAGAGCTCGGATGGCTGAATCGCCGGCATAGTGAGCTCCACGCTGCCGGCGGCATCGAGCTCGCGCCGCACGATAGTCATGAGCTTCGACAGGCTCCGCCATCCCAGCGGCAGGTAGCTGTAGATGCCGGCCGCCGCCTTACGGATCATCCCGGATCGGACCATCAACTGATGGCTCACCACCTCCGCGTCTTTCGGGACTTCACGCGTCGTGAAGAGATAGAACTGACTCCAGCGCATCCTCGTCCAGGGGCTCTATCGGCGCTCTTTTTCCTGTACTCGCTCGATCAGACGGTTGGTGTCCTTCATACACTCCATCATCTTCTGCTGGACCGACATTCCCAGGCCCTCGGCTTCCCGAGCCTGCGCCAGCACTCGCTTGGCTTCGTCATCTTCACCCGAAGCCAGAAGCGCCATTCCGAGGTGGGTCAAGGTGGGCGCCGACGGATCGAGCTTGGTCGATCGAGTCAGGAAGTCGACCGCCTGCTCGAACTCGTCGCGCTTGTAGTGCACCCATCCCAGGGCCGCTAGCGGGAACTGCCGCAGCTCCTCCGGGGAGGACTCCAACGACAGGCGCGCCAGGTCGAGCGCCTCGTCCAAGTCTTCCTCCATCTCGGCGAGGGAGAAGGCCATCTCGTAGTAGGCGATCGCACGGGCGAAACTCGAAGATCCTTCCTTGAGCAGCCGCTTGCCCACCCGGAACCCCTCGCGAAAGCGGCCTTCGGTGCGCAGAGCTTCGATCAGAGTGGCGCACGCCGTTGCCTTCAGCATCTCATTGGGCTCCAGCTCGAGCAGACGCCTAGTGACCACCTCGCTCTCCTTCGACCGTTTGTGCTCCAGACAGGCGAGCGCGAAGTTGATCAGCAGCGTCGGGTTGTCGGGCTCGACGTCGAGGGCGCTTCGGTAACACGACAGCACCCGATCGGGACGGGCGCCCGTACTCGCCTGGTCCGCCTTGTCGAGCCAGCCTCGCGCCTCGGCGGAAACTTCCGGCAGCGGCGACTCCCGGTGGCCCGAAAGATAGCCGACCAGGTCCTGGTATCTGAGCTTCTTGGGATTCAGGCGCTGAGCACGGCGAAACGCGTCCAGGGCCTTTTGATGCCAGCCCCGATCCAGATACGCCAATCCGAGCAGGTGGTGCGCTTCCTCGTGCGCCGGATCGCGCCGCACCGTCTCTTCGAGCGCCCGCGCCGCGCGCGAGGGTTTACCCATCTCGTAGTAGCAGCTTCCAAGCAAGAACAGGGCCTCCGGCACGGGGTCCAGAGACACCGCCCGCTCGAGCAGCGTGACTGCGTTGGTGAGATTGCCGCGGGCAGCGAACACCGCACCCAGGCTGAAAGATGGCAGAAACGAATCCGGATGTAGCGCCAGAGCTCTTTCGAGCAGCGCCTCGGCGCTCTCGCCGTCGCCGCGCTCGTGCTGAATGACCCCGGTGTAGACGAGTCCCTCGTAGTGCTCGGGGGCGGCTTCCAGTACCTGGGTGAAATACGCCAGCGCACGCTCGGTATCGCCGTCGTTGAAGTAGGTCTCGCCGATAAAGTAGGCCAACTCGTAGTTCTCTTTGTCGAGGCGATACGCGGCCTCCAGGGCGTTCATCGCGCGGTCGACGTCGAAGCCGAACAACGCGTACTCGGCGTCGTCGAGAAGCTCGACGAAAAACTTGCGTCGCTTGCCGTTGAACAGCGCGACCATCCGGTCCTTGACCTCGACGAAGCGCTCGCGCTTCTCCAGGGCCAGGAGCTGATAGTCCATGCGGGTCTGCCACAGGTCGTTCCACTCGTCGCCCTCCACGACCCGCTTGGTCTCGAGCAGCTCGCGCAGGGTGGCGACGCCGGTCTGATTGACCACGATCGATCGCTCCTGCTTGGTGAGCGCCATCATCAGCTCGCGGATGGTCTCGGCCGACCGCTTGACCGCTTCCTCCAGAATCGAGATCCGCTCGAGCAGGTGCTCGTCGAACGAAAAGCTCTCGTCGACCGTGCTCTCCTCGAAGCCGGAAGGGGCATCGGTACCCTGCCCGGAGAGCACCAGGAGCTTGCTATTGCAGCGGACGCAATACTCCTCGTCTTCGCGGTTCAGCGCTCCACAGGCCTGGCAGAACATCAACTCGACGGGAAAGGAATCCGGGGCGGGAAGGCGGCGCCGGCTCCGTGTTTTTGCCTCAGAGAACCACGCTTCGGCACCGCGCCGAGATTACGGCAACGCCGGGGGGCGGTCAAGCAGATCGGGGACACCATTCCTTGGTGCCCCCTCCCGACCCTACGGCATCGCCGTCGGCAGGGCCGGCTCGAACCACGGCTCGCGCCGGCCGAACTTGGTCGCCACCGCGCAGCCGACTCCGAGGAGGGTCACGACCGTCCACACCCAGGTACCCACCCAGGGCAGCAGCTTGATGGCGCCGAGCAGGAGCAGACCGATAATGGCGGCATTGATCGGACTCCATCGGGCGCGCAGTTTGCGGCATACGAAGGCTCCGGCCGCGTGAAACACGGCCACACTCCCCCACAGCTTGAACAGCATCATCACGACGACTACCAGAAAAAGTAGTGGTATGCCCATCACGGACGAAGCCAAGGCGCTGAAAAAGAGCGCCGTCAGGAACAGGCTCAGCACGGTCCCGAGCCCGACCAGAAACATCCGCAGCGGCTCCGACGACACCGCCGACGAGGCACTCAGCAGCTCGCGGCCGCTCGAGGCCATGACCAGGACCGACCAGAGCAGCCAGGCGGCGAGTAGCGCGAGCTTGGCCCCGAGGATCACCCGGGACAGCGCCGAAAGGCCGAGGCTGGGACCCTCGAGCAGCACCAGCCACGCGCCGCTGACCGTGGGATAGGAAACCGATCGGCCCTCGATCGTGGCTCCGGCCTCGGCCGTCAGCCGTCCGCCGAGGACGAAGATATCGCCTTCGACCCGGCCCGGACCGGCGACCGACGCGTCTCCTCCGAGAACGATGACGTCGCCTCGCACCAGTCCGTTGACCCGAACCGATCCGTTGACGGCGGCGACGTCGTCCTGGGCCTCGCCGTAGACAACCAGGTCCCTGCCGACGGCAACCAGCTGGCGCCGAGCCAGGCTTCCGGCTTCGACCAGCAGCGCCGACTCCTGGGCCCGCACCACCGCCGGTAGCCCTGCCAGGCACAAAAGGGCGAACGCAAACACTCGCTTCATCGACGCCGAGTCTAGCGTGACCCGCGTCCCGGCTCCGCCCGGTGGCCCGATTCCTAGCCCGAGCCGTCGCGACGGCTGAGACTCGCGTCGGAGGCGCGGCGAGACAATCGCCAGAGGTAGCGCAGGAACAGAGCGTCGACGCCTAGAACGAAGAGCCCGAAAACGACGAAGCCGACCGGCGATCGCGACAGAACCTCGCCCAGAGCCAGACCCACCCCCGCCCAGGAGGCCGACAGCAGCCCGGCGCCGGCAAGGACCGCGGATCCGAAGAGGCCGGCGATCGCCGACAGCGTCTCGATCCATGAAAGGGCCTCCCCCATTGGCTGTCCCTGGAAGGTCAGGGCGTAGGAGGCGATGACCAGGCCGATGAAAGCGGCCGCCGCTCCCCGCCAGTTGGCCGGGCGGCGCATCTCCCAGTCCGCGGGGGGCAGGTTTTCGAGAACCCGCCGGGCCAGATCGGGATCGGGCTCGATTCTGGCGTTCTCCAGCATCGAGCCCAGCGAGGCCACCTCGCGCCGAGTCGCCGCGCACTCGCCGCATCGGGCAACGTGCTCGTCCAACTGGCGCCGCTCGGGCCTGGTGAGCTCACCATCGGGCTCCAGGAACAGCAGCTCCTGGTAGTCGAGATGGGGTCGCGTGTCTCTTCTAGGCATACTTCGTTTCACCCACCGCACTCAGTCCGTCAAAAAATCCGCCAGGCCTTCCTTCAGCATCTGGCGCGCACGAAAGAGCTTGTTCTTCACGGTCCCCAAAGGGAGCTCCTTGAGCTCGGCGATCTCGTTGTAGGACAGCTCTCCGTAGTGCCGCATGACGATCAGCTCACGGTACTCCCAGGGTAGGGCCTTGACGGCGTCCGAGATTGCCCGGCCCCGCTCGCGGTTGCGCAGATCGCCGTACGGACCTCGCTCGTCGCTGGGGAACTCCCAGGTCGAGTCCGACTCCGAGTCCTTGGTCGGCCGGTCCATCGAGACCAGTTTGAGCCGCCGCTTGCGCAGACGATCGATCGCTGCGTTCTGGGCGACACGAAACAGCCAGGTCGAGAACTTGTACTGCGGGTCATAGCGATCGAGTGCCCGGTAGGTCTTGAAGAACACCTCCTGGGACAGGTCATGGGCCTCGGCGTGATCGTAGAGAAGGCGGTACAGAAAGTTGACCAGCCTCGCCTGGTAGCGCTTGACGATCTCACCGTATCTTTCCTTGTCTCCCTTGAGAACCGCAGCTACCACCTCGGCGTCCGAGACTTCCGGTGGTCCCTGTGTCATAAGTGTTACGGGCGCCTCTGGGAAAGGTTGCAGATTACGGCGAGCCTGTCTGGCGTGGTTGCGACGCTCAGTCGCGGTTCAGAATCCGCCCTAGGAGAAACATGAATCCACCCACCGCCAGCATGCCGATTTCGGTGCGGACGGCATCATGGAAGAGCCCCACCAGAAGAGCGGTACCGACCACCACCAGGGCGAGGAACTGGAGTAGCCAACCAAGAGTCCGCATCTGTCCATTTCCGGAGAGCCGCACCGATGGTTATCGGGAATCGCCCGCCGCGTCCGGTGGCTCGAGGTCGTCGCGGCCGGAGACCCATCCGCTGGCGTCCCCCCGTACGAGGTCGAGTAGATCCGCTTCCACGCCAGCCGGCGAGCTCTCGATGATCCGGCCGACTTCGGCACCGCCCTTGGACACGATCAGGGTCGGGACATAGAGAATCTGCCGGCCCGAGACGAGGTCATTCGGCTCCTGCTTGTTCCGGTCGATGCCGACATAACGGATCGGAAAGCCCGCTTCGCCGCCGGCGATCTCGAGAGCCCGCCAGAGACGAGCGAGCTCCCTGCGGCTGTCGGAGCACCAGCTGCCAAAAAACACCTCGACTTCGACCCCGGGGCTGGGAGTCGCAAGCCGAAGCGCAGTCTCCTCGATCGGTTCGGAGCGCACCAGCTCGTCGACCCATTCCGGCACCCGCGCGAGCACTTCCTCGGGAGTCGCGACGCCGAGAACCAGATCGGTCTCGGGGACTGCTGACTCGTTATGGCTGGCCACGGTGATGTCGGACGAGGCGCATGCCGAGAGCAGCCAGACGGCGAGCAGAGTTCCGCGACCGGCCGCTTCTCGGGCGCCTCGAAAACCCCTCGTCATGGCTCGAGTCTACCAACCCGCCGGGTGCCCACTCAGGGGCGTTCGACCTCACGGATCGCCACGATCTCGTCACCCTGCTCGATGCCGTCCAGAAACTGGTCACCTTCGATCACGCGGCCAAACGCGGTGTAGCGACCGTCCAGATGGGGCTGGGCGCTCAGGGCCAGGAAGAACTGGCTGCCCGCGGTGTGGGTGTCGGACCGCGCCATGCCGACCACGCCCCTCCGGTAGGAGATCCGGCTGTTCTCGTCCCTGAGAGAAAAACCGGGACCTCCCCAGCCATCTCCTCTCGGGTCCCCGCCCTGCGCGACGAAGTCCGGAATCACGCGGTGGAAGCGCAGCCCGTCGAAATAGCCAGCGCCGGCCAGCTGCAAGAAGCTCAAGCAGGTCAGCGGCGCGGTTGGACAGTCCAGCTCCAGAACGATGATTCCAGCGGCGACCTCGAGCTCGACCCAGCGGCTTCGCTCGGTGGAGCGGGCGATCTCGCGATACGTCCTTATCGTGCGCGACGTCGGAACCGTACCGAGCGCGGGCACAGGGCGCTTCAGAGTCTCGAGTGCCCGCCCCGCGGCTCTCCGGACCAGATAGCTTTCGTCGCTGGCCAGACGCTCGATCGCGGCGATCGAGGCTCCTCGCTCCAGCGGCTCGCTCTCCGCCCGCGCCATCAGCGCCGCCGCCGCGTTTACCTTGACGTCCGGCAGCCGGGCGTCGCCCACGGTGCTGATCGCCATCAACAGTTCGTCGAGCGGGGCCACCGCATGCGCAGCCAGCCAATCCAGCGACCGAGCTCGCAGGCCGGGGTCGGGCTCGAGCAGGGCCTCTCGGGCAGCACGTTCGGCGCGCAGAGATTCTCCTTCGAGGAATACGCTCAGGGCCGCCATCCGTACCGAGACATCGCTGTCCGTCCAGGCCCGGTCGATGGTTTCGGCCGGACCGGAGAGCCCAGCCGCGGCGACCGCGGCCCGCCGCATTCCGGGGTCCGCCGAAGCCGACGCGCGCAACACGAGTTGCTGACTCTCGATGTCGCCAGCTCGGGCCAACGAGACGAGCGCCAGGCCGGCACCGTGGCCCTCGCCCGCCGCGACCTGCCGCAGGTGCGCCGCCAGATCCGTGGAAAGCGGCCTGGCGCCAGCCACCTCGAGCGCAGTCAACCGAACCCACGGGCGCGGATCGACGACCAGGCGCTCCAGAGCTTCCAACCAGGGCGCACCGGCCGCAACCCGACCCGAGCCGACCAAAGCGGACGCGGCCCGTAGCGCCTGCACGACAACGCCGGCGTCCTCCGCGGCCAGAAGAGGCTCGAGGCGCTCGAGATCCTCGGCCACGCCGAGCCTGCCGAGAGCACGCGCGGCCCAGCCCCGGACCCATGGATCGGCACTGTCCAGACTCGCCCGCAGCCGGGAGAGGCCGCGGGCATCTCCGCTTCGTGCCAGAGCGTAGTGCAGCCATCGCCCGAGCTCGGAAGGGAGCTCGCTCTGGCCTCCACCGAGCTCTCGCGCCGCCCTGTGAATGTCGTCCGGCGGGAAGCGGAAAAGGGACGGCAGCAGCCGATGCCGGCGCTCGGCCTCGGGCAGGGCTTCGAGAGCGGGCAGAATCTCGGACAGGGGCGACTCGAGCCGCGCCAACGCGCCAACCGCCAACTGCCCGACCTCGCGATCCGGGTCCACGGTCGCTGCCAACAGAGACGGGTAGGCCCCCGGGTCGCCGAGAAGGCCGAGACCAAAGGCGGCGGCCCGGCGCACCTCGACGACGGGATCGGCCATCATCGACTCGAGGTACGAGAGTCCGCGCCCATCTCCGACCCTACCCAGGGTCACGGCCAGGCGCTCGTGAAACTCGGGTCGCTCCCGAAACAGCCGGGCGACACCGAAGGGCTCGAACAGAAGGCGATCGGACATCAGGAGCAGCAACGCCTCGGCGTCGACGTTGCCAAGGGTCTCCTCGACGGCCTCGGAAGCGGAGCCCGGTACGGCACCCGCGCGGGTCGACTCGGTATCCACGCTCGCGCAGCCGGTGACGAGCCAGCCAGCGAGGCCGACGATCAGCCACCGACTAGAGAACGCTCTCGGCCGTCGCCCGCTCATCGCTGCGAGTTCCGCCATTCCGATCGCGGCCCAGTCAGATTCCGGCCGCGAGCCGGTACGCCAGAACCTCCGGCAGACCGGCCTCCAGAATCCGCCGTTGGGCGTTCCCGACCGCGTAGTCGCAGCGGCGCCAGTGGATCTTGTCCTCGCCGGCATCGTAGATGAAGTATGCGGCGCGCGGGTCCCGGTCGCGCGGCTGCCCGACCGATCCCGGATTGGCAAGGTACCGATTCCCGGGTTCCAGGTGGATCGTCTGGCCCTCGCCCTCGAGACCGAAAGACGACAGGCGGCCATTCTCGGCAACGAACAGGGTCGGCAGGTGCGTGTGGCCGAAGAACGAGATCCGAGCCGGATGATTGGCGAACGAATCGGCGGCCCCCTCGAGGCCGAGCAGGTATTCGTCCTCGTCGAGCGGCGAGCCGTGGCAGATCGACAGGCCCGGCTTGATCTCGAGCGGACCTTGAGGCAACTCGCTCAGGTACCGGAGGTTCGAGTCGGTCAACTCTTCGGCGGTCCAACGTATGGCCAGCCGCGCGATGGCGTTGAAATGGAGATCCTGAATCGGCGTCGCGACGACCTTGTCGTGGTTGCCGCGGATCACCACCGTCGGCTGCGGCAGCCCGAGAATCCGATCGATCACCTCGTTGGGCCCGGCGCCGTAGCCGACCAGGTCGCCCAGGACGAGGACCGACCCGATCGACTCGGTCGAGGCTTCCTCCAAGACCGCGTCGAGCGCGTCCGAGTTACCATGGATATCGGTCAGGATCAGGTATCTCATCGCTCTGACGATTCTCGCCCGCCGACGAGTTGGGAGCCCACAGGGTGTTCCTTCAGGCAGTCGATCACTCTCTGAACCGTCTGGTCGGCACTGTCCCCTTCGACCGGCTCCACCCTCAAGTCGGCGGCCGCGTAGGCGGCGCGGCGCTGCCGGAACAGCTCGCGCGCCCGAGCGGGCGACTCGAACAGCGGCCTGCGGCTTCGGGACTTGTCGCCGAGCCGACTCAGGATCAGCTCGAGCGGCGGGTCCAGCCACAACGTCATGCCGCTCGTGCGCATGAGATCCCGATTCTCCCGCGACGCCGGGGTGCCTCCCCCGGTCGCCACGACCCGGTCCCGCTCGGCTGAGCACACGCCCCGCAGAACCGAATGCTCGAGCCTGCGGAAGCCGTCTTCGCCCTCGCGTGCGAAGATCTCGGCGACCGGCAGGTCCGCTTCGACCTCAATGATGGAATCCAGGTCCACGAAATCGGTTTCCATTCTGGCCGCCAGGCGCGAGCCGACCGCGCTCTTACCGGCGCCCATGAATCCGATCAGGAAGAGATTCACTCCTGCGCCCGGAGCCGCGTGTGCCTGAGCGCCTGGACGCTAGGGCTCATTGGGTCGACTTGCCGCCCTCTCTGCGGACGGCTCGCGCGAGCAGTCCGACGAAACCTCCCCACACCAGGCCACCGATCAGGATCATGAACACGATCGCGATTCCACTCATCTCTTCCATCCTATGACTCCCGACTCTCGAGGCGGCGGGCGACCAGCCACCGATCGAGCAGGATCAGACCCACCAGCGCGATGGCGAACTGGACCAACACCGTGCCCACGGTAGCGGAGCCGAACGGATCCAGCCAGCCCTCGGGATCCCAGCCGCGGGCCTCCCATAGCCACCAGACCGTGAGCACCACCGCCTCGATCGGCACCACCACGGAGATGACGAAATTCCACCAGCGGCCAATCCGGAGGTCGCATCCCTCAGCGTTGACGATTTCGCTTCGGATCTTCTCGACGCCATACTTGCGAGCCGCCAACGCGAAGAACAGGCCGGAGACCATCAGGCCGACGCCCCACACCCAATCCTGGTTGTGCAGAAAGTCCAGCGAGAAAGCCGACGGAGCACCGAACCACAACGTTGCCAGGCCGACCGCGAGAAGCGCCTTCTTGCGGGTGAACCCGGCGTCGATGAAGATCCGGGTGATCAGCTCGAGCATCGAGATCAGGCTGGTCAACGCGGCGAACGACAGCGCCAGAAAGAACAGACACATGAAGAATCCGCCAGCGGGCATTTGGTTGAACAGCTGCGGCATCCAGATGAACGTCAGCCCCTCGTTGCCGGCTCCAACGATCTGGTCGCGAGCGCCCGGATTAATCGCGAACACCGTGCACAAAACCATGATCCCGGCCAGCAGGGACATCGAGTTGTTGCCGAATCCGATCAAGAAGGCGTTCAACGGAACATCTTCCTTGAGGCGCATGTAGGTCGCATAGGTGAGGATCAGTCCCCAGCCCGCGCCCGTGTCCCAGGCGTTCTGGGTCAGCGCCTGAAGCCAGATGTTGACGTCCCCGAGGGCGCTCCAATCGGGCCGGAACAAGAACTCGAGCCCCGCCATGGCTCCAGGCAAGGTCACCGCCCGAATCGCGAGAACGAGTACCAGGACCACCAGTGTCGGTATCAAGACCTTCGCCACCCTCTCGATGCCGCGCACGCCGAACCAGACGACCAGAACCGCCAGACCCAGCGCGAGGGCGTGGGTAAGAAACGACTGACCGGTGCCGGCATAGGCCTCCCAGAAGGCCTGCGAGTCGGTCCGGCCGAGCTCTCCGACCAGAGAGGCGAAGAAATAGCGCAGACACCAGCCGGCGACGACCGAGTAGTAGAAACCGATCGCCGCGGCGCAGAGTGCCGCCCATCCACCCATCCAGCCCGCCTTTTCTCCGGCGAAGAGACGGAAGGCGCCGACGGTGCCGAGCCGCGCTTTCTTGCCGAAGGAGAACTCCACGATCATCAGCGGCACCGACCACATCAACAGAAAAACCACCCAAGCGACCAGAAAGCTGCCGCCGCCATTGGTCGCGACGATCCGCGGGAAGCGCCAGATGTTGCCGGTGCCGACCGCCATGCCCAGCGTCGCGAGAATCAATCCCCAACGAGTCGAGAAAGTCTCACTCATACAGTCGCCTCCGCCAGAGCCACCAGCCTCCGGCAATTCCGTTCGATAGAGCCTCGACAGATCGCGCTCAGGATCGCCACCGAGTCGGCGCCCGCCGCCAGGACTTCCCTGATGCGCCCCCGGTCGATCCCACCGATCGCCACCAGCGGTTTTCCGGTCGCCGCACGCGCCCGGCGGACACCGTCGAGTCCGATCACCGGTTCTGGATTCTTCTTACCGGTGGTGTCGAACACCGGTCCTATAGCCACGACGTCGACCGCCGGATCGGCGTCCGCCTCTTCGACCTGCCCGCGGCCGTGGGTCGAGAGACCGATCCAACTGCTTTCGCCCAGGAACGGCCGCGCGGCCGCCGGGGCGAGGTCATCCTGCCCCAGATGCACGCCCCGCACGGGAAACATTCGAGCCAGGTCCGGGCGATCGTTGAGCCACAGCTCGGCCTCGGAGCCTTCGAGCGCGCGGCAGCAGTCCTCCACGCCGGCGGCCAGCTCGTCGTCACCGACGTTCTTGGCGCGGATCTGGATCCATCGCACACCGGCGTCCGCCATCCGGCAGGCAGCCTCCGCCAGAGACGTCCCCTCGAGCGCCTCCCAGTCGGCAAGAGCATAGAGCTTGGGAATGCTCCCCGGGCTGGCGCTCGGCATGGAGTCTCAGGCCCCGACCGCCGCTGTCTTGGGCTTGTGGGGCCGGAACCGCTCCATGAACCGGGTCGAGACGTCGCCGATCCGAAAGCGATCGTCCTTGACGATCTCGCGGTGGAGCGGAATGCTGGTGTCGATCCCTTCGATCACGAAGAAGTCGAGAGCCCTTTCCATCCGGCGAATCGCCTCCTCCCGGGTGGCGGCGTGGACGATCAGCTTGGCCACCATCGAGTCGTAGAACGGAGGAATCACGTAGTCCTCATAGACGTGCGTGTCGACCCGCACTCCCGGACCGCCGGGCGGATGAAAGGTCTCGATTCTGCCGGGTGACGGGCGGAAGGTGACAGGATGCTCGGCGTTGATCCGGCACTCTATGGCGTGCCCGCGGGCACGCAGCCCGGGGGGGATGGAGAGTTTCTCTCCCGAGGCCAGGCGCAGTTGCTCTTTGACCAGGTCGACTCCGGTCACCATCTCGGTCACCGGGTGCTCGACCTGAATCCGCGTGTTCATCTCCATGAAGTAGAAGCGCCCGGTCCGATCCAGCAGGAACTCGATGGTGCCGGCGTTCTCGTAGGCCACATGGCGCGTCAGCCTCACCGCGGCCTCGGACATTTGCTCGCGCAATGCCGGAGTCAGCGCAGGCGACGGCGCCTCTTCGAGCAGTTTCTGATGGCGGCGCTGGATCGAGCACTCGCGCTCTCCGAGATCGATGGCGTTGCCAAAGCGGTCGCCAAGAACCTGAAACTCGATGTGGCGAGGCTCGACAAGGTACTTCTCGAGGTAGATCGAACCGTCGCCGAAAGAGGCCGCAGCTTCCTCGCTGGCGGTCTGCAGCTGATGATCCAGCTCTTCAGGTCCCTGAACGATGCGCATGCCGCGCCCACCGCCGCCCGCCGAAGCCTTGAGAATGACCGGGTAGCCGACCTGACCGGCCAGGGCGCGCGCCTCGGCCGCGTTCGCCAAAGCCTCCTCGCTGCCGGGCACGACCGGAACATCGGCCTCGATCGCGGTCTTGCGAGCCTGGGACTTGTTGCCCATCAGGCGGATGCTGTCGGGGCTGGGGCCGATCCAGCGGATCTTGCACTCCTTGAGGGCGTCGGCGAAGCTCGCGTTCTCCGCGAGAAAACCGTAGCCGGGGTGGACGGCCTCGGCGCCGGTGATCTCGGCAGCCGAGATGATCGCCGAGATATTCAAATAGCTTTGGGCCGAAGGACCGGGCCCGATACAGACGTCTTCGTCCGCGTAGGTCACGTGCAGGCTGTCGCGGTCGGCGGTGCTGTAGACCGCGACCGTACGAATGCCCAGCTCACGGCAGGCCTGGATGATACGCAGGGCGATCTCGCCCCGGTTGGCGATCAGGATCTTCTTGAACATCCCTTAGGAATCCAGGCGCTCAGGACATCACGTGTCGACGCGGATTATGAAGAGCGGCTCGCCGAATTCAACCGGCTGCGCGTTGGAGGGCAGGATCTCGACAATCTCGCCGTCGACGTCGGACTCGATCTCGTTCATCAGCTTCATGGCTTCGACGATGCAGAGGACCTGACCGACGCCGACTCGGTCCCCGACCTGGACGTAGGGGTCGGAATCGGGACTCGGGGCCGCGTAGTAGGTACCGACGATCGGCGACGCGATAGTGTGGCCTCCCTTGTGCTCGCCTACGGAGGCCAGAGCAGCCGGAGCCGGCTGTGGACCAGGAGCTGCCGCTGGCGCTGCCGGCGCCACGGCGCTCGGAAGGGACGCCTGCGCCACCGGCGCCCCGCCAACGATCTTCACCCGGAAATCGGAACGCTCCACTTCCAGCTCGTGGAGGCCTTTCTGGCAGACGATGTCGATCAGCGCCTTGATCTGCTCGAACGTCAATTTGAATCTCCCCGGTTCTGCAAACGAACCACTAGACTAGATCGCTCTCGAAGGTCAGCGGAGCTCGCCGGAGCTCGAAGCGGGCGCGGCCTAAACTCGCGCCCTCGGAGAGGACGAGCATCAAGTAGTAGCCCGGCGCGACCTTGCCGAGCAACACGATGAAGCGTTCGGTGCTGACCGAGTACTCCGAGACCTCTCCCATGCCCAGCTCACCGTGATTCTGGGAGATGTTCTTGATCTGGGTCAGCAGCTCGACTGCCAGGTTGTCGGCATCGAGGCCGTCAGGCGTCCGCCCCTCCACTGCGTGGCCTTCGACGCGAATGCCGTCGGAAGCGACCAGGGATGCGTAGACCAAGCCCTGGAGGCGCGCGGCGATGTCGGCCAGCCTCTCTTCGAACATCAGGCTTGAGTTTCCAGGGCGCGCCGTAGCCGCGCACGGTAGGCGATCAGGACGGACTTCTTCCGTTCGGTGGCGGTCGCACCTTCGACCACCTGTTCTTCGATCGACGCCAGACTCCGCCTGGCGGCTTGGTTGTCGGGCTCACGCTCGAGGACTTCCCGATAGCTCTCCGCCGCCTTCTGGGTGTGCCCCTGCTCGAGATAGAGATTGCCGAGAGTGACCGAAGACTCGGGCGGTGATTCCCGGGGCGCCTCACCCGGGTCCGCAGGACCGCTCGCGGACGGGCGCGGCGAAGTGTCCTCGACGGCATCGGCGGTCGCCGCCTCACTCGAATACTCGACCGCAAAGATCCCTTCGCCGCCGACCTCGTCCCAATACCCGGCCGAGGCGTCCGAAGACCAGACCGAGCCGAACGGCTCGTCGGCCGACCCCGGAGACGGCACCGACACCGGCTCCGCGTCCGGGACCTCGTCGTCGAATGACGACTCCAGAGGCGTCTCTGAAGCCGCTTCACCGGTCTCCTGAGCTGTTGGCTCGGGCGGCGGCACGGCAGCGCCTTCGATGACGCCGCCCGAAACCGCGGCGCGGAGCGCCTCGATGTCGGCATCGCCTTCTCCGAGCATCTCGTAGATGTCCAGCTTGTCGCGGGCATCCTCCAAGCGGCCGAGGCCGATGTGAGTGCGAACCAGTAGCTTGTTGGCGACCAGGTGAACCGGATCCACGCCGACAATCTGCTCCAGGTGACCGAGAGCATCCTCGAAACGGCCGCTATCCACGAGATAGCGGCTGAGCGCGACCCTCGACGACATGTGATCCGGGTGGACTTCGAGCCCCGCCTCGAGGACCTCGATGGCCGTCGGAAGGTCATCGCGGCGCCGGTGCTCCTCCGCCAGCTCGAGTCCCAGCTTGGGCGCCCTGGTGGCACGCCATTGGCTCTCGAGAGCCTCGAGCGAGTAGGAGAAATCGGCGGTCACGATAGCTAAACGGGTCCCTTCGGGCTGACGCCGAACTATATCAATCGGGACACCCCCACATCGTCATTCCGAGCGCAGCGAGGAATCTCGACTCGTCCCCTCGGACAAGCTCAGCGGTTAGCCGTGCCGATAGTGTCGCGCCGGTGCTGTCTCTCCGGGAGCACGGAGAGGCTCCCTACGAGACACACGCGGCGCTCCTTCAGGCACTGGACCAACAGTTTGGCACCCAGGTTGCGCGAAGGCGTCGCAAGGGGTGTCTGGATCGGCCGGGCCACACCGACCCCCGGGGATTTCTACAAGCTGCCTTTGCCGTCCAGTGTTCGTTCCACGGAAGCCGTGTCTGGATCATCGCTGATTATCGTGAGCACCCCATCGAAGTCAACCGGTTCCGCCGCTCCACGGGTCGGCTTGAACCGGATAGTTACCTGCGTTGTTTCTCCCGACAGCACCACCAACGGAAGCGCCGGCGCCGAAAGCACAACGAAGCCCTCTCCGGTCACGTCGAAGACTGAGACAGTTAGATCTGCCGCG